>JAEEIA010000039.1 GCA_016281125.1 Oscillospiraceae bacterium | reverse complement strand
CGAGCCAGAGCGATACCACTGCTCCGAGCCAGAGCGATACTACTGCTCCGAGCCAGAGCGATACCACTGCTCCGAGCCAGAGTGATACCACTGCTCCGAGCCAGAGTGATACCACTGCTCCGAGCCAGAGCGATACCACTGCTCCGAGCCAGAGTGATACCACTGCTCCGAGCCAGAGTGATACCACTGCTCCGAGCCAGAGTGATACTACTGCTCCGAGCCAGAGCGAAACCACCGCTCCGAGCCAGAGTGAAACGACCGCTCCGAATACGAGTGAAACCACTGATCCGTTCACTCCGGGCACAGAAACCACACCGAATCCTGGCACCGGCACAACCGCTCAGAATATCAAGGTTGTGACCTCTTACTCGATTTCCTTCACACCTCCGACCCGTGTCAACTACTGGTCGCACGATACGCGCTCCTTCAAGGAGAGCGGCGGTCTGAAGGGTCTGGCAGCTTCGCTGACACTCTACAAGTTCTATGTCAATGAGAACAACGAGGTCTGCGACGCTCTGGGCAACCCGATGCACGCACCGAACGGCTCTGTCTTCACGTACAGCGCTGACGGTACCGGCACGGCTACCACTGCACAGGCATTTGATACCAAGAACATCGACATCACCGGCGAAACGCATCCGCTTTACACCGAGAACAGCCCGATCATGGTTTGGGAGAACGAGATCAAAGCACAGCTTGGCTCGAACTACACGCCGATGCAGGCACTCCAGGCAAAGCATGCGAACAAGTATGCGATGAGAACGTACTTCCATCCGACCGAAAGCACGGATGAGGATGCGAAGATGCTTGGTACCGATCCGATCTATCTGGGCGACTTCAACATCTTCATCGGCGTCAAGGGTGACTACAACCTCGACAACGTCGTGAGTGCGGATGACGCACAGAGCACGCTGAGATTCTACACCAACTACTATGTGGCTGGCAATACGGATTACAAGCTCAGCGACAATCCGGAGTTCGACGGTGAGGACGGCCTGATCTTCTATCTGGTCAACGTCAGATACCGCGACGGAAGCAAGGCAACCGATCCGATCGAGAATCCGCTGAAGGTTGCGGCCGACGATGCACAGTGCATCCTCAAGTACTACACTTGGAAGACTGTTTCCGGACACGATGATTACACGTGGGAAGACGCAGTCGGCTACGATCTCCTTGACAAATTCTACGGCGACAGCTACGAAGACTAACCACACAGCAAAAACGGGCAGGGTAACAGCTGCCCTGCCCGTTTTTATTCCGAAAAACTGAAAGCACGATAAAGCAGTTCTGTCAGAAAAAGGAGAGTACAGATGTTTTCATTGAAAAAAACGTCCGCAATACTGTGCTGTGCAGCGGCGCTGGCTGTGTTCGGTGCAGCGGCATTCTCTGCCAATGCATTTGAAACAGTCGATCTGAATGAGCGTTCTTCAGAGCTGAAAGCGGACAAGGTCAATATCATCGCGGATCAGGTTTATGCTGCGCCCGGTGAAACGGTTGATTTCCGTGTTTCGCTCTCCGGCAACACCGGTTATGCTGACTGCGGTTTGCAGCTGGTTTATGATCCGAACCTGACTGTCAAAGTTGGTGAGGACGGCGAACCCGTGATGGAGCCCGGCCCGGCAAACGGCAAGCTGATGACAGAATTTACTCTGAACCGTGACAAGCAGATTATTGCGCTCGGATCTATGGGTTCGGCCAACTGCACGGATGACGGTACGCTTTATACAGTGCATTTCCAGGTTCCGGACACAGCCAAGGACGGCGATACGTATCCGCTGACGATAAATGTTCTGCATTTGCTCGACAGAGATACATACGATGTGCCGAGCGCAGCTGTGAACGGCTGGATCAAGGTTCGCGTGCCTGTTGTGACGACAACGTCCGCACCGGCACCGACGACCACGACAACGGTTACAACGACCACCGTCCCGGTGACGCAGCCGCCGGTTGTGACGACAGTGACAACCCCCGAGCCTGTCATTGTGACGACGGCCGAAACGACACCTGCACCGCCTCCTGAAACGACGCCCGAGCCGGTCACGGTTACCACGCCGGAAACCACCGAGCCCGTAACGGAGCCGATCACGAAGAAGACCACCCGCGACATCAATCCGAACAACGTCGCAACGACTGCCCAGGGAGGCACCAAGCCTGCCGTTCAGGGCGTCAAGACCGGCGATGTCGGATCCGGTGCAGCGGCTGCGGGTCTGCTGCTCGCGGTCACGGCGGCGGCACTTGTCGCACCGAAGCGTAAGGATCAGTAATCATGAAACGGAGAGGTTCTGCCTCTCCGTTTTTGTTTGCCAACAAAGAGGTATCATCGCCGGAGGCACATTCGGCTTCTGCCCTCGGCGATCACGCCGACAAAAAACACTTGTGTTTTTCTTGCGCCTGTGGTATAATAAATACAGAATTTTCTTTTCGGAGGCGCATATGGCTTCAATTTGGAATCATCGGATCAGTATCTCACTGTTCGGTGAGGCTGAGGGCCCGGCAATCGGTGTTGTCCTCGACAATATCCCGCCGGGAGAATATGTTGATCTTGAGCAGCTTGCGCGGTTTATGACGCGCAGAACCCGTTCCGTTTTCCTGCCGGATGATCCGGCGCATCAGCAGGAACAGCTGGATTTCCCGCAGGTTTTGTCCGGCCTGATCGGCAACCGCACAACCGGCTCACCGCTCTGTGCGTTCCTGAACAACCCGCGCGGGATGCAGCCCGTTGATTATCAGTCGCTTTCGCGGATTGCGCGCCCCGGCCATGCGGATTATACCGGCGCGATGCGTTATCGCGGCTTTGCGGACGTCCGCAGCGGCGGGCATCTCTCGGAGCGCATGACGATTCCGCTCTGCTTTGCGGGTGCGGTCTGCCAGCAGATGCTGGAGCGCCGCGGCATTTACGTCGGTGCGCAGATCACCTCGATCCACAACATCAAGGACAGACCGCTTTCCCCGACGAATGTCACAAAGGAGGAGCTTCTGGCAATCCGGAACCGCAGATTCCCGGTCAGCAATCCCGCGCAGGGACGCAAAATGCTCGCGGATATTCAGAATGCCGCGGCAGGCGGCGAGTCACTCGGCGGAACGATTGCATGCTATGCGGTCAATGTCCCCGCCGGAATCGGTTCCCCGATTTTTGAGGGGCTGGAAAACTCCATTGCGCAGCTGGTGTTCGGTATTCCGGGCGTGCGCGGTCTGGAATTCGGCGACGGCTTCCGCACCGCGAAAATGACCGGCAGCCAGTGCAATGATCCGTTTTACGTGGACGATCACGGCCATGTGAAAACGCAGACGAATCATCACGGCGGCATTCTCGGCGGCATTTCGTCCGGTATGCCGATCTGCTTCGATATTGCGGTCAAGCCGACGGCATCCATTCAGAAACCGCAGGAAACAGTCGATTATTCCGCGATGACGAATGAGGTTCTCCAGAGCGGCGATGCGCCGCATCCGTGCCTTGTGCCGGAGGCCGTGCCGTCGGTTGAGGCGGCCATGTGCATTGCGCTTGTGTCGCATATGCTTGATTATCCGAATTTTATCTGATCCAACCGGAGCCTGGAGGAGGTGCAGCATATGAAGCCGGAGCAACTGCCGGAGGAGGAGAATATTGATCTGCCGGGACAAATGGCGTTTTATCCGGAGCTGGAAACCGCGGATCCCGCGCCGCATATTATGCTGCAAAATCCGATCCCGGCACCCGAGCTTTCGCAGCTGGAGCAGTGGAAGCGGAGCATTCTGTTCAGTGATATTCTGCTGCGGTTTCAGGGCAAGCTGCCGGAGCGCTGGCTTTATGATATCATTGTGGGCGGCGGCTTTCTGAATTATTTTCTGTATGCGGACAGCCTCGGCGCGCTGATCGATCACGGCGCCGTGGTCATGATGCCGGACGAGGACGGCGAAAACTGCTGTGTCCTGACGGAAACCGGCAGCCGCAACGCGCAGAATCTGCGGCTTATGGTGCCGAAGGTGTTCCGTGACCAGGTGCATCTGAAAGCACTGCATTATGTGACGCGGCAAAAGGCGCTGCGCGATCTGCACATCAGCTATGAGGACGCGGAGCAGGGCTGCCGGCTCTGTTTACGCTGTATGGATCACGGGCAGGAGATGTTTTTCCTGCGGATTTCTGCCCCTTCAAAGGAGAGCGCAGAGGAGCTGGGCGAGCGTGTTCTGCGGAATCCGGCGCGGTTCTTCGGCAAAATTCTGGACCTTGCGCTGACAAATGAGGCGGAACCCTTTGACCTGCGGAATAATTAAGCGTACATCGCAAATTTTCCGCTGTTACCCATTGCATTTTTCCTGTTTATATGCTATAATGGAACAGTATGATTCCATTATGAAAGGTGAATGATCATGAAGATGATGAACAAACTCGGAGCCGCAGCGGTCAGCGCGGCAGCAGCCTGCACATCGCTGAGTGCGACGGTTTTTGCAGAGGGCGGCGCAGCGGCAGCCGACACCGGAAATGTCAATACGACCGGTGCGATGCTGATTCAGCTGATTCCGTT
Organism: Oscillospiraceae bacterium; assembly: GCA_016281125.1. GTDB lineage: Bacteria > Bacillota > Clostridia > Oscillospirales > Ruminococcaceae > Firm-04. Next base: position 11,144 of record JAEEIA010000039.1, on the reverse strand, counting down.
TGCGATTGCTCTGGTTCTGCTGTATTTTATTCTGCTCCGTCCGCAGCAGAAGCGCGAAAAAGAAGCGCAGGCGATGCGTGAGAACGTGCATGTCGGTGACGAGGTCTGCACGGCGGGCGGCATTGTCGGCATCGTGCTGAAGGTCGAGGATGACACGGTTGTTCTGGAAACCGGCGCAGAGCGGAACAAAATCCGCATCAAGAAGTGGGCAATTCACGAGAATATCACGCAGGTCGAGGCCAAGCAGCAGGAGGAAAAGGAACGCAAGGCAAGACGCACGGGCGGCATGTCCGGCTTGCAGGCTGCGGAAGCCGACGAAGCAAAGAAAAAGAAGAAAAAGAACGCTGACGACTGATGCCGCAGCGCTGATACAGAAGCAGAATGCCATAGGATTTCTGACGGTCGTCAGGGATGCTATGGCGTTTCTATTGGCAAAAATCATGTTATTGTTTCTGTTCCGGGAAAATTTTATTGGAATATCAAAAGCACGTAAATCCGCGAAAAACGAAAACCGGACACGGCTGTCCGGTTTCAAAAGCACAGCATCTCTCACGCTGTGTCGTGGTATTTTCCGGGTAAATCTGCTATGATAATTCCGAAAGGAGGACGACATGGACCAAATCAAAATCGGAGCCCTTCTCAGAGAACTGAGAAAGGAAAAGAATCTGTCACAGGAACAGCTTGCCGAGCAGTTCGGCGTTTCGTCACGCTCGGTATCAAGATGGGAGAACGGCAATACCATGCCGGACATCAGTTTGCTGATTGAACTGGCAGATTTTTATGACATTGAGATCCGCGAGCTGTTGAGCGGAGAAAGGAAGCGTGAAACAATGAACAAGGATATGAAAGAAACGCTGGTCATGGTCGCAGACTATACCAACGCAGAAAAGGAAAAGATCACGAAATCGCTGTTCGGCATGACGGCCGCCTCAGCGGTCGCATTCGGGATCATCGGCGCCATTGTTGTGTTCCGTCTGTACAGAAGCAGTGAAGTGTTTCACTCCGTACTGACATTCTGGGCCACGATCGGACTGATCTATTCGATCATGAGCTATGTCAGACTGATGCAGATCACGGGCAAAATGGATAAAAACCAGCATCGGAAATTTGCAGTTGCAGCCTTCATCGCAGGCGTGGTCGTGCTGATACTGACAATGCTGCTGGTTCTCTTTGCAGCCGACGTCATCGGATAATCCATAAGCTCCCGGTATCGGCATTTACTTTTATAGGTGCCTCCTGCGGATCTGTCGTGGGGACGCTGTCCCCACACCCCTGCCAAAGCGGCTGTGCCTCTCTGGACTCTCATTTCTAAAAATCCCTCCCCATTCATGAGGAGGGATTTTTTGCAGCGGGATTCCAAAGGGACACCGTCCCTTTGGAGGGCGTTTGAAGGCGGAGCCCTCATGATAAATGCATCGCAGATACCTATAAGAAATGAATGCCGGTGCCGCACCCCGTCATGCATGTCCCCTTGCATTTTTTGTCAAATTATGGTATGATAGGGAAAAGATCCGAAAGGAGGCTGTTTAATGCCGCAGGATTCCTTTTTGTTTCAGGTCAACCTCGGCGGAATGATCGACATTCTCTCCAATCACCTTTACAGCTCTCCGGATGTGTTCATCCGCGAGCTGCTGCAAAACGCCGTGGATGCAATCGCAGCAAAACGGCTGCATTATCCGCAGAATACAGACCGCAATGAGATTACGCTCACACTTTCAGAGGAGAACGGCGTTCCGCTGCTCTGTTTTGCCGATACCGGCACCGGACTCACCGAATCGGAAATCCACCGCTTTCTCGCCGTAATCGGACAGTCCTCCAAGCATGATCTGACCTCCGGCAAGGTGCAGCAGGATTACATCGGCCGCTTCGGAATCGGCCTGCTTTCCTGCTTTCTCGTATCCGATATGATTCGTGTGCAGACATGCTCTGTGCAGTCGCCGGAGCAGTCGCTGGAATGGTGCGGCAAGCCCGACGGCACCTATACCATCACCCCCTGCGAACCGCTTTCCGCGCCCGGCACCCGCATTTTGCTTTCCCCGAAAAAGGCTGCCGAAAAATATTTCACCGCGGAGCGCCTGACCGAACTCGTGCAGTATTACGGTCTGCCGCTGCCGGAGCCGATCTGGCTGGTGCAGGGCGATCAGCGCACCCGCCTGAATCCGCCGTTTCCGCAGGGCGATACACAGTATGAGCAGGTGATGAAGCTCGGTGAGCTGCTGTTCCATACGGGCTTTCTCGGGTATATCCCGCTGGATTCCCCGGACGGGCTGTTCTCCGGTGTCGCGTATATCCTCTCTTCGGAAACCGCCCCGACCGCCAAGCACTCGCACCGCATTTATCTGAAAAATATGCTGCTGACCGAGGACGGCGGCAGACTGCTTCCGAAGTGGGCGTTTTTCCTGCGCTGCTTTGTCAATACGAACGGCCTGCAGCCGACAGCCTCAAGAGAGGACTTCTACGAAAACGACGATCTGCTGCGCGCGCGGGAGCAGCTCTCTGACTGCATCACCGGCTATCTGCGGCGGCTTGCGGAGGAAAACGAATCGCTTCTGCAAATGATCGTCCGCACGCACCGGCTCGCGGTGCAGTCCGTGGCCGTTGAGGACGACGCGCTCTACCGCGCATTTTTCCCGTATCTCAGCTTTGAAACCTCATTCGGCACCCTGACCGGCAGCAATCTTCTGCAAATGGATATGCCGGTGTATTATACGCCGTTCAATGACGAATACCGGCAGGTTGCGGCGATTTCCCGCGCAAGGGATACGCTGCTGGTCAATGCGGGATATACCTATGTTGCGCAGCTGCTGGAACGGATGCCGCTGCTGCGTTCGGAGATACAGGTTATTCAGATGAAGCCGGAGCGTCTTGACGAAATGCTGGAAAAGCCGGAGCTTTCCGATCCCGCCGCGGCGCTGCGTCTGCTGGCGGAATGCAACGAGCTGCTTGCGCCCTATGACTGTGCGGCGGCTTTGAAGCGCTTTGCGCCGGAGGACATGCCGGTGCTGTATACGGTCAATGAGGAGGCGCTGCTCCTGCGGGACATCCGGCACTCCATGGAGCAGACCGCAGACCTGTTCCGCGGGATGCTCGATGCATTTGCTGCGGAGTATCAGGAGGAGGCCATCGCCAAGCTCTACCTGAATACGGACAATCCGCTGATCCGGCGGCTGATGAGCGTGACGGATACCGAAAAGCTGCGCTGCTGCATCGAAATTCTGTATGTGCAGGCATTGCTGACCGGCGGTTATCCGATGCGAAGCCACGAGATGCAGACGCTCAACAGCGGCCTGCTTCAGCTGCTGAACTGGAGTCTGGAATAATGCTGCTGCCTTGATGGTTATCAATAGAACAAGGGAGAACGCCGACAGGCAGAATCACGAAAAACAAAGCAACAACAGGAAAAAGGAGAACAAAATATGAACGGCTACGATCCCGCAGCCATGATGCAAACCTACAAATCCATGCAGCCCGGTGACCCGCGGATGCGTGCCATCCGCGCGGCCATCACCGAAGCGGAGCGCGCAAAGGACGACGCTTCCGCACTGCAATTTCATCATGATCTGATTCATGAGTCCGTCTTTTCCGGCGACCGCTATCAGGCGCTTGTGGATTTTCCGCAGTATCTTGCGATCACGCACCGGAATCCGGAACTTGCTGCGGAATGGACATGGGACACACTCTGGATGTTCAAGTGGATTGTCGAGGCGTCCACGGAGTTTTATCAGATCGAGAAAAAACAGGTGCTGCAATGGTTTTCGGAGTTCCGGCGCGAGCTGCTCAAAAACGGATACTCCCTGCGCTCATGGTACGACAAACGCGCAATATTCTACCAATTCAGCGACCGTGCCAAAATGCGTATGGACTATGAGGCGTTCCTGGAGGCGCCGCGTGACGACATGAGCGACGGGCACACAAACGATCTGGATACGCAGGTGCGGTTTGAATTGCAGATCGGCAATCCGGAAAAGGCACATGCCGCCGCGGATGAGATTTTCCGGAATCATCTCCGCACGGAGGAGGTGCCCTGCAAGACATATTTTTCGCTGCTGGCGGACGCATTGCAGCGCGGGGATCTGACCGGTGCGGAGCAGTATGCAAAGCCGCTGCGGCAGCTGTGCGCAGGCAACCGGTTCCAGCTGGAGCCGATCGGCATGATGCTGTGCTGGTTTGCGCTGACCGATCCGGCGGAGGGACTGCGGTTTTATGCGCAGAACAAAGCACTGCGCGAGGGCTCGCGGAATCCGTATCTCTGCTTCTGGTTTGACCGCGGCGCGGAGCGGCTGTTCCGCAGGGCGGCAGAGGCCGGACTTTCGCTGCCGGATGCGGATTCCGCGCAGCTTCTGATGCAGGCGGATGCGCTGCTTGCACAGTGCAAAGAGATTGCGGCAAAATTTGACGCACGCAACGGCTCCTCCTATTTTATGGATGCGCTGGCAGGATAAGGTGCGTCCGGCGGGGCGTTTGCCCCGCACGCAGCAAAGATAGATTTCGGGATTCCGAAGGGACATGGCCTTCGGAATCCCGTTTTTCATCTGTTATGGGATTCTTAAGGGACATCTGTCCCTTAAGCGGGGTTTGGGGCGGAGCCCCATTATAAATCCATCGGAGATACCTTATTCACACGGGCGTCCGCGGTTCTTTTTTTCTCCGGACATGCATACAATATACCAAGCATTGCGGCAGCCGCCGCAGAAACCGGAGGGATCACCATGACACTGGAAAGCAACTGGACACTGCGGCAGGAAACCGTACTCACGCCGCTGAAGCTCCCGGATCCGGAGCAGGAACAGAGCATCGAGCTCGATTACGTTCTGCCGGATTATTACCCCGATTTTTTCCGCCTGCTCAGCTGTACCGCGGAAACGGTCGTCCTTGCGGAACCGCCCGCAGACGGTGCCGTTCCGTATACACTGCATACCGTGCTGCATGTGCTCTACTGCGGCGCGGAAACCGATACCGTACAGGCGCTGACGCAGCAGCTCACGCACACCGGCAGGGTGGAGCTGCCCGCGGGTGCAGGGGAGTCCGGTCAGCTCCGCGTCAGTATGACCGCAGAGCCGTCCTATCTCAACTGTCGTGCGGTCAGCCCGCGGCGCATTGACCTGCGCGGTGCCGTGCGGATCCGGGCAGCTTGCTCCGGCGTGCAGCCGCGAACGGTTCTCAGCGGTGCAGAGGGACTGCATGTCCAGACCCGTGCAGAGCCGTTCAGCTTTGTATCGCAGTTTTTGCAGACGCAAAAGCACTTCACGCTCTCGGAGGACATTCGCCTGCCGGATGCGCAGCCCGCGCTGCTCTCCGTTCTGCGGCAGCAGAGTACGCCGACGGTCACGGAAACGCGGATTGTCGCGGGAAAGCTGGTTGTCAAGGGCGAGGTCGCAGTCACGCTGCTGTATGCCGCGGCAGGCGGGATTGAATCGTTCACCGCCGTACTGCCGTTCAGTCAGATTGCCGAGCAGGACGGTCTTGCGGATGACATGACCTGCCTTGTGACTGCGCGCGCCGCGGGGATTACCCTGACGGCGGAATCGGAGAACGACGGGGATATCCGTCTGCTTCACGCGGATCTGGAAATTGTGCTGGACTGCGAGGCTGTCCGGCAGAGCAGCGCGGCGCTGCTGACCGATCTGTATTCGACGGTACACCCGGCGGAGCCGCTGGCAGAGCAGATTCCGGTTCTGACTGCGCCGGTACCGGTTTCCGAGCGGTTCCGGCAAAAGCTGACGCTCACGCAGCCGGATGCGGTCATCACAAAGGTCTATGCGGCATGGGCAGAGCCGGAAGCGCTCCGGACGGCAGAAGAAAACGGCGGAACGGTCATATCCGGAACGCTGCACGGTTATGTGCTCGCGGCGGATGCGGAATCGCACCCGCTGATGCTGGAGCAGCGGGCGCCGTTTACCTGGACGCTGCCGCAGAGCGCAGGGATGCTGCCGCCGGTCACGGTACAGAACTGTTCGTATACGCTGACCGGTTCCGACAGCGTCACGCTGCAAACGGAGCTGCTGATCAGCGGGCAGATGATGCAGCAGAAAACCTGCACGCTGCTGACGGATGTGCAGATCGACGCAGAATCAAGGCTGCCGGAGAACGGGCAGTATGCGCTGCGGCTGTATTTCGGGCAGCCGGGGGAGTCACTCTGGGAGATTGCCAGACGGTATCACGCTGCGGAATCTGCAATCCGTGCGGAGAACGACATTTCCGCGGATTCATTGACCGCTCCGCAGATGCTGCTGATCCCGGCAGGCACATAACAGTGAATCTGAATCGACCGGAGGAGTATTATGAATGATATTTACGCGGACATCGCGCAGCGCACAGGCGGCGATATCTACATCGGCGTGGTCGGCCCTGTCCGGACAGGAAAATCCACGCTGATCAAGCGTTTTATGGAAACTGTCGTCATCCCGAATATCCCGGAGGAGGCGCGCCGTACCCGGGCAAATGATGAGCTCCCGCAGAGCGCGGGCGGCCGCACGATCATGACGACCGAGCCGAAATTTGTGCCGGAAACGGCCGTGGAGATCACGCTGCCGGAGGGCGCGCAGCTCTCCGTCCGCATGATCGACTGCGTCGGATACATCGTGCCGGGCAGCCTCGGGTATATTGAGGATGAGGCGCCGCGCATGGTCAAAACGCCGTGGTTCGATGAGGATGTCCCGTTCAATATGGCGGCAGAAATCGGCACGCAGAAGGTGATTTCGGAGCATTCGACGGTCGGGCTGGTCGTCACGACGGACGGCTCCGTGACGGACATTCCCCGCGCGGAATATGCCGAAGCGGAAGCGCGCGTCATCGGGGAGCTGCAGGCGCTCGGCAAGCCGTTCGTGATTCTGCTGAACTGTGTCGAGCCGGAATCGCAGGCGGCGCAGGGGCTTGCGGCAGAGCTGGAACGGCAGTACGGCGCCCCGGCACTCGCGGTCAGCTGCCTTTCGCTGAATGAGGATACCGTCCGGGAGATTCTCACCAGACTGCTGGATATGTTCCCGATCCGGGAGGTCAATGTGGAAACGGCGCACTGGCTGCCCGCGCTGGAACAGGGGCATTGGCTGAAAACCGCGGTCTTTGACGCCGTGCGCAAGGCTGCGCAGGGGCTCACGGTGATGCGGGATGCCCGCACGTTGCCGGATCAGATCAGGGACTGTCCGTATATTCAGGAGGCTTCGATCCGGCGGATTGCAGCGGGCACCGGAACCGTCACGCTCCGGCTGTTGCTGGATCCCGCGCTCTTTTACCGTATTCTCGGGGAGGAAACCGGCATCGAGATTCAGAGCGAGAACGAGCTGTTCCCGGTGCTGCTGGAGCTCTCGCGGATCCGGCGGGCGTATGAGCGGATCCGTCCGGCGCTGGAGGAGGCCGAGGCGACCGGTTACGGCATCATCATGCCGGAGGCGGGCGAGCTGACGCTGGAGGAGCCGGAGATGATCCGGCAGGGCGGGCGGTACGGCGTCCGGTTGCGGGCGTCTGCGCCGTCGCTGCATATCATGAAGGCGGGGATTCAGACAACGGTCAGCCCGATTGTCGGCAGCGAGAAGCAGAGCGAGGAGCTTGTGCTGTATCTGCTGCGGGAGTTTGAGGAGAATCCCGCGCAGATCTGGGAATCCAATATCTTCGGGAAATCGCTGCATGAGCTGGTGAATGAGGGGCTGCACGCCAAGCTGAGCAAGATGCCCGCGGAGGCGCGCATCAAGTTGCAGGAAACGCTGGAGCGCGTCATCAACGAGGGATGCAGCGGCCTGATCTGCTTCATTCTCTGACTGCCGAAAGCGGTATCTCCGATGGATTGATAATGGGGGCACTGTCCCCAAGCCTCTGCTTAAGGGATATATGCCCATGAAGTTTTTATGAAAGTGATGTATTTGCTTTATTTTTCTTATTGAGTGGTTCCAAAGGGGTTCTGGTCATTAAGAAACCCATAATAAAAGTTTTGATCAAACTTTTTCAAAAGTTTGCGAGAGTCCAGAGGCGAGGAGCCTCTGGTCGCCGTCCGCAGACGGCGAAACTCCCCCTGCGTTCAAGAGCTCCGCAAGGGGTGAATTGCCGCAGAGCGGCAAGAGGGGACGCCCTGCGATAGAGGGCGCCCCCTGAAACCGGAACTTCACCGACAAACAAAGCCCTTGCATACCGCGTATGCAAGGGCTTTTCATATACAATTATGATGCGATACACTGTTCAGTACAGCGATTCAGTATTCAGCCAGCCGGTATCGCTGTCAAATTCAAGATCGTTCACGTCCTCGACAAACTCGATGTTTTCCTCCGCATCAAACTTGCCCCAGATCTCCATCCAGCCGGAAAGGCGGAGGGTTTCCGTGACATCCTCAGTGCGGTATTCGATTTCGCTGATCTCTCTGAAATTATCGTGTTCGTATATAGGATATGTGACGTTCAGCAGTGTGATTTTCACTGTCGCTTCAAACGAAAGCAGCGCACTGCCCTCGTCGATGACTTCATATCCCGTGATTTCCATACGCGGCTTGTCGGTTTCCGGATCGGTTTCCAGTTCGGCTTCCAGGCTCTCGTATTCAAGCGATACCGACGCGCTGTGCATCGTCAGGCTGAAATCAAAGCCGTCCAGTTCCTCAAGGATCCGCTCCTCCAACTCCAGTTCATGGATGCCTTCGTTGAGCAGGGCGATCATCTCGCGGTTCCGGCAGAACAGCTGCTGCTGCATCTCGTGCATACTGGAGAAAACCCGGATGCCCGGAACGAAGCTGCTCAGATATAAAGAATGATTGACGGACGATGTGATCGTGATCAGCGTATCCCCCGGCTGCATCTGCGTATTCCGGAAATCCGCCAGCGCCTGCGCGGCATACGCCGTTCTGTATTCATTCAGATGACATTCGTGCAGAGCGATGGAACGGGCGCTGTTCAGCTTTTCCGTATCAATCTGCGAAACCGTCAGGATTCTGCAATTCGTTTCCTGCCAGAACTGCTCCAGCTTCTGCCGGATCTGTTCCGCTGCGGCCGAAGGATCGTATTCCTTCCGCAGTTTTGTGATCAGCGGCGTCAGTTCCACAGAGGGCATCGGCAGTGTCAGGGAGTTGATTGCCTCACGGCAGCGGTCTGCTGCGGTGCAGATTCGTGCTTCGATCTCCGCCTTTGTGACGTCCGGCATAACGAGCTGAAGCGTGCCGTTTTTCGCGTGGCGCACGAGATGCGGAAAATAACCCTGTGCAGGATCAATCAGCTCTTTTCCGTCGTGCCCTGTGATATAGAGTGCGGTATCAAGAAAAACGTAGATCATATTCAGTTACTCCCGGCGGCGGGTCAGATGACTTCCTGACCGGTATACCAAGCCCGGATGCCGACCTCGCAGAGATCCGGGTCGGAAAGACAGGCTGCATAATAACGCAGAATCAGCTGGGCATCCGCGGAGGAGGGGCCGTCCGGATCACCGGTGACGCGCGCCTTGCTCCGCTGCTCCTCAGTCAGGAGCGCGTTGAGTCCGCTCAGACGGTTGACGTAATCGGACAGGACAAGCTGTGCGTCCGTCACATCGACGCAGCCGTCGCTGTTGACGTCGCCCTCCAGTCTTGCGCGGTCGGGGCGCAGGGCGACATGCTCGATCACCACAGCGCTGCTCAGTGCGGGCATCTCAGGTGCCGGTTCCGGGGCTGCGCTCTCAAACGAAGCGGTAGCCTGTCCCTGCAAGCCTGCGCTGCTGTCCGCCGGTGCTGCGGATTCCTCCGGCGCAGAGGACTGCGCTGCGGGCTCTTCCGCAACGGTCTGAGGCATCTGCTCCCGGGTGCGGACATTGTTCAGATACGCGACCGTGCCAAGGCTGCCGATGGCGAGCACGCTGCACACAATGGGAATAAACCGGTTGAAGCTGTGCTGATCCATGCGGTAAAGCGGAATGGACGCGCCGCATTTCGGACAGTAGGTATATTTATCAGGTACCTTTGTTTTGCAATCCGGACAAAGCATTATGATCCCTCACTTTCAGTCGAGCCGACACATTACGGCATTCTAATTGCATTATAGCACATTATTAGAAAAAAATCAATGTGAAAATATACAAGATTTCCGCGGCATTTTTGGGTATTTGATTGACGAATCAGACAGAATATGATACAATAGCATTATCACAGAAGGAAACGGAGGGGTGATTACGGATCAGAAAAAACGGTTTGCAGACCGTGCCGCGGTGCTGGAATTTGCGGCGGCGCAGTACGGAACGGCGCCGGATTATCCGTGGGCGCGTTCGCCGGAAAGCGCGGTTTTGCGCTGTAAAAACGGAAAATGGTACGGTCTGGTGATGCCGGTCGGGCGGGAAAAGCTCGGTCTGCCGACAGACGGCGTCAGCGATGTGCTGAACGTCAAGTGTGACCCGCTGATGCTCGGCTCCGTGCTGATGCAGAAGGGCTTTTTTCCGGCATACCACATGAATAAGAGCAGCTGGATTTCGATTCTGCTGGACGGTACCGTGCCGCTTGACCGCGTGACCGCCGCGCTGCAAATGAGCTATGCGCTGGCCTCGGCAAAAGGAACCGGAAAAAAGCGCACGCAGCCGAAGTGCTGGCTGATTCCGGCGAATCCGAAATATGAGGACATCTCCGTGCCGCTGCTGCGGGACAGAGAAATCCTCTGGAAGCAGAGCGGAGCGTTCATCCCCGGGGACACGGTCTATATCTACGAGGGAAAGCCGATCGGCGCAGTGACCTTTGCCTGCGAAGTGACGGAGATCGGCATTCCGTACCGTTATCATCAGGGCGGGCTGCATATGGAAACGGTCATGCGCTTAAAGCTGCTTGCGGCGTATCCGCAGGAGCAGTTCCCGCTGGAACGGCTGCGGGATTACGGCGTCGCATCGGTGCGCGGCCCCAGAGGCGTGCCGGAGGATCTGCTGGCGGCGCTGCAAGGCGCGGCGGCGGATACCTTTTTATAAGTCCCTTTTAGGAATTGTGTTGCTCAGCTAAATCGGAATTTATTTATCTATGGTGATGTTATGAAAAAAGTCTTGTATTTAACAGATTTGTATTATAAAGCAAAGGGAAGAATTTATTATGAAGAAGATATTTTCATTACGAGAATATTAAAAGACTATTTTGATATTGTATTATGCAATCCCAGAAATTCTGAAAGCTACGAAAAAGACGTTGATCTGATAGTTTTCAGAAATACCGGATCGGTAAGCGGATT
>JAEEIA010000005.1 GCA_016281125.1 Oscillospiraceae bacterium | reverse complement strand
GTCTAAAACACTCCAAATTAGTCCATTGGACTAATTTAGACTGCCTCAAGCGGTCTAGAGAAGTCCAATGACTTGCTTAGGACTCTATTATACCATTTTTGACACCGAAGGGGAAGACGCGGAATAATATACTCTTACGAAAAAAATATCCCCGCCTTTCAGCGGGGACGGCAGTTTATGAAGTAAAAGGAAGAAAAATCGTCCAAGCAAGCAGCGGAAACTGGTCAGTCGTCTTTTCGTGTGCACACGCATAGATCTACCTCATACACGTGAGCAGCTCTGCAATCTGTGTTTTTCGCCATAGCACGCGATTTTGAATGTATCCGGCACAAACATCCACGCGAAATTTCGTGTGCACTTGCCCCGAAAAAAGCTTCAAAAAACAGCATTTTTGCGTCTGATTCCGGAAATTCATTTCCGGTTGAAAGCAATAAAAAAGCCCTAGATGCTTGATTTTCACGCATCTAGGACATTTCTGAAAAGTGGAGACAGAGGGACTCGAACCCGCGACCTCACGGATGTGAACCGTGCGCTCTAACCAGCTGAGCTATGCCTCCAAACGAGTACCTGTATATTATACCACATTCCGGCTGATTTGTCAAGCCCTGAAATGAAGAAAAATGTGTTTTCGCTCATAACATTTTTCCGCAGAAAAAGAGCAAAAAAAGCAAGCAGGAGCTGTCCGTTCCCGGTCATGCAGACCGATTCGGGCAGCTCCTGTTTTTCAGCGGTACATTGCAATAATTTCCTCTTTTTGCAGCCCAACTCTGTCCGTACAGTCATACTCCTCGTAGAACAGCCGTGTCGGCGTGTTGACCTGCACCGTATGCCGTCCGCCTGCGTGCTGATACTGCGTAATGCGGAAACAGATCCGCGTATCGTCAACCGCATCCAGCATGACGGACATATTGCTCTCACTCTGCTCTGTACCGATCAGATGCGAGGAAGTCGAGAACTGATAGATCTCCGGCAGGCCAAAGGATTTCGTATGCGTGATCGTCAGCACGCGCTTGCGTGCAGCAAGAATCTTCTCCTGCTGCGGCGTATTGAGAAACGCATCCAGCGCAATCAGATCCGGCATGGACTGCACGCGCAACGTTTTCAGTCTTGCGCAGCCGGAGAACGCGCCTGTCCGGATCGCGCGCAGCGAACGCGGCAGCGTCACAGCCTCCAGCGCAGCGCAGTTATGAAACGCATTCGCGCCGATGACGGTTACGCCCTCGGGAATCGTAATCTCCCGGAGCAGACCGCAGCCCTCAAAGCAGCCGATCCCGATGACGCCGCCGGAGCCGTCCGGATACCGCATTTCACCCGGCATCACGACATTTTCCAGCATATCGCAGTCACGGAACGCGTAGGCGCCGATCTCGCAGAGCGTGTTGGACAGCGTCGCGCGCGACAGCTTTCTGCATTCCCGGAAGGCGCTCTCCCCAATGACAAGCACCGAATCCGGCATTTGCAGCTCCGTGATCTCCTTGCCGCGAAATTCCCCGCGGTCAACGCTGATCCGGTTACGGTAACGCATTTTTTCTGTACTTGGTTTCCTGAACAATCCCATCTTACAAATACCCCAATCCCTGTTTTGTGATTATTGCGCGGCTTTCGCCGTTATCGCCTTTTATATTCGCAGCCAGACTGTCTTTTCACACAGACTGCACCTGCTGTCAACCCCCGGCAGCCGTACTCCCCAATACGGTGCCGCCGTGCGTTTTTTACATCACGATCGTATAAACGATCTGCTTGATATTTTCTCCGTCCAGGAAGAAGCGCACCGCCTTGCCCTCTGTCTGATAGCTTGCATAGGCCGGTGTTTCCTGATCAGGCTTGCCGTATTTTGCAATCAGGTCATCATAGGTATCCCCCACCTTGATGCCCTCATTTGTTGCGGCAGTATCGTCGATCAGATCGACCTCATAAAGACGGTTGAGCGACTGATCGTGTTCATCCGGATACGTGATGACCTGCACGCCGCCGTAGGTATAGTAGTAGCTGACGCCGGTAAATGCGCAGGACGGTGCCTCAAAAACACTGTCCTCTGCGCCGAGCTTTTCCAGCACCGGAGCGGCCTCCTCGCCGACAACAATCGGCGTGCCGTTGAGCACATAGTCAAACGTGATCTGTACGGTTTCGCCATCTGCCGCACCGCTTTCCTCTGCGATCACTTCATCGCCGGGAACCTCAACAGATTCCACGACCGGATCCGCCTCGGAAGCCTCCATGGCCGGAGCCGAGGATTCTGCCGCACTGTCTGCACCGGACGATGCCGCCGGTGTTCCTGCGGTATCCCCGCCGCAGCCGGTCATTGCGGTCAGCATTGCGGCAGCCAGAACCGCTGCCATGATTGCTTTTCTGTTCATTTCTGATCTTCCTTTCTTCGGGTTACGCTTCGCCCTTCACATTGCCGTACTGCTCCAGATTGGCGAGCTGACGCGCTGTTTCCGCGTGATACCGCGCACAGATGTCATCCCACTCTGCCCGGAGCACAGGCTCCTGACTGCGGTCCTGAAGGCTGTATTTCTCCTTCAGATATCCGCCGAACCAGTCTGCCAGCTTTTCCGCACCGTAAACATTCAGGTGCAGACCGCCGTCATAGGTATCTGTTTCAAAGTCGATGCCGGTCGCTGCCAGCTTGTCCTCGCTGAGAAAATTGAGATACGGCAGATGATACTTTTCCGCATACTCGCAGATCTGCTGATCCCATTCGTCATACCAGAACGGATACAGCGACGGCGCCTTGATCAGCACCAGCTGAATATGATTTTCCGCGCAGAGCTTCATCATTTTCCCGAGATAGTCCCAGCAGGTGTCGCTGAATGCGTAATCGGTCAGCGGCGTGGGTGTCGGCGTCTTGCCCGCGGGCTTGACATCCGCCCGCAGATAATAGCCGGAGAAGAAATTCGGCTCTGCACCGAAGTAATACGTAAAATCGTCTGCGGTCAGCTCACTCCAGCGGGAATGATACCGCAGCACCGGGAACACATAGGAGAGCGCGCTCTCCTCCTCCGTCATGGAGGCTTTGATATTGCCGATTTTGGAGGATGACCACCGCATTCCCTCAATGGACATGCGGTTATAGGCCTCATTCTGCGGCTCGCCGTATTTCATCGAAAGCACGTTGAATACGACGACCTTCGGCTTTTCGTACCGCAGCGTATCCTCCAGCAGATAATAGGACTGCCAGATCAGCTGCTGCGCAGAGCCGCGGATACAGGATGAGATGCCGTAATTCTCCCAGAGCGTGACCGGAGAGAAATTCTCATAGCATTCGCAGTCCCCGACGAACAGCACGTCATGATCCATGCCGCTGTTGTAGTAGTCCGCGATGAGATTGCCCTCGACCACATCGGACATATATTTCGGCTGCACAAGCCGCTGATAGGCTGCCAGCACGATTCCGGCCGTCAGCACCATCGCCAGGCCGGAAAACAGCACTTTCTTATTTGCCATTGCTTCTCCTGTTTACAGATAACGCTGCCGTCAGAACTGATTGTAAATGAACTGACTGGAATCATAGCCGATGCCGTATGCGCCGAAAATCAGCACGGTCAGCAGCAGCAGAACGGTCAGGCAGCAGCTCAGCACGCGGGATTTTGCCCAGATGCGCTTGCGGACGCTCCCCTTCCGGCCGAGCATACTCGCCGTGAACAGGATCAGCGTGCCCGCAATCAGGACGCCGTAATCCGCTGCCGTCAGCTTCAGCTGCATCAGGCTGCCGTCCCAGAACACATGCACATTCCATTTCGTGAACATCGTGCCGAACATTCTGAATGTCAGCGGCACATCGCGGTAGCAGTCGAACATGCGCAGACAGCCCATCATGAGCGTCGTGCGGATTGCCTGAAAGCCGTCATATGCATGCGTATTGCTCCATGCGTATTTTTTATGGAATTTGCCGTACAGTCCGGTGCAGCGCTCGGAAATCAGAATGATCACCGCATTCATCAGACCCCAGACGATGAAATTCCACGCGGCACCGTGCCAAAGACCGGTCACGAACCAGACCGCAACCGTGGAAACATAGACCGGCAGATATTTGCCGACGTTTTTGCCGAGCTTTTCGCGGCTCCATTTGGAGAGCTTCAGCATCGGCTGCGCCACGCTGACCGGATAGAACAGATAGTCCTTGAACCAGGTTCCGAGCGTGATATGCCAGCGCCGCCAGTATTCGGTGATGTTCTTGGAGAAGAACGGGCGCTGGAAATTCTCTGTGATTGGAATGCCGAGCACCTGCCCGATGCCGATTGTGATATCAATGCCGCCGGTGAAATCGGCGTAGAGCTGCAAGGTATAGTAGAGCATTCCGAGCAGCGCGTACATGCCCTGATACTTGTCCGGATCGGAGATCAGCAGCGTCACCGCGGGCAGAATGCGGTCTGCCAGTGCAACCTTCTTGAAATAGCCCCAGAGGATCCGCTGCACGCCGAGCTGAACGCGCTCCGCGTCAAAGCCGTTTCCGGCATACAGCCCCTTTGCAAGGTCGTCATACCGGCTGATCGGGCCCTGGATCAGCTGCGGAAAGAAGGACACAAACAGCGCCAGCTTCGCAAAATTCTTCTCACAGGCATACTTCTCACGGTAAACGTCAATCGCATAGCCCATGGTCTGGAACAGATAAAACGAAATGCCCATCGGCAGCAGGAAATTCGGGACAGGCAGCGTGCCGCGTGTCCCGAACCAGCCGATGATGCTGTTGACGTTGTTCATCGTGAAGGCACCGTACTTGATCACGGCGAGCATCCCGAAATTGAACACGAGCAGCAGTGTGAGCCAGCGTCTGCGCTTTTTCTTCTCCTGCTCCTTGAATGCCTTTTTCTCATCCCTGCTCCATTCGGATTTGTGCGCCGAAACCGCTTCCTTTGCCGCATCGGCCATGTTCTCAATGTGCTTTGTGACAAAGAACGTGCTCACCGCAGTTGCCCCGATGAACAGCAGATTTGCCCAGCCGGAATACGCATAAAACGCGATGCTCGCCGCAAGCAGCAGCATCCAGCGGTATTTCTGCGGGATCAGGAAATAGACGAAAAACAGCAGGATCAGCCCGAAGATAAAGAGCGAATCGGTAAACAGCATTACTCGTCCTCAAGCTCCGCAATCATTTTGGCAAGCGCATCCGCCGAGTTGAAGTTCTCCGGCACGATCCTGTCAGCCGGAATGGTCACGTCAAATTCATTCGTGAGCTCGGAAATGAGCGTCACGATGTCAAAGGAGTCCAGGATTTTTCTGTCGATCAGTTTTGTTTCATTCTCAAAATCCACATCCTCATGCAGATCCTGGAGAATGCCGATGATCGTTTCACGAATCTCGTCCATCTTGTATTCCTCCGTTTTTTTGTTATGCTTCCTGCTCGTACATTGCAGTCAGCGCCTTACGGTCGAGCTTGCCGTTCGGCGTATGCGGCATGGTGCCGATCTGCCGGATCCGGTTCGGCTGCATGTAACGCGGCAGGCGCTGCTTTAAGTACGCAGCAAGCGCCGCTTTTTCCGCCGGGCCGGTATAGAACAGAACGATCTTCCCTTTGACCTTATCATAGATGCAGCCGACGGACTCGACGCCCTCAAACAGGCCGCAGTTGATTTCGATTTCCCCAAGCTCAATGCGGTGTCCCATGTGCTTGATCTGGTAGTCCTTGCGGGACACAAACACCAGATCGCCGTCCGCATTGTAATGTGCAATATCACCGGTGCGGTAAATCAGCTCCGGATACCGCTTTTGCAGCGGATTCTGCGTAAAGACCTCGGCGGTCTTTTCCGGCTGCCCGAAGTAGCCCATGGTCAGGCAGGTGCCGCGGATACAGATTTCGCCGGGTTCGCCGTAAGCTGCCTCATTGTTGTCTTCATCCAGCAGAATGATGCCGGTATTGCGGAACGGCTTGCCGATCGGAATGGCCTCGGTATCCTCAAATTCCCGCTCCACATGGTAATAGCAGCTCATGCCGGTCGCCTCGGTCGGGCCGTAGAGATTTGTGAACTTCGCATCCGGCAGCACCCCGCGCCACAGCTTGAACTGCTTGACCGGAAAAACCTCGCTGCCGAACGCCACGGTATGCAGCGTTTCCGGCTTCACGGTGTTGAACGTGCCGGTCGCGGAGATCATGGTCAGTGCGGAAACAACCCAGCAGACCGTGTTGATCTGATGTGCGTTCAGGTACTCCACCAGCTTGATCGGGAACGAGAAGCACTGCTTCGGCACGAGCCATGTTGTCGCGCCGAATTTCAGAGTCGGATACAGCTCTTTCAGGCACGCATCAAAATAAAGCGGCGTCTGATTGCCGAACACGGTATTCTCATTGAAGCCCAGTGTTTCCGAAAGGTTTTCGATATAGTCAATCACCGAACGGTGACATGCCTGAATGCCCTTCGGCACGCCGGTCGAGCCGGAAGTGAACACGATGTAGATCGGATCAATGTCCAGCTGCTTTTCGCGGATTTTTGCAAGTGCGGCATCATTGACCGGCGTCTTGACAATCTCGTCGAACAGATAGGTTTTGCCGATGTAGCCGAACTGTGCAAGCTGCGGCTCCGTGACGCTGTCGCAGAGCACCGCACGCGGCTGAAGCTGCTCCAGGATCATTTCTATGCGGAATGCCGGCATCTCCACATCCAGCGGGACATAATAGCAGCCCGCATAGATCACACCGAAAAAGGCATTGATCGCCGCGGGTGATTTTTCCATAAACACAACGACAGGCTCACCCGAAAGCCCGTCCGCAGAGAGCGCAGAGCCGATCGCCCGCGCATTCTGTGAAACCTGTGCAAAGGTGAGCTGTGTCTGATCGTCCGCGAATGCGACCTTGTCGGGCACCCGCGGGAGCGTCTGCTCCAGATATTCCAGTACATTGGTCTGCATTTTCATGCCTTCCTTCTGGTTATTCAGCGTTCTTGACGCGGTATCCGCAGGCTCTGATCGCGCAGTCCGCGAGCACCTCCATCGCATCGAGGAACCCGCTGCCGATCTTCTGCGTCTGCCGGATGACCGAGAGCTCGGTGCATCCGAGGATGACGCATTCCGCGCCCTGCGCACGCATCGAGTGCGCAGCCGCATGGAACCGCTCCATGTCGGCCGGTCTGCCGGACTTCACATCGTCATAGATGATGCTCATGACCTCCGCCTGCTTTGCAGCATCGGGAACGACCGGCGTAATGCCGCAGTCCGTCAGCGCCTGCTGAAAGGTGCCGACCTGCAGCGTGCCGTCCGTCGCCATGATCCCGACCTTTTTCATGCCGCGCTCTTTCAGAACGGCAGCGCTTTCCAGAATCGGGTTAATGAGCCTGGCCTGAAATTCCGCTTTCAGCTGCGGATAAAAGCTGTACGCCGTCATGCAGGGCATGACGAGCACGCCGCAGCCGAGCTGCTCCAGCTTTCTGCCTGAGTCCAGCAGCACCGGATACGGGCTTTCCGGCGAATGGCCGAGCAAAAATGCCGTTCTGTCCGGCGTCTGCGGGCGGCTGTACAGGAACACTTCGATATGCTCCTGATCCGTTGCGGCATCGGTCCGGTCCGTCAGCAGCTCCAGAAACTGTGCGGAGGCCATCGGGCCGAGTCCGCCGATAATGCCGAGCTTCTGCTTCATGCCGCCGTCCTCACTTCGGTGTCGGCGGATACAGGCTCTTGTCGCGGTTGAAGCAGTTGTCGTTCCGTGCAGAGTAGTTATCCATCTGTGCGTCTGTCCACATGAAGAAATCGGAAACGTCAAAGCGCGGTGTCGTATCAAAGTGATACCATGCGCCGTTGATCTTGATCAGATTCCAGTAGTGGGCATTCTGCCATTCAGCGGTCTTTTCCTTTTCCACGGTCATATTCTCAATGTCCGCGCAGGTCAGGAGCAGTCTGGAGTAGGCATAATAGTTGCGGCAGTCGCCGAAGCCGTTGTAAATGGCAATGACCGCTGCATGCTGCCAGTCCAGAATGTCCTTGTTGTCGCTGTAAAACATATGGCTCTGCACATAGGTGTAGATTGCTCTTGCAAAGGCTTTCTTATCCTTGAAATCGTTGGTCTTTTTCAGATCCTCGATGATATAGTCGCCGATGCGGTAAATATCCTCGGATTTCAGCTTGCTGACATCCGAAATCGCAGGC
Organism: Oscillospiraceae bacterium; assembly: GCA_016281125.1. GTDB lineage: Bacteria > Bacillota > Clostridia > Oscillospirales > Ruminococcaceae > Firm-04. The sequence continues at coordinate 6,248 of JAEEIA010000005.1, read as the reverse complement.
AGAACGGTCAGCTTCGCGGTCTTTTCGCCGACATTGCCGACCTTGTCCTCCGCTGTAAAGGTAATCTCATAGGTGCCCGGCTTGCGGATGCTGAAATTCTCCGGCTCCTTGACCGTCACATCGACCTCGCCGCCGTCGCCCTCATCCTCTGCCGTAACGCCGCGCAGATAGTAAACCGGAATTCCGGCGATGGTCTGCATATCGCCCACGCCCTTGATCTCCGGCGGCTCGCCGTCGCCGTCCACCATGTATTCCAGATCAATGGTCGTGCTGTTGCCCGCGGCATCGGTCACGATCAGCGATGCAACCTGCACGCCCTTTTCCGCCGTGGAGGGCTGCTCCGCAAAGCGGTATTCCACAGGGGACATGTCCTCGCAGCTCTTGACAAAGTCCATGACCGTGAGCTTCTGGTTCAGATAGAAGCTCAGATCATCCTGGAACGTCACGACCGGCGCGACCGTATCCTGCACGATCAGTGTGAACTCTCTTTCGCGGCCGTTGACCGTCACGGTCAGCGGGAACGAACCGATCTCCGCAAACTCCGTCAGCGGCTTGGAAACCTCAGCCTCCTCAAAGCCGCGGCCGAGCAGCTCCTGCGCGGTCGTTTCAGAGCCGAGTTCATAGTGGAGCACGCGCTCGCGCACGGAAAGCACCGCATTCTCGGTGCGGATCGTGCCGTCCTCCAGCTGCATCAGGATCGCAACGTCCTGATCGCCGGTGCGCACCTCCGGGGCAACAAGATAGCGGCTCTCCTGCACCAGCGAGCGGGTATTGTCATAAAGAAATGTATCGGCGGACGGGATTTCCTCGCCCTCCCATACCTCCAGCTTGCTGACTGCATAGTCAATGCCGCCGGATGCCTTGATATTCTTGCTCTGTCCCCGACCGGTCGCAACGGAAAACGCCACCAGACCGAGCACTGCAACAACGAGTCCGCCGCCGAAGATAAAAGCGGTCTTCATCATGCTGTCGCTGAGCTGTGTTCTCTGCTTCCTTCTAACTTTCCTTTTATCACGTTTCATGAACAAACGCCTTTCTCTCTGGGACCGGTTTCCCCGGTCTTTTTCGACACAGTCGTACATTTTATTATAACTCGTTTTGCGCCTGATGTCAAGAAACTTTCGCTTTTTGGGGTATGTGCCAGATTCTTTTATTCATTCAAATGCAAAATCATACATTATTCCGGAGTATCGCGCAGGATCCTCCGCTTTGCAGCGCAAAAGCGCGTATCCGCCGCTGTCATGCGGATACGCGCTCTCTTCCCTAATCCTCTGTCGGTTCTTCTGTCGCCGGTTCAGGCGGAATCTGCGGATTCAGCCGCCCGAAGGTTTCGTTCAGGCTGCGGATAGATTCCTTCAGCTTTCCGGTATAATCCGTTCTGCTTGTGCGGAACACCCAGTTGCCGCCCAGCGTGGACGGCGTATTGATCCGGGCGGAGGGCGGTGCGTTCAGGAAATCCTGGAGCGGCGCCACCGCAATCCTTGCCGTGCTGCCCCATGCCGCGCGGAGCATCGCCTTCGGGAGCTTCTTCTCCCGCTTGACGCCGAGATACGCCATCGCGTATTCGTTCACCGCCTCCGGATTGCTCTTGACCCAGCCGCGGAGCGTATGGTTGTCATGCGTGCCGGTATAGCACACACAGTTCGCAGTTTCAAAATTATGCGGCAGGTACGGATTCTCCGCACCGCTGTCGAATGCGAACTGGAGCACCTTCATGCCGGGAAAGCCCGTGCGTTTCAGCAGCCGCTCAACCGCAGGCGTAATATTGCCGAGATCCTCTGCAATGACGTGCATCTCTCCGAAGCGTTCCTTTGCCGCCTTCCAGAGCGTATAGCCCGGTCCCTTCGTCCATTTTCCGTGCTCAGCCGTCGGATCACCGTAAGGAATCGCATAATACTTTTCAAAGCCGCGGAAATGGTCGATCCGCACGGTATCATACATTTCCAGTGTAAAGGCCAGCCGTTCCAGCCACCACGCATAGCCGTTTTCCGCCATCGCCTCCCAGTTCCAGAGCGGATTGCCCCAGAGCTGGCCGGTTTCGGAAAAGCAGTCCGGAGGACATCCCGCGACGGCAACCGGCTTCTTTTCGCTGTCGAGCCGGAAGAGCTCCGGCTGCGCCCAGACCTCTGCGCTGTCATAGGCCGCATAAATCGGAATATCACCGATAATCAGCACGCTCTGTTCGTTCGCGTATTTCTTGAGCGCCTCCCACTGGGTAAAAAAGCAGTACTGTACAAAGCAGTGAAACTGCACGTCCTCCTCCAGCGTCTTTTTCGCCTCGGAAACGGCCTTCCGGTCGCAGGCGGCAAGCGATGATTCCCATTCGTACCACGGTCTGCTGCCGTTGACGTCCTTCAACGCCATGAACATCGCATAATTGCCGAGCCATGCCTTATGCTTCGTGCAGAAGCGCCGGAAACCCGCTGGCTTATGCTTTTTGAAGTTGCCGAACGCAATGCGCAGCACCGGCATGATCTGCTCATAGAGCAGCGTATATTCAATCTCCTGCGCGTTTTCGTCCCACTGGATTCCCTCATAATCCGCCGGGGTCAGCCAGCCGCATTTTGACAGCCGGTCGAAGTCAATCAGATACGGATTGCCCGCAAAGCATGAGCAGGACTGATAGGGCGAATCGCCGTAGCCGGTCGGGGAAAGCGGGAGCACCTGCCAGTACCGGCAGCCCGCATCCCGCAGGAAATCCACAAAGTCATACGCAGCCTGTCCGAGCTTGCCGATGCCGTGTCGGGACGGCAGTGCGGTCACAGGCAGCAAAATTCCGCTTTCACGCATAATTCATACCCTCGGGATCACCGGTTTATTCACGCCGGAGATACCGGGAGATCCCCTTTCTTTTTTTTTGTTCATACATCACCTGATCCGCCTCCGCAATCAGCTCAAAGAGCTTCATCTCAGGCGTGACCTCTGTCAGATAGGTTCCGATGCTCGCATCCACGCGGTACGGCTTTCCGCTGACCAGATTGACCGCTTCGAGCCTGTCGCGGAACTGCCGTTCAAACTTTGCAGTTTCCGCCTCTGTCAGGCCGCTTCCGATCACAATGAACTCATCGCCGCCGAAGCGCGCACAGGTCAGGCGGTCGCCGCAGCATTCACTGATGACATCCGCCAGCATTTTCAGCGAAAAGTCGCCGTCGTCGTGCCCGAAATTGTCATTGACATATTTGAGGCCGTCCATGTCGATAAAGCCGAGCATCAGCTTTCTGCCGTCCTCCATGCATTCCCGGAAGATCTGATTTGCCAGCCGGATAAAGCCGTTCCGGTTGTAAATGCCGCAGAGCGGATCGGTCACATACAGTCTGTCAAGCTCGCTGACAGCATTGTTCAGATGCGTCAGCTTGCGGATATTTTCCAGCGAATGGCTGATGCCGAGCATGAATGTATGACACAGCATGCTCCGGATCGGGAAATCCCCGTTCGTAATAATATAGTAGCCGATACAGCGCGCACGGAAGTGCAGCGGCAGGAAGTAGCTCATATTGCCGCTGTCCGTGAACGGGACGGGGAACAGATCAGCGCTGCGGAAGCGCTCGATCGCGCCGGTCCCGAGCTCCGTACGGATATACGGCGCGGACATAAACTCGGTATAGCCGCGACCGTCTGCATTCGTTTCGCCCGCAGCCTCATCACGGAAGGCACTCTGCCAGTTGTCGCACAGACAGATGCTGCACTCCTCACAGCCGAGCTCCTGCATGAACCTGCCGAGCATCCGGACATTGTCCTCCGTCGTTTCGGCGCCGGCCAGCGAGGAGATCATACGGTTGAACAGCGAAACATCCGCACGGGTACGCTTGAGCAGCTCAGATACGCTCTCCCGGTACAGCCGCGTATCGACCGTTTCCGGACTCGCACAGCCGCAGCTTTCCAGCAGTGCCAGCGAGGTATCCAGCACCGCGGCACTGCTGCAGTCTTTGCCTTCCCAGATCTGTGCAAGCGTCCGGACGGCTGTCCGCCCCGCCTCATACAGCGGCCGCGAAACCGAGGTCAGCGACGGGCTGTGATGATGTGCATAATACGTATGATCAAAGCCGGTGACGATCATATCCTCCGGAATGCGGATGCCGTGCTGCTTGAACACACCGATCGCCTCAACCGCCATGGCGTCGTTCGCACAGATGACTGCATCCGGCAGCGGCAATGCGGAACGCAGGAAGGCTTCTGCCGCTTCCCTGCCGCTGATCGGACGGAAATCTCCGAAATAGATCCGTTCCTTTTCCGCATGGAGCCCGTGTTCCTCCATCACGCTGAGGAAAGCCCGGTAACGGTTCCGCGCCTCCGGATTTTCCAGCGGACCGGAAATATAGTTCACTGTCTTTGCATGATGCACGGAGATCACATGCTCTGCCATCTCCCGCATCGCTTTTTCATTGTCAATGCAGATATTGATAAAAGAGGGACAGCTGTCGTCATCCAGCACAGCCGCAGGGATGTCCGCCTGCTGCACTGCCTCCATGACAGCCGCACGCGTAGCCGGATCCATGATCGTATTCGTCATCAGTACGGCGCCGTCAAACCGCCGGAAATCCGGCAAATTATATATATTGTTTTCCCCGATATCGCAAAGCTGATTTTCCAGCACGCCGCCGAACGCGCCGAAACACACCGCATTGATCCGGCGTTCCTTCACTTCATCTGCAATGCCGCTGAGCACGCTGCTCTGATATTCTTCATTGATTCCTGCTGCGATCACTGCGATCCTGCGGAAACCGTCTGTCTGCATGTTTTATCACCGTCCTGACAGTCGAGATAGTGTGGTCTGACCGGGTTGCATTTCGGTATAATCACTGTAATTATAACACAGATCAGGGTAAAAATCAAGCATTTCCCCAATTTCTTCCCGTTCTGTTCAAAATTTCATGCGCTCTGCCACGGCCAGACGGTCGCAGCGCTCGTTTTCGGGATGCCCCGCATGACCTTTTACCCAGTTGAAGGTCACCTGATGCTTTTTCAGCAGCGGCAGCAGCTTTTCCCAGAGATCGACGTTCAGCGCAGGCTTTTTGTCCGCCTTGACCCAGCCCTTTTTCTGCCATGCATAGACCCAGCCCTTTGTGACGCTGTCCACAACATAGCGGCTGTCGGTCGTCAGCAGAACGGCGCAGGGCTTCACGAGTGCTTCCAGCCCCGCAATCACCCCGGAGAGCTCCATGCGGTTATTTGTGGTATGCGCCTCCCCGCCGGAGAGCTCCTTTTCATACAGCTTCCCCTGCGGATCGGTAAACTGGAGGATCGTCCCCCAGCCCCCCGGCCCGGGATTGCCGCTGCACGCGCCGTCCGAAAAAATCTTCACCTGCGGCAGACCGTTCTCTATGATCATTTCTCAGCTGTTCCTTTCTATAAGTAGTGTATTTCCGGGAGCAGCCAAAGCCGCGGATGACCGGGCGGAAAGCCGCAGGAATCCGGAAAGCACGCATCCGGAATGTGTACCGGAAAACAGTATCCTCATTATCGCACATAATCCCACTGATTGCAAGCAAAATGCAGAGATTTGTTGAAAATGCCAAAAATCGCGGGAATCCAAAAAATGTTTGCAAAAGGACTGGACTTTTTCCGGCTTTTTATGGTATAATAATGCTATCTCCGGCTATTGGGGTGTACTGCGCCCGCAGTATGCCTGACAAGCAATCTGCCGGTATACAAAGAATGGAGGTTTTTCCAATGGGCAAAAAGTATTGTTACCTGTTCTCTGAGGGTAACGCAAACATGCGTGAGCTCCTCGGCGGCAAGGGCGCGAACCTCGCTGAGATGACCAACATCGGTCTTCCGGTTCCGCAGGGCTTCACGATTTCGACTGAGGCTTGCACACAGTACTACGAGGACGGCCGTCAGATCAATGCTGAGATCATGGCTGAGATCGAGGAGTACATCGTCAAGATGGAAGGCATCACCGGCAAGAAGTTCGGTGACAAGGAGAACCCGCTGCTCGTTTCCGTCCGTTCGGGCGCAAGAGCATCTATGCCGGGTATGATGGATACGATCCTCAACCTCGGTCTGAACGAGGAAGTCGTCAAGACCATGGCTGAGAAGTCTAACAACGAGCGCTGGGCATATGACTGCTACCGCAGATTCATCCAGATGTATTCTGACGTTGTTATGGAAGTTGGTAAGAAGCACTTCGAAGAGCTCATCGACAAGATGAAGGCTTCCAGAGGAGTTACACAGGACGTTGAGCTCACAGCTGACGACCTCAAGGAACTCGCTTCACAGTTCAAGGCTGAGTACAAGGCAAAGATCGG
>JAEEIA010000038.1 GCA_016281125.1 Oscillospiraceae bacterium | reverse complement strand
TTTCCGCTCAGAACAGGGTGCTAAAGATTTCCTGTTGTTGAAGTCTCTGACCTCTACCGCCGCAAAAGCTGAATTCACTGCGTTCGATGCACTGCATTCTTTGTTTCAAGGACAGTTGGCTTGGAGGACTGAATAGTTACCAAAGAATTAAAACTTCTTTATTAGTACCCGTCTTTCCAGCCTGAAGCTGATGTTTTTCAGGATTTCACGTTCCTCGTCGTAATAGAACCGGACATTCCGGAACTCGACCTCGCCGTCCGCGGACGGCGGAACGATTGCATCCGGTGCATTTTGGATTTCCGGCTCCAGATCGTAGTATTCAAAGATGCGCGTGAACATGGCCATGGAGCGGATCCAGTCCACCTGAATATTCAGCAGCTGGTTGACCGGCATGTACATTTTTCCAAGCAGCGCAACCAGAACTGTGATCTGGCCGACCGTGATCGACTCGTCATAGCGCATCATGATCAGGCCGCCGACCAGATAAATCAGCATCGGCCCGATGTTGGTGAACGTGCTGAGCGCCATGCGGAACCAGCGGCCCGCCATGCTCTCCTTGATGTTCAGGCCGATCATCTTTTTGTTGACGGCCTGATAGCGCTGATTTTCCTTTTCCTCCATACCGAACAGCTTGACGAGGAGCTGTCCGCTGACGGAGAGCGTTTCGTTCAGGATGCCGTTGATCTCGTCGCTGCAAGCCTGCGATTCCTTGGTAATCGACCAGCGGCGCTTGCCTGCGCTGCGCGTCGGAATCGTAAACAGCGGCACGACGGCGATGCCGACCAGCGCGAGAATCCAGTTTTCACGGAACATCAGGATGAGTGCCACAATCAGCGTGATTGCATTGGACAGAATGCTCGTCAGGGTGCCTGTGATGATCTGCTGCACGCCGGAAATATCGCTTGTCATGCGCGTGATGATGTCGCCCTGATTGTTCGTGGTGAAGAACCGCTGCGACATCGTTTGCAGGTGACGGTACATCGTATTGCGCATATCAAAGGTGATGTGCTGCGCAATCCATGTGTTCAGGTAGCTTTCCAGAATGCCGATCAGGTTTGCGAGCAGCGTGACGCCGAATGAAAGCAGAATAAACAGAATGAGCGCTTTCAGGTTTCTGGCAATCAGGCCTTCGTCAATGATCTTTCCGGTCAGAACAGACGGCATCAGCGTGAGAACGGATGAAACCAGAATCGAAACCAGAACCAGCGCCATCTGCTTCCGGTACGGCCTGAGATAGGAATAAATGCGCCGAAGCAGCTCTTTTGTTACCTTTGGTTTGTTTTTCTTTTCTTCCTCGGTCAGATAACCGGGGCCGGGTCTTCCTCCGGGCGGCATGGGGTATCCCTCCGATCATGAATATTTGCTTATATTATACAATATCAAAGCAAGAAAATCAATAGCTTTCTTTCCGGGGAAGCTGCAAAACGGGGAGCCTGTGAACAAAGTGACACCGCCTGATATTTCTGTCAGGCGGTGTGCTTGTGTGAATCGTATTCGGAGGATTGTTCATTTGCCGGCCTTACTGTATCTTCTTTACGGCCTGCCCCGTTGCGGCGTCCACAAAGACGTAGCCGGTGTCATTGTCGACTGTCCGTGAAAGAACGATGTTGTATCTGCCGTTCCCGGTTTCTTCAAAGCCGCAGATCCGCAGCTCCTGGCACAGCTCCGGTGCATAGAGCTCATTGTCCTGTGAGCCGCCGATCCATTCGCGCACCGAGAAGTTCAGCGGATCCTGATTGACATAGAAGAAGCGGCCGTCCGGTGCGATTTCCATCTTCGGGTTCTGGAATGCTCTGTCGGTCACGAGCACCGGTTCTCCCTGAACGAGGGTATACAGGTCATGATCTGCGGTGAAATAGTATTCATGTTCCATGTCACTGTACATATCAATAATCTTGCCGTATGCCAGCGGATCCGGCTTTCCGTCGATCTCGTCGCCGGGGCAGTCTATGACATCAAGAAACTGGTCTTTGATTGCACGCATTTCCGTTTTTTTGCCGTTGCAGAAGTAAAGCGAGATGTTTGCCGGTGCGTTTTCATGGGAGATGATTCTGCCGGTTTCGTCTGTCCAGACCTCGATGCTGATGATGTCGCCCTTCTGATTGGTACCGGTGATATGCAGGAAGTAATGGTTGCGGATGTGCCAGATATTCTGGCATTCGTAGTAATAGCCGTTGTCCGTTGCATCGTCATTCAGCTCGTCCAGATATGCGCGGATCTGTGCGGTATCAAACGAATTTGACGCATTGCCGTCGGAATAAACGATCATGTCCTTGGAGTAAACGCGTTCGCCGTCGGAGATGAACGGCCTGTGCGGTGCCTGTGCGCCGTTGATGCGCGCGGGCAGCGGTTCCTTTTCACCGCCTGCAAGCGGGCAGCGGTACCACTTCTCCTCTGTTCCGTCAAAGAAGTAATAGTTGTTGCTGTCACGGTACAGTGCGACGGCGCCGTGATTGTCCCAGTCAACGGGATACAGCCTTCCCCAGCCGCCGAACACGTTTTCCTCGTCGCCGGTGACGGCGGCGGTCGTGGTCGTTGCTGCTGCGGATTCCGCAGCTGTGGTCAGCGCAGTGACTGCGATCTGTTCCGTGTTCTCCGAATCGGTGCGCCGGTAGAAGCGGAGCTGGTTGGTCTTTCGGTTGAGCAGGATGTCCGTGCCGTCCACAAGGCGCGTGCAGAGATAGTTTTCATCGACGCTGTCCACACGCGAGATCGGCGCGGTCGTATTGTATTTCTTTTCTGCGGCAAGAACAGCTTCCTTGAGCTCTGCCGGAATGTCCCGCTCGTAGTCGATCAGGAGGGTTTTGTTTTGCAGCTCCGGATCGGCGCAGTAAACCTTTGTGCCGTCCAGGCTGACGAAATAGATCATGCCGTCAAACGGAACGAAATAATCGAGATCCGGTGTTTCACTCAGAACGCCGGAGGTACCGGTGCTCAGATCGTATTTGCAGTAGCAGGGCTTGGCGAAGTCGTAAAAGGCCTGTTCGCCGTTGCTGTTCAGTCCCGGCGACAGATAGTACAGGGCGTTGTTGTCTGCCAGAATGCAGTCGTTCCACATGATATAGGGATCCGGCTTCGCAATGGTTTCATAGGTGTAGTGTTCAAGGTCAAAGCGGCAGAGGTTTTCCGTGCCGACCGGGCAGCAGTAGAAGTAATCTCCGCTTTTGACGCAACGGAAAGATAACAGCTGCTCTCCGAAATCCGGGATTTCCCGGCACGCTCCGGTTTCCGCATTGTAGAGATAAGCGAAGGTCTGGTTGTAGCTGACGTTCTGTCCGACCGGATCGTCTACGAGCTGTGCGAAGACATGGTAATACTGTTCTGTGAGTCTGTCAACACCGAAGAACTGCAAATATGCTTTTCCGCCGGTTTCTGCTTTGAATGCTGCAATATCTGCGTCACTGACGGTGTAGAACGGTTCCGCTTCCGGGTTTCCGTCGCTTCCGAGACGATACAGGTTGAATCCGTCGTGGGTGTAGAGGTATTTGCCGTCATAGATCAGTGCCGTGTCCCTGCCTTTGCTGAACAGCACGGTATCCGAGATCTGAGAAGCAGGATTGCGCTCACCGCGCAGGGCGCTGTACTCAAAGTACACATTGCTGTCATCATAGACCAGCCACATGTTCCCAGCCGTATGCAGTGCGCCTGTACCGCCGTAGATATTGGGCTTTGCGGCCGTTTCGGGGATGTCATCGGCGCTGTTCTGCGTGAAGAGCTGCATTTTCATGGTCTTGCGGTCGATCAGCGCCTTGCCTCTGGCTGAATCAACCGAGGAAAGATCAATCATGAACCAGTTGTCATCCACGGCGTGCAGCACCGGCAGATAGGAATGCTGTGTCATATCTTCGGCAAGCGCAGCCTGCTGCTTTTCCGTCATCATGCCGTTGAAGTCGCAGACCGTTTTGACATGCTTCATGTCGGGATCTGCACAGATCAGCTTTGAACCGTCAGAGCTGAGCGCGTAGATTTCTCCGCTATAGGGAACAAAGTTCGTGAAGTCCGGTGTTTCCAGAACATCCGTATATTCGAGTGTTTTCAGGTTGATTTTGCCGTAGCTGAGCTTTTCGCTCTCGTCCTCTGCTTTGGAAGCCATATAGTACAGGCTGCCGTCCGAGAGGGCAAAGTTTGATTCAAAGGCGGCGGTCGGCTGCACGTTTCCGAGTGCCTCAATGTTCACCGGATTCAGTGTGACGCGGTAAAGGTCGCCGTTGGCCTCAGACACGATGATATCATTGCCGTCCGTGATGAGATGCGGCTGGGAAATGAGCCCGTTCGGGATGAAGTCCTGCTGACCGTTTTCCGGCTGATAGATGCAGGCAAAGACCTGATTGTCCCAGTTGACGGTTTTGTCGGTTGCGGTTCCGATTGCGAAGCAGACATAATAGTAACCGTCCGTGAGCTTTTTGGTTTCAAGGAAATAGGTGCTGACGATGTCTGTGCTGACCTGCTTCTGGATTTCATCGGTGTCGATTGTATAGAACGGCGTTTTTTCCGTATGCTTTCCGTCCATGCCGATGCGGTAAAGCGCATTGTCCTCCGCATGGCAGAACTGCTCGCCGTCCCAGAGATATTCTGCGGCATGTTCACGCTCCGTGAGCTTGCCGACTTCGCTGCTGCTGCGTTTTGCTTCATAGCTTGCCAGGCTGAAATATGCTTTTTCGTTATCATACATCAGATACATGTCGCTTGCAACATGGATCCGGCCAAGACCGCCGAGGAAATTCGGAGCTGATTTCGCCATGCTTTCTTCGTTTTCCTGCTGACGGTTCTGTTTTGCCTGCTGAACGATAAACCAGCCTCCGCCGACAAATACGGCGCAGGCGGCAGCAGCGACAAGGCCTGTTGTGATGCGCTGCCATACCGGCTGAATGGTACTCATATGGATACTGTCCTTTCTGTTCTGACGCTTCTGCGTGTGCGGACTGCTGTGTACCTGCTCCGCTGCACGTACTGTCTGCGTTGTGACTGTACGGGACTCTCCCTTCCGCTTGACGGCAGGCTTTGCCGCTTCGATGTACTGATCCGGGATGCCTTCCATGGCGTCGTAAAGGTCGATCGGCTTCATAAGAATCCCTCCTGTTCAAGATGTTTCCGGAGCTTCTGGCGTGTGCGCATCAGGGTCACCGAAACCTTTGATTTCGAGATCCCGAGGTCTTCCGCAATGTCCTCAATCGGGCAGACATACCAGTATCGCTGAATAAAAATGGTCTGCTGCTCGGGTTTTAATGTTTCGATAAACGCGGCAATCGTTTCCCGCAGGGCGCGGCTGTCAATCTGCTGTTCCACCGTGTCAGGATCGGTGCAGCAGTCATGCAGCTCGTCAAGCACGAGTGCCGTTTCCCCGCCGCCGCGCTTCTGCGCGTGCTTCATTTTGTAGCGCTTGCTTGCGACGGACCGTGCGACAGATGCGAAATATGCATAGACGTTCTCCGGTTTGGCCGGCGGGATGTGATTCCAGAGGCGCATCAGAACATCATTGACACATTCTTCCGCATCCTGTACGCTTCCAAGAATATTGTGCGCGATGGTATACAGGTATCCGCCGAATATGCGCTGTGTTTCCGTGACTGCTTTTTCGTCGCGGGCAAAGTACAGACTGATCAGTTCTTTATCATCCACAGTAATCATCATCCTTTCGGTTCGGTTTTGAAGCGGCTTCAAAATGACAGACACCAACGGCACCGGTGATATTACACTTTTCCGAAAAAAATTTTTTTTGAGCTGTCCATAGTATACCATATGATACGGCAAAATGCAACGGCGGCTGCTGAAACGGCATCCTGAAAAATCCGCCCTCCCCGGAACAGGGAGAGCGGATCGTGAAATGAGCGTTCTGCGCAGCGCGGCTTATGCTGCCCGGAGCAGCTGCTTCAGCGCTGACAGATCGGCGGCGCTGAGCCGTCCGTCGGCGTTCAGATCGGCGGAAGTCCGATCTGCAAGTGCCGCATCCGGCCTTCCGAGCAGCAGATCCCGGAGCAGCACTGCATCTGCGGCGTCAACCTGTGCATCCCCGTTCACATCTCCGGGGCGGACAACCGTTTGCAGATAATTGACCAGATGCGATTTTGCATAATCCGCACGGTCTTCCCAGAATGTCCGCAGCGACGAAAAATCTTCATTCAGCTGGCTTTCGGCCGTCGGCGTTTCCGAATCCGCATAGTGCTCTGCAAACCGGTCATATGATTTTTCGAGCGCTTTCCGATACCGCAGCAGCAGTTCGTCTGCGCGTTTTAGTACGCGTTCACTATTGAAATTTTCATCACAGACCGAATAAAACGCCTCTGTAAATTCCGTCCGGAATCTCGGGCTGCTTTCCAGCAGCGAGAACAGGAGCCGGATATTCCATGCCTCGGACTGCTGCATCCGTGCAAACATGTCGGTGTCGGCCGCGCAATAGGGGCCGCGCCCCTGACTTTCCTCGGTGTCGTACAGCAGAAAACGCCATTTCCCGTCAGCATACGGATTGCTGCTGTCAGCGGTATCTGTTTTCCACAGCGCAAAATTGTTGTTGTTGAAGTCAATGTTGGCGATGAGCAGCTCCGTCGCCATATATTCCGCATAGCCCTTGATGTCAATGACGGCTGCAACCCGGTCATAGGCGTCTGCGCCGCTCAGGTCAGACTCCGCAAGCGCAATCAGATCCCGGAAGTCATCCAGCCCCTTGACATCCCCCTCGATATATTCAAGCGGATCCTTGATGAGGCAGACGGAATCCTTTTTGACATGGTAATGCGCGGCGAGATAGGATTCGTTCAGCTTTTCGGTGAAGTTGTAAAGCCCCCAGAATTCGCCGTCCAGGAATACGACGCATTCGGATTTTGCCTGCGTACCGAAGCTGCGCCCCGCCGCCATCTCCTGACACAGCCGGTCGCGGATTTTCAGGGTGCTGTCATTGCCGCCGTTCCGCAGAATCATGTGATCGAAGGACGAGATGCGTTCGCCGTTCACATCCCTGGCTGTGCCGCCGAAGAAATCGTATGCGAATTTCTTTGTGCCGTATTCGCTCCTTGAATAGAGCTTGAAGCTCTTTTGTGCGGACATGGATGATGAATTCCCGTGAATGCGGATGCCGGTGTTCGCACTGTAAACGGCTTTTCCGTTCTCAAACACCGTGAAGTGTGCCGGGCGCTCCCATTCCCGTCCCTTCTGCATATAATTCGGAAGCCTGAATTCCTGCCGCGCACCGGAGTTTCCGTCAACATAAATGCCGGTTTCTTCATTGAACAGGTGATCCGGATCCGTCACCAGCGAAACCACCGGAATGTCCGTCAGGTAATCTCTCTGGCCGCAGCCGATGAAATAGGTCTTTGTCACGGTTTCACTGAAACGTCCCGATGCATCATACGCTGCCGCACGGACAATCGTCGCCTTATCGACGGGCGCGTCCGGCGGATTGTGCGGGTTTGCCTGATCCGATATGACATTAGCTTCCGGCGTGCGGTCACAGACAGAGATAGCGCCGTCATACAGCCGGGAATTTCCGGTTGGCTCGCTGCCGTCCAGCGTATAATAGATTTTGCAGTCATCCGGTGCCGTCAGCGTCAGATCAAATGCAGCGTCATAAAAGCAGCTTTCCTGTGAGAATACCGGTGCAGAAACCGCAGATGACGCCGCGGATACCGGAAGCTGACCGGCCGCTGTTAAGGTCAGCATAAAAGCCGCGCCGCAGGCTGCTGCGCGCGCTGTGATGTGTGTACGCATATAGACTGTCCTCCGTTCTGTTTGATTCCGGGTTCGCGGTCATTATATCACATCCGGAACCGGTCTGTCAATGCAGCGAAAAACGGAAAATGTCGAATTTTACGTATTTTTTTGCTCTCGCAAAAAGCGGGCGCCGACCGTGACGTCTGCGCCCGCCTTGCTCTTGCTGCGGAATAGTGAAGAATCGCTGCCGGCCTGCCGGCATTATTCGCTGTGGGTGCGGCGGTAGACGGTCGGGGTGACGCCGTTGTTCTTCTTGAACTGCCGCATGAAATGTTCCTCGTTGTCATATCCGCAGAGCTGCGCGACATGCGCAATCGTATAGCTTGTCGAGGTCAGCAGCTCGCGGGCGAGGTTCATTTTGCAGTTGATGACGTCCGCGATGCAGGTCATGCCGAAGGTTTCCCTGTACACAAGCTGGAAATAGCTTCGGCTCATGCCGACCTCCGAGCAGAGCAGCTCGACCGTCCACTTCTCCTGCGGATTCGCATAAATTTTCTCCCGCAGCCGCACCAGCTCCGCGTAATGTGGATCGGAATGCTCTGCGGCGGCCTGCTCAGCGACAGGGCCGCCGGTTTCCGCCATACGGATCAGCAGCGCCTTGAGCAGATATTCCAGCATATCGCTGCGCTTGGCATTCGCCCCGTAAAACTCAGCACAGAGCTGTTCCAGCAGCACAGAGAAAAATGCGGTGTCCCCGAAGCGCAGCAGCGTGTTTTCCGGGATTTGCAGGGACTGATAGAAGCTGCGGTCGCCGCCCTGCCGGAACAGCACCCAGTCATAGTAAAGCGGCTGCTCGGCGGCCTTGCAGACAAGCGGCGTATGCTCCGCGATAACCGCGGCGTCGCCGGATTCCGCTTGCAGAAGCTGCGTCCCGGCCGTGATCTGCATGGGCGCATCCGTCAGCAGCAGCAGCGTTCCGTCCGCGCCGTCCGGGTACGAGAACGCCGTATGCGGCATCAGCACGGAACGGTATCCAAGCTCCAGAATCTGCATGATACGGCTCCTTTCCTGCGGATTTCCGCGCGGTTACTGTTCCATCTTTTTGAGAAATGCGCGGGTGCGTTCGTTGGAAGGATTGTCAATGACGTCGCGCGGGTCGCCCTGCTCGACGATCACGCCGCCGTCCATAAACACCACATGATCGGACACGCTGCGCGCAAAGCCGATCTCATGCGTGACAATCAGCATGGTCATTTTCTCTTTCGCAAGCTCCTTCAATACCTTGAGGATCTCCGCGGTCAGCTCCGGATCCAGCGCCGAGGTCGGCTCGTCGAAGAACAGCATCTTCGGTTTCATCGCAAGCGCCCGCGCAATCGCAACACGCTGCTGCTGACCGCCGGAAAGCTGATAGGGATAGAAGCTGCCCTTGTCGGCAAGCCCCATTTTTTTCAGCAGCGCCTCCGCTTCCTTCATGACCTCCGCCTTGTCGCGCTTCAAAACGCGGATTGGCGCGTCCGTGATATTTTTCAGCACGGAATAATGCGGAAACAGATTGAAATTCTGGAATACCAGTCCGAAGCTGTGCCGGATCTCCTGCAATTCGCTTTTCGGGACATAGACCGGCTTGCCGTCCTGCTCGGAAACCGCCTGCTTTCCGCAGTAGACCAGCGAGCCGCCGTCGATTGTTTCCAGCATGGAGATGCAGCGCAGGAAGGTCGATTTGCCTGAGCCGGAGGGGCCGAGGATGGACACGACCTCGCCTTCCCCGACCTCCATGCTGATATTTTTCAGCACTTCCAGGTCGCCGAAGCTCTTTTTCAGATTCTTCACTTCAAGCAGATTCATGTTCCTGTCCTCCTTATCTGAAATAGCTGAGCTTCTTTTCGATGCGCTCCATGACAAACGCAACGATGAAGTTGAATACATAGTAGAACACGCCTGCGATGAACAGCGGCAGGATTGTTGCCTGTGCCGCCGCGACCTGCTTGGCCAGCGTAAACATTTCCGTATAGGAAATGGCGAATGCAAGCGAGGTATCCTTGACCAGCGTGATGACCTCATTCGTCACGGAGGGCAGGATGTTCTTGGTCATCTGCGGGAAGATGATCCGGAAGAATTTCTGTGTGCCGGAATAGCCGAGAATCGCACAGGCCTCATGCTGTCCGACCGGAACCGCCTGAATGCCGGAGCGGTAAATCTCTGCGAAATACGCCGCGTAATTCAGCGTAAAGCCGATGATGACGGCCCAGAAGCGGTAGCCGGGCGGCGTGCTGACGCGGAACAGATAATACGGGCCGAAGAACACCACGAGCAGCTGGAGCATCAGCGGCGTGCCGCGGACAACAGAGATATACAGCTTGACAAGCGCGCTCAGCGGCTTGAATCTGCTCATTCTGCCGAACGCGATCAGCAGGCCGAGCGGCAGCGCAAAGAGCAGCGTCAGGAAGAAGATTGCCAGGGATGCGCCGACGCCCCGGAGCAGCTGTATACAGATATTGGCAAGGCTTGTACCGTTTTTTTCTGTTTCATCAACAGATTCCGCTTCTTTGGGCGTTTCCGCCGGTGCGGCTGATTCCCGTGTCAGGCAGACGCAGTCGGTGAGCTCCCAGTCAGCGGCGATTCGGGCAAAGGCGCCGTCATCGAGCATCTCAAACAGGGTTTCCTGCACCTCGTCGCGCAGCTCTGTATTGCCTTTCAGGAAGCCGACGCCGTACTCCTCCGAGGAGATGTGCTCATCGAGCATCCGGAATTTGCCGCCGCGCGCTTTGATCTCATAATTCGCAACGCCGATGTCCATGCAGATGACGTCCACCGCGCCGCTTTCCAGATTCATGAATGCGCTGTTGTAGTCGCCGACCTGCCGGAGCTCCCGGAAGGTTTTGGCCAGCGCGATATTCGATTCCTCCGCGTCCTCGCCGGTAAAGGCTGCAAGCGCAGAGCTGTCTGTCTGCACCGCAACAATCTTGCCGAAGAGATCCGAGAGCACCTGAATATCCGAATCCGCGCGGACAATCGCAACCTGTGAATTGTCCACATACGGCACGGTCCAGGTGTAGTCGTTTTCTCTGCCGTTGATCGTAAAGCCGTTCCAGATGCAGTCAATCGCGCCGGTTTTCAGCTCCATATCCTTGGAGTTCCACTCAATCGGCACCTTGTTCAGCGCCCAGCCTCTGCGCTTGCATACCTCGTCTGCGAGGGAGAGGTCAAAGCCGACGTATTCGCCGGATTCGTCTTGATAGCCGTAGGGCGGAAATTCCGCGTCAAAGCCGACGGTGAATGTATGGCGTTCCGTATCAGCGGAAACGGGAATGACCGCCTTGATGCCCGTCAGCAGCAGAAATGCAGCGGTCAGCAGCGCGGCCGTTTTTCGTAGTTTCATCCTCAATCCTTCCTTTCGCGGCAGATGCCAGTCAAGATACTACTATAATACCATATCACCGTATGAAAGTCAAGCCGCTGTGCGGCGCCGTCGTTGACAATTCCGGCGTTTTATGGTATGATATGATGAACGGAGTATGTTGTTCTCCGTTTATCATGATTCAAGACAGAAAGAAGAGAGGGCTTTTTATGCCGGAACGGAACGGGAAACGGGCGCCGGAGTGCGCTGTCCGCAGGGCGAAGGATATGCTGTGTACAGCGTGCGGTGATAAAGTATGAAGCTGATTATTGTGCGGCACGGCGATCCGGATTACGAGCATGATACGCTCACGGAAACAGGAAAAACCGAAGCGGCGCTGGCTGCAAAGCGGCTGGCCGGACATAAATTCGCCGCCTGCTATGTTTCCCCGCTCGGGCGGGCGCAGGATACGGCGAAATATACACTGGATGCACTCGGCATGGAGGCGGAAACGCTGCCGTGGCTGCGCGAATTCCGCGCGGCAATTCTGCATCCCGATACCGGTGACATCCGCGTGGCGTGGGACTGGCTGCCCGCAGTCTGGACGGAGGAACCGGCTTATTACGACAAGGATCGCTGGGCTGAAACCGATGTGATGCGGACGCATCAAGTCGGGGAAGAGGCGCAGCGGGTTTTCGCGGGACTTGACACGCTGATTGCCAAGCACGGCTATGTCCGGGAGGGCAATTACTACCGCGCGGAACGTCCCAATACGGATGCGATTCTGCTGTTCTGCCATTTCGGCGTGGAATGCGTTATGCTTGCGCATCTGATCGGGGCATCCCCGATGGTGCTCTGGCACGGGCTCTGCGCCGCACCGACGGCCGTTACGGTCGTTTCGACGGAGGAACGCAGAAAGGGCATCGCATCGTTCCGCATCAATACCTTCGGGGATACGGCGCATCTGTATGCGGGCGGACGCGAGCCTTCATTCTCTGCAAGGTTCTGCGAAACATTTGACAATCAGGACGAACGGCATGACTGAGCAGGCGGATGCCTGTCAGTCAGCATTTCGGAAGGAGAAGTAACTTTGGAAATCATTATTGTCGGCTGCGGCAAGGTCGGAAAGGTGCTTGCTGCACAGCTCAATGAGGCGGGCAACAATATCACCGTTGTGGATACCAATGCCGACCGCGTGGCGGATATTACCAACCGGTTTGACGTCATGGGCATTGTCGGAAACGGCGCGACGCATACGGTGCTGAAGGAGGCGGGCATCGACGATGCCGACCTGATGATCGCCGTTACCGGGTCGGATGAGCGCAATCTGCTCTGCTGCCTGATTGCAAAGGTGGCGGGCGGCTGCCAGACCATCGCGCGTGTGCGCAATCCGCAGTACAACGCGGACGTGCCCTATCTGAAAAATGAGCTCGGGCTAGCAATGGCGATCAATCCGGAGTTTGCCGCGGCGGAGGAAATTGCGCGCGTATTGCAGTTTCCGTCCGCGATCAAGATCGACACCTTTGCCAAGGGCAAGGTCGAGCTGCTGAAATTCAAGCTGCCGGAGGACTCGCCGCTCTGCGGCATGTGCGTCAAGGAGATCGGCTCCAGACTGCACTGCGACGTGCTGGTCTGCACGGTCGAGCGCGGCGACGAGGCATATATCGCATCCGGTGATTTCCGCTTTGAGGCGCGCGACATCATTTCCATTATCTCCGAGCCGAAGGCCGCGTTCGTCTTTTTCCGGAAGATTAAGTATCAGGCCACGCCGGTCAGCAATGTGCTGATTGCGGGCGGCGGCGATATCGCGCATTATCTCTGCGAGCTGCTGGACAATGCGGGCATTGCAGCAACGGTCATCGAAAAGGATGCAGAGCGCGCGCGCCAGCTCGCCGATGCGCTCCCGAATGTCAATGTCATTCTGGCGGATGCGGTCAATCAGGAAGTGCTGATGCAGGAGAACATCGACAAGGCGGGGGCATTTGTTTCCCTGACAAATCTGGATGAGGAAAACATTTTGCTGTCCCTGTTTGCAAAATCGGTCAGCAATGGCAAAATTGTAACAAAGATCAACCGGATCGACTTTGACGAGGTCATCGAACATCTTGACCTTGATACGATTATTTACCCGAAGAATCTGACCTCTGACCATATCGTGCGCTATGTCCGCGCGATGAACAAGACAATCGGCACGAATCTGGAAACGCTCTATCAGGTCATCAAGGGTAAGGTCGAGGCGGCAGAATTCATTGTCAAGGAAGATTCCGGCCTGACGGCCGCGCCGCTTTCGCAGCTCAGGCTCCGGGACGGCGTGCTGGTCGCGGCGATCAAGCGCGACCGCAGGGTTCTGATTCCGCGCGGCAGCGACCGCATCCAGAAGGGCGATTCCGTCGTGATCGTCACGAATCACCTCGGTCTGCACGATATGAATGACCTGCTGCAATAACGGAGGAATGACAGCATGAATTTCCGCATGACAATCTATATTCTCGGATTGCTTCTTGCCTTTGAGGGCGCGTTCATGGCCGTGCCGACACTCACCGCGGCAGTTTATCATGAGCCGGAGCTGATGCTCTTTGCCGTGACGGCGCTGCTCTGCCTGATCGCAGGATTTGTCATCACGCGCTTCAAACCGAAAAACAAAACGCTCTTTGCGCGCGACGGCTTTGTGATCGTTGCGCTGAGCTGGATCGTGCTGAGCCTGATCGGCGCGCTGCCGTTTTACATTTCCGGCTGCATTCCGCGCTTTGTGGATGCGCTGTTTGAAACAGTTTCCGGCTTTACAACGACCGGCGCCAGCATTCTGCATACGCTGGAGGGAATGCCGAAATGTATGCTGATGTGGCGCAGCTTTACGCACTGGGTCGGCGGCATGGGCGTGCTGGTGTTCATCATGGCGCTGCTGCCGATCGCCGGGGGACAGAATATGTATCTGATGAAGGCGGAGAGCCCCGGCCCGTCCGTCAGCAAGCTGGTGCCGCGCGTCAGAAAGACCGCCATGCTGCTTTATGTCATCTATTTCGTGATGACGCTGTTTGAGATCGGGTTTCTGCTGGTCGGCGGAATGCCCGCATTCGATGCGGTCAACCTTTCGTTCGCAACAGCCGGAACGGGCGGCTTCTCCTGTAATCCGGACGGTATGCCGTATTCCCCGTTCTGCATCAATGTCATTACCGTTTTCATGATCCTGTTCGGCGTCAACTTCTCCTGTTATTTCCTGTTTTTACAGCGCCGCTTCCGGGAGGGATTTACCGAGGAGCTGAGGCTCTATCTCGGCATCATTCTTTTTGCAATCGTGACAATCACGCTGGATGTGCGGCATCTGCCGATGTTCAGCGGCACCGGCGAAGCGCTGATGCACAGCTCCTTCACGGTCGGCTCCCTGATTACGACAACAGGCTTTGCAACGGTCGATTTCAACCTGTTTCCGGAGTATTCCCGCACACTGCTGGTCATTCTGATGTTCATCGGTGCCTGCGCGGGCAGTACGGGCGGCGGCATCAAGGTTTCGCGCCTTATCATCTTCCTCAAGAACATGCACAATGAGCTGCGGATTATGACGCATCCGCGGCAGGTCAAGACGCTGAAAATGGACAAGCATCCGATTGAGCAGGATATTATCCGGTCGGTCAATGTATACTTCGCATGCTATATCCTGATCTATCTTGTCAGCATGCTGGTGCTCTCGTTCGATCAGCTCGACCTGACAACGAATTTTACGGCAACCGTTGCGACGCTCGACAATATCGGCCCGGGTCTGAACCTGGTCGGCCCGACCTCGAATTACGACGTGTTTTCCACGACATCCAAGTTCATGCTGATCTTTGACATGCTGGCGGGCAGACTGGAGCTGTTCCCGCTTGTGCTGCTGATCTCGCCTGTGACATGGAAAAAATAATATACTGCATTTCAAAATAACGGAGGAATCATATGAAGCAAAAGCTCGGACTTGTCATGGAGGGCGGCGCGATGCGCGGGCTGTTCACCGCAGGTGTCATCGACGTTTTCATGGAGGAGGGGATCCGCGCGGACGGCGTCATCGGCGTATCCGCAGGCGCGACCTTCGGCTGCAATTACGTGACGCAGCAGAAGGGACGGCCGCTGCGCTACTGCACGCGGTTTTGCAGGGATCCGCGGTTTTGCAGCACGGCTTCGCTGCTGCTGACCGGCGATATGTTCGGTGC
Organism: Oscillospiraceae bacterium; assembly: GCA_016281125.1. Taxonomy (GTDB): domain Bacteria; phylum Bacillota; class Clostridia; order Oscillospirales; family Ruminococcaceae; genus Firm-04. The sequence goes on along the minus strand of JAEEIA010000038.1, from coordinate 29,278 downwards.
GGAGTTCTGCTACCACACGATCCCGGAGGTGCTTGATCCGATCGACAATGAAACATTCCTGAAAAGCGGCATTCCGTTTTACATTGTCTGCACGGATGTCAACACCGGAAAGGCGGTGTATCATCAGTGCAAAGACATGATCAGCCGCGAGGAACTGGAATGGGTGCGCGCAGGCGCTTCCATGCCGCTTTGCTCGAAAATCGTCAAGGCGGGAAAATATGAACTGCTCGACGGCGGCATCGCTGATTCCGTTCCGCTGAAATATTTTGAGTACAAGGGCTATGCGCGGAATATTGTCATTCTGACGCAGCCTGCGGATTATGTCAAGCAGCCGAACGAAACCATGCCGCTTGTGCGGACGGTCTACCGGAAGTACCCGAAGCTGATCCGCGCGATGGCACGGCGGCACGAGGTCTACAACCAGCAGATTGCGTATGTGCGGGAGGCGGAGCAGAACGGCACGGCCTTTGTGATCCGTCCGCCGGAGAAGCTGCCGGTCAGTCATCTGACGCATGATCCGGAGCTGATGCGCACGGTCTATGCGACAGGCCGCCGCACTGCTATGGCAGCCATGCCCTCTCTGCGGGCGTTTCTGGCATCACAGGCGTGAGCTTGCCGATAAAGGCATCGCTGCGTGATGATTGATAAGGGGACTCTCGCACGCTTCGCTATGCGTTTGCATTGATTTTATTATTGCGGGATTCCAAAGGGATTCCATCCCTTTGGCGGGGTATGGGGCAGCGCCCCATTATGAATCCATCGGAGATACCGCTTTACCGACAAGCGGGCGCTGACTGTTACGGTCGGCGTCCGCTTTTTTCAACACCCGGGCAGACGGTTCCGGATGAAACGGAAAAAATAATCAAAAGAATAATCAGTAGAAGAATGCTGCTTTTTGCTTGCATTTTGCATGAGAATGTGCTATACTCTAAATAAGGAGTGAACAGCATGAACAGACTGCTTGAAAAATCTGCGATTCTGACGATCTGTCTGCTCGGCTTTGCAGCTTCGTCAGAGCCGGTTCTTCCGGTTGCCGCACTGCTGCTCGCGGCTGCGGCCTCTGCCTGCGCACAGCTTTTCTCCGGAAAGGCAGCCGCCCCTGTGATCATTGCGGGCTGCGCGCTGCTCTGCGGGGTGATGCCTGTGATGCTCTGCGCGCTGCCGCTGCTGCTGTACGATGCGCTCTGTGAACGGAAATGGTGGCTCGTGCTTCCTGCGGGTTTCGCTGCTGCGAGGCTGCCTGAACTCAGTCAGATGCAGCTGCTGATCACAGGTGCCGGGATGCTGACCGCTGTGATTCTGTATGTCCGCGTCAACAGGCTGGAAACCGCCGTCGGAAAGCTGACGGCGCTGCGCGATGAAATCACCGAGAAAAATATGCAGCTGACCGCCCAGAACCGGCGGCTTGCTGCTGCACAGGATAACGAAATTCATCTGGCGACGCTGAAAGAGCGCAACCGCATCGCCCGCGAGATTCATGACAATGTCGGTCATATGCTGACGCGCTCGATTTTGCAGACCGGCGCGCTGCAAATCGTCAATCACGACGATGCGCTCCGCGAGCCGCTGGATGCGCTGAAACAGACGCTCGACGGTGCCATGACAAGCATCCGCGAGAGCGTTCACAATCTGCATGATGATTCCGTCGATCTGAAAAAGACGCTGGAGGAGCTGCTTCGGACGGAGCAGTTTTCCGCCGAGCTGCATTATGATGCAGGCACGCAGATTCCCGGCGCGGTCAAGCTCTGTGTTGCGGGCGTCGCAAAGGAGGGCGTTTCCAATGCCGTCCGGCATTCCGACGGCGACCGGCTGACGGTCATTTTCCGCGAGCATCCCGCGTTCTATCAGCTGCTGGTGGAAGATAACGGCACACATGCGGAGATCCGGCGCGGCGGCATCGGGCTGCGGAACATGGAGGACCGCGCGGCAGCCGTCGGCGGGCATATCAGCTTTTCCGCATCGGAGCAGGGCTTCCGCATCTTTATGACAATACCCAAGGAGCAGTAACATGGAGATTATTGTGATTGACGACGATCAGCTCGCCGCGATGTCACTGAAAACGATTCTGGAAAGCACGGGCGGCATTACGGTGCAGGCAGTCGGCAGCAGTGGCGCAGAGGCGGTTTCGCTGTACCGGCAGCATCATCCGGACGTCATCCTTATGGATATCCGCATGGAGAGCATGACCGGTCTGGAGGCCGGCAGGGTGATCCTGCGGGAAAGCCCGGATGCCCGGATTCTCTATCTGACGACCTTTTCCGATGATGAGTACATCATGGACGCATTCAGTCTGGGCGCCAAGGGGTACATCCTGAAACAGGATTTTTCTGCGATTGCCCCCGCGCTGGAGGCGGTGATGCGCGGGCAGACCGTGTTCGGGGACAAGATCATCGGCAAGCTGCCTGAGCTGATGAAGCCGCGCGGCTCCTTTGATTTTGAGGCGCACGGCATCACGGACAAGGAGCGTGTCATCATGGAGCAGGTTGCGGAGGGGCTTTCCAATAAGGAAATCGCTGCAAAGCTCTACCTCGGGGAGGGTACCGTGCGCAACTATATCAGCACGCTGCTCGATAAGCTGAATCTGCGCGACAGAACGCAGCTGGCCGTGTTTTACTATACCGAGGTAAAGGGCTGAATCAGAGCAATACAGCCGCGATGGCTGCATAAAAATATGCAGGAGCGCGGACAGGATCCGCAGACGGATCCATAACGCTGACAGCAGGTCTGACTGCACAGCGGATAATCAACGGAGGATACTATGGGTTTTGATACCGGCGCATTTTGCAGGCTGACCGGCTTGCAGTATGACAGCAAGGAAAAAACATTCTGGGGCACGATGCAGGGCGGTTATCCTGTATTTGTGCAGATTATCCCGCGGCGCGATACGATGTCGCTGCGGATTGTTGCAAAGCTGCCCGCGGGCAAAACAGAGGCGGATCTCGCATCCGCGCTGGAGGAGTGGCGTATGGCGCATCCGGGCGCGGCTGTACTCGTTTACCGCGAACGCGGACTCTCCGCAATCGTTTCGCAGGCAAAGGACGAAACGGAGAGCAGGGCGGCGTCCGTCACTGCGGAGCTGGTCGCGCTGGCAGCCGATCTCGGGCTGATTCCCTGCTGCATGGTCTGCGGAACGGAGCACGGCTTTTCACAGTATCTGCTGGACGGCACCGGCGTGACGGTCTGCGATGCATGCAAACCGCATGTGGAGTCGCAGATGCAGGCGGATACCGAGAAGCATGCGGAGGAGAAGCCGAACAAATCGGGGCTGATACTCGGTGCAGCCGCAGGTGCGGTGCTCGTGTTCCTGCTGACCTTTGCGGTGCTGAAGCTCAGCTATCTCAGCATCCTGACCGGATATGCCGGGCTGGTTGCGGGGCTTCTTCTGATGAAAAAGCTCGGCAAAAAGCTGACGCGTCCCGCCGTGATTCTCTGCGCGGTACTCTGCCTGATCGCAGGCTGCGGTGCTTCGGTGCTGCATCTGAGCGGCAGAATGGCGGAGGCGAACCGTGAAAACGCCGCGCAGGCGGAAACGATCCGGGCATCGGCGCAGGAACTGCTGGACGCGATGGACAGCATGGCGCCGGATGAGCTTGCTGCGCTGAACGAGCAGCTCGGAGAAGGCTTTGACCGCAGTGCCGTGGAGGAAAGCCTCCAATATACCAGGCTGGTGATTGACAATCAGACGACGGGCAAATGTTTCCTTGCATTCCCGCAGTTTATGAAATATGAGATGTTCCGTTCCGGATTGCTGCCGGAGCTCGCAAAATGTGTGCTCTGCCTGCTTGCCTCCGTGCTGATCGGCGTGCTGCTCACAGCGCCGAAGCTGCTGCGTGCAGACAGCGGCGAGCATCAGCTGAAAGCGCTGACACTCACATGAGCAGGCGCGTGATTGTGGTTGGCGGCGGTGCTGCGGGACTGTCCGCGGCAATCAATGCGGCGGAGCAGGGCTGTGCCGTGACGGTTCTGGAGCGGCTGCCGCGCGTCGGCAAAAAGCTGCTGCTGACCGGCAACGGACGGTGCAATCTGGGACATGAAGGTTTTGATTTTTCTCATTATCACGGCAGCGTGAAGCAGGCGGAACAGATTCTTGCAGCGTTTGATGCAAAAGCATATTTCCGGCGGTTCGGGCTCTATACCAGAACCGACAGTGAGGGGCGCATGTATCCGATGAGCGGAACGGCGGCCTCCGTGCTCGATGCGCTGCGCTTTGCGGCGGAGCAGCGCGGCGTACAGACGCTCTGCGAAAAGCAGGTGACGGGGCTGATTCCGAAGAACGGAACATGGACGGTGCTCTGCGGGGCGGAACGCTTTTCTGCGGATGCCGTGATTCTGGCGGCGGGCGGTGCTGCTGCACCGAACTGCGGCACGGACGGCAGCCTGTATCCGATCCTGCGGAAAATGGGGTATACGGTCATTCCGCCGCGCCCCTCGCTCTGTCCTGTCCCGACTGATCTGGCGCGCGTCCGCGCGATGAAGGGTCTGCGCGTGCGGGCAGCGGCCAAGGCGGTCTGCGGCGGCAAAACCGTAAAGCAGGAATCCGGCGAGGTGCAGTTCACTGACGGCGCACTCTCCGGCATCTGCATCTTCAATCTCTCCCGCCTGACCGGGGAATACGGCAGCCGCGCGGAAATCGCATTGGATCTGCTGCCGGATATTCCGGTGCATGACACGGTGCCGCTGCTGGACGGGCTGCTTTCGCTGCGCGGGAATCTCCCGGCCGGCGACCTGCTGACCGGTCTGCTCCCGAAGCGTATCGCGGAATGCTGCATCAAGCAGTCCGGCGGAAGCTGCACAGAGCCCGCTTCTGCGCTTTCGGATGCTGCAAAGGAAACGCTGGCTGCCATCCTGCGGGACTGGCGATTCCCGGTGACGGGCTCAGCGAAATTTGCGCAGGCACAGGTCACCGCGGGCGGCGTTGCAGGGGAGTGCGTGACCGGTTCGCTGGAATCGCGGCTGCACAGAGGCCTGTTTTTCTGCGGTGAGCTGCTCGATCTGGACGGCGACTGCGGCGGCTATAATCTGACATGGTGCTGGGCGGGCGGTGCGGCCCTCCGGCTCGGAAGATAACGGCATACTGATTCTCTGCATGAATCGCAGGAGAATTGACCGCAATGCATCTCGATGAATTACGCGGCGACTGTGCCCGGAAACAGAAAAAAGGCATCCGTTATATCTTGAAAACAGAAAATTATCAGCCAAACAATAAGGAGCATTGATTCTATGCGCGCATTGATTCAGCGTGTCAGACACGCATCCGTGACGGTGGACGGAAACGTCACCGGTGCGATCGCGCAGGGCTTTCTCGTCCTGCTCGGCGTCACGGAAACCGATACCGAAGCTGAGGTCACGCTGCTGACCGAAAAGCTGCTGAAGCTGCGTCTGTTTTCTGACGCAGACGGCAAAACAAATTGCAGCATTCAGGATGTGGGCGGCTCGCTGCTTGTGATTTCGCAGTTCACGCTCTGCGCGGACTGCCGCAAGGGCACCAGACCGAGCTTTTCCCACGCCGCGAAGCCTGATGAAGCCAACCGGCTCTATGAGCTGTTCCTGGCGCAGTGCCGTGCCGTCATCCCGCACACGGATGCAGGCGTATTCGGCGCACACATGGACGTCGAACTTCTGAACGACGGCCCCTTTACCGTTCTGTTGGACACGGACGAACTGCGAAAACCCCGCAGTCAGTCCTGACCATACCGCTGCGAAAGCCCTCCGCAGCATAATTGCACAAAATGAATTTGACAACACGAGGAGGAGTTTTTATGAAGCGCACACAACACACTGCTGCACTGCTCTGTGCAGCGATGCTGACCGGCACCTGCACGGTGGCGGCGTTACCCGCACCGGCTGCCGTTTATGCAGAGGAAGTCAGCACGTACCAAGGCCTGACCTATGAGCAGGAATACGGCGAAATCACGATTACCGGTTTTACGGACGATCTGCCGGAGGAGCTGGTAATCCCCGCGGAGATTGACGGAATGCCCGTTACGCAGATCGGCGCATATGCTCTGCGCGGAGCACCGATTACATCTGTGACGATTCCGGAAGGCGTCCGCGTCATCGAAGACAATGCATTCACCTCATGCGTGGCACTGAGCACGGTCACGCTGCCGGAGAGCATCGAAAAGATCGGTTCGTTTGCGTTCTCCGGCACGCCCTGGCTGGAAAAACACCCGTACAATGTGGAAGAGAAATTTAAGGTCGAGCAGAATATTCTGCTTTCTGCCGACGTGCTTGCATGCACCGGCGAGGTCGTCATTCCGGACGGCATCCGGTACATTGCAGGTCAGGCATTCTACTGCTGCTCTGAAATGACCGCAGTCAGAATCCCGGAAACTGTGACCGGTCTCGGCTACGGTGCGTTTGAAGGCTGTACGCAGCTGCTGTCCGTGACGCTCCCGGAAGGTGTTTATGAGATCGGCGATTATGCGTTTAGCGGTTGCAGACTGATGGAAACGATTTCGTTCCCGTCCACGATCTGCACGATCGGCGTGGGCGCATTTCTCGGCTGCGATCTGCTTGAAACCGTAATATTTGCAGAAGACGCGCACAGCCTGAATGTAATCCCGTTCAATGCATTCAGATCCTGCGTCAAGCTGCGTTCCATCAATCTGCCGGATTCCGTTCACACGATCGGCGATTTCGCATTCTTCGGCTGCTTGGCGCTGACGGATTTTGAACTGCCGGAGCGGCTCAGAGAGCTCGGTAATTATTCATTTGACCTCTGCACTTCGTTTGATCATTTGACGATTCCGGAGATGGTGACATCTATTCCGGAATGTGCTTTCACAGAATGCGATCATGTGACGGAGATTACAGTTCCGGTTAATGTCACGGAGGTCGGCAAGCAGGCATTCTGGATGTGCGACGATCTTCAGAAGATCACATTCCTGAATCCGGACTGCAGGATCTATGATGCAGCGGATACAATCAGCACGGAGCGCAACGGCAGATTCAACGGCGTGATCGTCGGATACGAAGGCTCGGAAGCGCAGAAGTATGCAGAGAAGTATGCCTGCACCTTTGAATCGCTCGGAGAGATTCCTGAGCTTCAGACCGGTGATATCAACGGCGACGGCTGCGTCAGCGTGGATGATGCACAGCGCACACTCCGCGCAGCTGTGTACAACATCGCACAGCTGCCGGACGGACTCTGTGCATATCAGAGAACCGCTGTGGATGTGGACGGCGATTCGGATATCACCGTCTGCGACGCACAGCTTATTATGCGGCATTACGTTGCAGAGGTTTCGGGACAGGATATCCAGTGGGAAGCCCTGCTTCCGAAGACGAAATAATCTGGTCTGATACCGGAAAACGGGACACAGAGGATCGGCCTGTGTCCCGTTTTTGTCAGCATATCCTGTCCGCGTACCACGTACACCCGTATGCACAAAAAGTACAGTTTTATGCTGCAAACTTTGTCAATCCCGCCTATTGATTTTTTCCGGAAAATCGAATATACTATTATCTGGTAGTTTATTCACGGAAAGGATGCATGGAAATGTCTGAAATACTGATGAACAGCAAGGTCGTCAAGTTCGGCGGCAGCAGTCTGGCCGATGCCGGCCAGTTTGAAAAGGTGAAGGCGATTGTCACCGCCGATCCGAACCGCCGCTATGTGGTGCCGTCTGCGCCGGGCAAGCGCTATTCTGACGACATCAAGATCACCGACCTGCTTTATACCTGCCAGAAGCTGGCGGAAACCGGCAAGGATTTTTCCGAGCCGCTGGAGAGAATCCGCTCCCGCTATCTGGAGATTGCAAAGGCGCTCGGCCTTTCGTTTGACCCGACCGATGAGCTCGACCGCATCGCCTACCGTCTGAAGGAGGGCGCGACCAGGGATTTTGCTGCAAGCCGCGGCGAATACCTGAACGGTCTGCTCCTTGCGGATTATCTCGGATTCCCGTTCATTGATGCGGCAGATGTGATCTGCTTCAATGAGAGCGGAAATCTGCTCATGACTGAAACCATGATGCTCCTGCGGGAAAAGCTCGCAGATGTGCAGAATGCGGTCATTCCGGGCTTTTACGGCTCCGGCCCGAACGGCGAAATCATCACGTTCTCCCGCGGCGGCTCCGATATCACCGGCTCGCTCGTTGCAAGAGCAGTCCGTGCGGAGATGTACGAAAACTGGACGGACGTTTCCGGCGTGCTGGTCGCTGATCCGCGCATTGTCAAGGATGCGGCCGTCATCAATACGATTACCTATGAGGAGCTGCGCGAGCTGTCCTACATGGGCGCAACGGTGCTCCATGAGGATGCGATCTTCCCGGTCCGCGCTGCGGGCATCCCGATCAATATTCGCAATACGAACGATCCCTCTGCGCCGGGCACGCTGATTGTTGCCGGCGACAGCGCCGATTCCGACGCGTTGACCGGATACACGATCACGGGCATCGCGGGCAAAAAGGGCTTCTGCGCGATCAACATTCAGAAGGCCATGATGAACGCCGAGCTCGGCTTCTGCCGCAAGGTGCTCTCCGTGCTGGAGGAAATGGGCATCTCCTTTGAGCATATGCCGTCGGGCATCGACACCATGTCGATCATCCTTGCGGAGGATGCGATCAAGGGCAGAGAAAAGACGGTGCTCTCCCGCATCCGCAAGGCTGTGGAGCCGGATGTCTGCGAGCTGGAGCACGGCATTTCCCTGCTGGCCGTCGTGGGACGCGGCATGCGCAGAACACGCGGTACGGCAGCAAGAATTTTCGCGGCGCTTGCACATGCGCGCATCAATGTCAAGATGATCGACCAGGGCTCCAGCGAGCTGAATATCATCATCGGTCTGCTGGACGGCGACTTTGAGGAGGCTGTCCGCCGGATCTATGACATGTTTGTCAACAGCACGCTTGCAGACGGCGAAGAGGAATAATCCCTGAAACACGAAAGCCTGAGAACGCGGTGTTCTCAGGCTTTTTTGTATTCTGTGTCAGCGGAAGAAGTCGAAGATCCGCCTGTTGAAATCTTTTGCCTCGTTATAGGCCTCGTGGCTCTGGTCGGGGTAGATATGGTATTCGCAGCCGAGCTTTTCTGCGATTTCCAGCGAAGCCTCGCCGGAAACGACCTTGTCCAGCGCACCGCCCAGAACCAGCACCGGACACCGGATCTGCGTGAGCCGGTCATAGGTATTGCAGCTGAGGCATGCCTCTGCCAGCGGGAGAAAGCGCTCCGGCGGGAGCATTTTTTGCAGCTTTACTGCAAGCGGCAGGCATGCGATGTTCCGGCGCAGTGTTTTTTCTGAGCTCGCGCGCTCTGCATAATCGCGGATTACGGCATCTGTTTCGCCGCGCTCTGCCATGGCGATCCAGCCTGATACCGCAGCACTGACGGTTTCATTCGGGCGGCTCAGCGTGACGCCGAGCGCCAGCTTCCGGACAAGCGCCGGGTGATTGAGTGCAAGCTCCTGCGCGATCATGCCGCCCTGCGAAACGCCGATGACGTCTGCATCCCGCAGGCCGAGCTGTTCCATCGCCGCGGCGACATCCTCCGCCATTTCGCGGATTGTGCATGGCTCCGGCAGCGGATCCTTCCGGTCAAACAGATATACGGTGTAATCCGCCGTGAATATCTTGTAATACAGCGCCGCGAACGCGCCCGTTCCCTTCATTTCCGTCAGGCGGAGCCCCGGGATGGAAACCAGCGGGCGTGCGCCTTTTCCGAACGAGATGCAGAGCATTTTCCCGTTCCGTACTTCCAGTGTCTGTTCCTTTACACGTTCAAACATATTATTCTCCGAACACGGTTTTTGCGTAATCGACGGTTGCTTTTGCGTCCTTGGCATAGCAGTCCGCGCCGATCTGCTCGGCGTAATCGCCGGTCAGCACCGCGCCGCCGACGACCGTTCTGCATTCCGGATACTGCTGATGCAGCAGCTTGATCGTTTCCTCCATAGCGCCGACCGTTGTGGTCATCAGCGCGGAAAGCCCGACCAGCCGGACCTGATTGCTGATTGCAGCATCGACGATCTTCTGCGGCGGGACGTCCTTGCCGAGGTCGATGACGTCATAGCCGTAATTTTCCAGCAGCAGCCGGACAATGTTTTTGCCGATGTCGTGGACGTCGCCCTGCACGGTAGCAACGATGATTTTGCCCTTATCGGCGTGCTCGCCGCCCTCCTGCGAGAGCATATGCTGCTTGATGACGCCGAATGCGCTCTGTGCGGCGGTCGCCGCCTGGATCAGCTGCGGCAGAAAGACCTTGCCGCTCTCGTAATCCGCGCCGACGGCATCCAGTGCCGGGATCAGCATATCATTGACAACCGCGAGCGGGGCGTGCATCTCCAGCGCGGCCTGCGTCAGACGCGCCGCATCCTGCCGGAGCCCGTGAATGACCGCGCCTTCCAGCGTCAGATTCTCATTGTTCTTTGCGGGCGCAGCCGCTGCCGGTGATCCCGCATCCTGATATGCGGCAATGAAGTTTTCGCAGTTTCTGTCAAAGCCCGCGAGCATCCGGTAGGCGCGGACGGTATCCATCATGCCCTCTGCCATCGGGTTCATGATCGGCAGCGTCAGGCCGTTTGTCATTGCCATGCAGAGGAAGCTGCGGTTGATGAGCGGCCGGTTCGGCAGACCGAAGCTGATGTTGGAAACGCCGAGCACCGTCTGCAAGCCGAGTTCTTCATGAACGCGGCGCACGGCGGTCAGGGTTTCCGAGGGGCCGCTTTCGCCGGTTGAGGCGGTCAGTGTCAGGCAGTCGAGGAACACGTTTTCCTTCGGAATCCCGAGCCGCACTGCATGGTCAAGAATCCGTTTGCCGATCAGAAAGCGCTCTGCCGCGGACTGCGGGATGCCGTTTTCGTCGAGCGTCAGGCCGACAATCGCCGCACCGTAGTGCTTCACGAGCGGCAGCACGACTGCAAGGGACTCCGCTTTGCCGTTGACAGAGTTGACAATCGGCTTGCCGGGATAGATCCGGAGTGCCGCTTCAAGTGCGGCAGGATCCGAGGAATCGAGCTGCAAGGGGAGATCCGTGACCTCCATAATGGCCTGTACCGCCAGCGGCAGCACGGCGGCTTCGTCGATGCCCGGCGTGCCGACGTTGACGTCCAGAATATCCGCACCGGCTTCCGTCTGCGTGATGGCCTCACCGCGCAGATAGTCCATATCGCCGTCCAGCAGCGCCTGCTTCATGCGCTTTTTGCCGGTCGGGTTGATGCGTTCACCGATGACGCGCGGCATATCCAGCAGGACGGTGCGCGTACCGGAGCAGACCGCAGCAGGTCGCTGACCTGCACGGCGTCCACGGCGGATGCCCTCCAGCTTTCTGCGTACCGCCGCGATAAACGCGGGCGTGGAGCCGCAGCAGCCGCCGAAGAACTGCACGCCGCAGTCCGCGAACTGGGGCATGAAATCTGCAAAATCCTCCGGCGTCAGGAAGTATTCTCCCGTGACCGGATCGGGCAGACCGGCGTTCGGCTTGGCAATCAGCGGCAGATTCGTCCATTTTGCCATTTCCTGCATCATCGGCAGGATTTCCCGCGGGCCGAGCGAGCAGTTGATGCCGATGGCCGCAGCGCCGAGCCCCTCCAGCGTCATGGCCGCCGCAGAGATCGGGCAGCCGGTGAAGGTTCTGCCGTTTTCAGTGAAGGTCATCGTCACGAGCACGGGCAGATCGGTTGTTTCCTTTGCGGCGAGCAGCGCAGCCTTGGTTTCCAGCAGGTCGCTCATCGTTTCAATGACGATGAGGTCGGCGCCCGCTTCGGCACCGGCTCTGCACATTACGCAGAAGGAGTCATAGGCGGCCTCAAAGGTCATCTGTCCGGCAGGGGGGAGCAGCTGACCTGTCGGGCCGACGTCCAGCGCAATACAGACGCCTTCTCCGACCGCCCGTCTTGCAAGCTGCACGGCAGCCTTGATGCTCTCCGCAGCGTCCACGCCCGTGCCTGCCAGCTTCAGCGGGTTTGCACCGAACGTGTTCGAGTAGACGATCTGGGAGCCTGCATCGGCATATGCCTTGTGGACGGCTGCGACGCGCTCCGGCTCGGTGAGATTCAGCCGCTCCGGCAGCTCGCCGGGCGCTAAGTGCAGCATGGTGCCCATGCCGCCGTCCAGAAAGACAAATTCATTGAGTAACAGTGTGCGAAAATCCATAATCTCAGGCCCTCCACAGGTACATCAGGCTGTCAGCAGTGATCGGTTCAAAAGTAATGCGACATCAGGCGTTCTGTCCATTCCGGAACTGCCGCATCTCTTTTGTCATAGGCGGGATAATAAGGCTTGATGTCGAGAACGGGCGTGCCGTCAACGGCATCAAGACCTTTAACAGTGAGCATATGCTCCGAAACGGAAACGATCTCAACGGCAGTCATGCCGATCCGATTCGGACGGTCTTTGCACCGCTGCGAAAAAATGCCGACCTCCGGCATATCGTCACGGTTCTGCGGCCTCCGCAGCAGATGCGTTTCCGGATTGAATTCAGCTTGATCCAGATAAAACAGAATGACCGCATGGGAGAAATCCGCAAGACCGTTCAGCCCGGATGTATACGCATCCTCCAGCGCAATGACGGAGATATCCGCACCCCATGCGGTATCCTTTTTCTCCTGTACGTGATTCCGGACATATCCGACCGGGCGCATGATGATTTCTTCCATGTTGACTCCTGTTGGCTGAATACAGAATTACAGCTGATAATACGGCGCCGTCCAGTATTCCTTCGGCAGAATCAGGACAGCGGAGGTTTTCTCCGGTGCGGCCAGCACGGGCAGGAACGAGCAGCCGGTCAGATGCGAGTTCGGCAGATCCTTGTGGAATGCAATCGCAGAGCAGAAATGCATGTCAACATTTTCAAGCATCTGTCCCTCGTGCGCGGGATCCGGCATGCTGATTGTGAAATCAACAGCGGAGCGGTCTGTTTCCGCTGCAAGAATCCGCGCCATTTCGCGGTATTCCGCGGGGGTGTCCTCCTCCGGGGCGTTCTTGTAAGCGAACAGCTCCCGGCCGACTGCCATGAGAAATTCCGGGTATGCCTCTGCAATGGGATGCATGGAGTACAGGAGATTCAGCGGCAGATCGAGCGTGTTTTTTTCCTCAAACAGCATCGCATTTGCCTGCACGAGATATGCGTAGACGATCCGCCCCTCGCTGAGCAGCAGATCCTTGTCGCGGTAGATGATGTGCAGCCCGTCGTCTTTGTGCAGACGGATCCACAGCGGCCGCGGGAGCGTCTTGGATTTGATCGGGACGTCCCGGTAATTGGCGCGCATGACGGCAAGGTGCTCCTGCACAGAACCCTCTTTGACCGTATGCGGCATTTTCTTTTGGAACAGTGCCATGTGATAACCTCTTTGTATGATATGTTTTTGCGCGTTTTTCTCTGTTCAGAGCTTTGCCCGCGGGCAGTCCTCGTGATACGGGCATTCCGCGCAGGAATTGCCGCAGCAGAAGCGACGCGCATCTTTGACCGGCTCATGCGACATGCCCATGACCGCCGTCACCGATTTCAGCGGCAGCAGTGTCTGTGCGGGCGTGACCGTCAGGCCGATTTTGCGGGGCGCGTCCAGCAGCTTGACGAGGTCGCCCTGCTGGGTGATCGGGAAATCGCCGTAACCGGCAGAAAACCGCGCTGTATAATACGGATACGGATACTTCGCCCTGATTTCGGCTTCCAGCCGGTTGCAGATGTGCTCGACCGCCGCCCCCGCGACTGCATCGAGCATGACTGCTCTGGTCATATCCGTGACCTCTGCGCGGCGGATCAGCGCGTCAACCGGCGCCGAGAGCGTCGCGGCAAGCAGTACGGCTTCTCTGCATCCGGTCAGGTGCAGTGCAATGTCCGCACCTTGCAGAGGCAGTCCGCCGAGCGTGACGCCGTTTTCTGTATGTTCGACCGGCAGCACGCGGTAGATTGTGCGCGGCTGTGCGGCCTTGCAGAGTGCGGCGGTGCATTCGTCCAGCATGTCCGAAAGATGCCCGCCGGGCTCCGGTGTATTCAGAAACATCAGAATCTCGTCGCGGGAGAGGTCTGCGGGCGTCATCTCGGGACTTCCTCCGCAATCTGCTCCATGATGTAGCGTGCGACATCCGGGTTGTTCATCGTGTAAATGTGGATGCCGTCCGCGCCGCTTTCGAGCAGCTCAATGATCTGCATAATCGCATATTCCAGTCCCGCGGCTTTCAGCGAGGCGGGATCGTCGGAATACCGCGCCATCAGCTTTGCAAGCCGCTTCGGAATCGACGCGCCGCAGAGTGAAACCATGCGCTCAATGGACTTTTTCGAGGTCACCGGCATGATGCCCGCCTCGACCGGCACGGAAATGCCTTTTTGTGCAGTTTTATCCAGAAATGCGAAGAAATCCGCATTGTGATAGAACAGCTGGGAGATCAGGTGCGACGCGCCCGCATCGACCTTTTCTTTCAGGTGCGCAATGTCCGTATCAAGATCCTGCGCCTCCGGATGCCCTTCGGGATAACAGGCTGCGGCAATATCAAAATCGCCGTGCTCCCGCAGGAATGCGATCAGGTCAGAGGCATAGCGGAAATCGTTTTTCGGTTCGACCGCGGGATTGCGGTCGCCGCGGAGCGCAAGGATGTTGTGTACGCCTTTTGCGCGGAAAATTTCCAGCTTTTCCAGCACGGATTCCTTTGTTTCATTGATGCACGGCAGGTGTGCAATGGACGGAATGCCGTGGCGGTTCTGGATCGTTTCGCAGATTTCCGCAGTTGAAGCGCCCGGCACGGAGCCGCCTGCGCCGTAGGTGACGCTGATGAAATCCGGGTGCAGGTCTTTCAGTGCCTCCAGCGTATCGTAGATGCTCCCGATGGGGACATTCGGCTTCGGCGGGAACACCTCAAAGGAGAGCACCGGCTTCTTTTCAAATAATTGAATTGCTTTCATATACACCTCATGCGGGCTGCCCCGCTTATATAGATTGCATGATTTCCGGAATTGCAGATCTGTGGTCATCTTCGCTGCGTCCGGCCGAAATCATTTTTCCTGCACCGTTTACGGTGCTACCCGCCAGTCAATGGGCGTCATGCCGTGCGCGGCCAGAAATGCGTTTGTTTTCGAGAAATGTCTGCACCCGAAAAAGCCGCGATAGACCGAAAGCGGGCTCGGATGCGGACACTGTAAAATCAGATGATTCCGGTTTGTAATCAGCGAGGCCTTGGCTCTTGCAAAGCTGCCCCACAGCAGAAAAACCATCGGCTGTTCGCGTTCATTCAGCAGCCGGATGATCGCATCGGTCAGCTGTTCCCAGCCCATGCCGTGATGCGAATTTGCCTGTCCGGCACGGACGGTCAGCGCGGCATTGAGCAGCAGCACGCCCTGCTTTGCCCAGTAGGTCAGATCGCCGGAGCCGCTGCGGTTGTCAATGCCCGTATCATCATAGATTTCCTTGAAGATATTGACGAGCGAGGGCGGCAGCTCAATGCCCTTCCGGACGGAAAAGCTCAGTCCGTGCGCCTGTCCCTCTCCGTGATAGGGATCCTGCCCGAGAATCACGCATTTGACATTGGCATACGGCGTGTATTTCAGTGCGTTGAAAATATCGTACATATCCGGATAAATGCGTTTTGTGCGGTATTCCTGAATCAGGAACTGCCGCAGCTTCTGATAGGATTCCGATGCAAATTCCGGTGCAAGCAGCGCATCCCAGTCGTTGCCGATATGAACCATGCTCTGTTCCTCCCGCCTTACGGCTTGCCGCTGACGAGGCAGTAGTACCAGCCGTCCTTGTTCAGCTGGAGCGGTGCGGAATCTCCGATGCCGTTCCCGGGGTCGCCGTAAATCAGCACGGCATGGCGCTGGCAGAGCAGGCCGCCCTTTGCAGGCATATAGAATTCCACGGAATCGCCGGTCGAATTGATCCGCTTGCAGGCGACGCGCATCCGGTTGATGAGGTTTTCGTAGAAAGAACGGTATGCGTCGGAATCCTCAGACTGAATCCCGAAATGCTCGTCCGGGGTCGGAACAGCCGTGACATCCGCAATGAGATGCTTCTCCGTCATGTAGGATGCAATGTCATTGAATGCCGCCTGATTTTCCGCGTAGTATTCCTTGGCGGAATCCGCGGTCAGACCGTCCGCGCGGAACAGCAGGAACCACAGTCCCGAGCCGAGCAGTGCAATGAAAATCGCGGTGTAAACAAGACTTCTGATTTTTTGATTGGACATAGCAGCGTTCTCCTTTTTCGTATCATGTGTTCAGCGCTTCCAGATATTGTCCGAAACATCCACGGGGACGCCGTCCTGCAAAAAGAACCGCGGGACGCGTTCTCCGACAGCGCAGACGACCTCGTAATTGATGGTGCCGGTGTTTTCCGCGATCTGATCTGCGGAGCAGAGCCCGGCGGCGTCACCGAATACCGTGACAATATCCCCGACCGAGATGCCCTTTGCGTCGGTGATATCCAGCATCAGCTGATCCATGCAGACCCGGCCGATCACCGGACAGAGCTGCTCGCGGACGAGCATTTTGCAGCTGCCGCAGCCGTTCAGCCGCCAGAAGCCGTCTGCATAGCCGATCGGGACAGTGGCGACGGTGCGCGGGGAATCCGCGGTATAGGTTCTGCCGTAGCTGACCGTATCGCCCGGCTGAATCGTCTTGATATGGGAGATGACGCTTTTCAGCGCCATGACCGGTTTCAGCTCCGGAAGATTCCGCGTCAGGCCGGACGGCGCAAGGCCGTACAGCACAATGCCTGCACGCACCATATCGAGGTGAACGTCCGGCAGATCTTCCACAACCGGTTTGTCAAAGATTGCGGCGCTGTTGGCGCAGTGACGGAGCGCAAAGCCGATGCCGTAGCATCCGAGGCGGTCGATTGCGTCAATGAAGTTTTCGTACTGTTCACGGGTGAATGCCGCACCGGTTTCGCCGTCATCCGCGACGGCAAAATGTGTGAAGATGCCCTCCGGTTTGAGGCAGGGCAGCTTGCAGACCGCTAGCGCATCGGCGAGCTCGGAGTGTCCGTTCCGGTGCTGGAAGCCGATTCTGCCCATGCCGGTGTCAATTTTGATGTGCATTTTGACGCGCACGCCGTCCGACATGGCTGCCTGTGAGAGCGCCTCACCGTAGCTGCGGGAATACACACATTGAGAGATGTTCTGCTTGGCGAGCACACCGGCGCATTCCGGCGGCGTATAGCCGAGAATCAGGATCGGCAGCGAGATCTGTCCCTGCCGCAGCTGGAGCGCCTCCTCCAGATTGGAAACAGCAAGAAAATCCGCGCCCAGTGTTTCATAAAGCGCTGCCAGACGGACGGCGTTGTGGCCGTAGCCGTTGGCCTTGATGACACAGCAGACCTTTGCCGAAGGATCGACGGCCTTCCGGATCTGCTGATAGTTCCATGCGGCGTGGTCGAGGTTGATTTCCGCCCATGTCCGCTTGCGAATGCCCTGCACAGTGCATCAGGCTCCTTTCAATTATGCATACACTGTTATTATAGCATATTATTCTGCAAAAAGCAAGTTGAGAAAAGAAATCCTTTCGGTATCCGGAGTGCCTCAGATCAATTCCGGCGGGCATTGCCCGAAAAAAAAGCAGCACCCCGTCCCCGGAGGTGCTGCTTCAGCTTGTAGCTGCTGATGTTATTACAGTGTGGTCTGCTTTGCAATCGCTTTGATCAGGAGTGCGAGGTCGTCCGTTGTGACCTGTCTGTCATGGGTAACGTCGGCATTTTCCATGCCCTTGTCCATGATTTTGACCTCCTTGTCCTCCGCGAGGTACCGCGCCGTCATGACGGCATCCGCAACGTCTGTCTGACTGTCAAGGTTCATGTCACCCTTGACGGAAAGGCTGTCAAAGCGCACGGCATAGTCCGGTTTGACCGGGATCGGGACGTTCATCAGCGGATTCAGCCCGGTCGCTTCATAGATCTCTGCGGCCAGTGCGAACAGACCGGCATCTCCGGTGCCTTCTGCCGCCGTGACCTTGATATAGGACGTATCCATTCTGTCGACTTCGGAACCGTCTGTGACTGCGGCAGAGCAGTCGGGATGATTCGCCGCGAGGAATGCCTTGATTTTTTCCAGACTCTCGCCCTTTTTCGCGGGCGAGTTGTAGTAATACAGCGCACCCTCTTTGTAATGCGAGATGAACGTTACCGATGCCACCTCGCCGGGCTGATAGAATGACCAGATCAGCCCTTCATCGAGCAGGCGGCTGCGGATCTGCTGTGCCTTCTCCTGACTGATCGCG
Source organism: Oscillospiraceae bacterium (assembly GCA_016281125.1). GTDB lineage: Bacteria > Bacillota > Clostridia > Oscillospirales > Ruminococcaceae > Firm-04. Next base: position 11,140 of record JAEEIA010000038.1, on the reverse strand, counting down.
TTTCCGGACAGATCGCTGATGAGAATGAGCCGATCATCCTCCGTGCTGACAGAATAATCCGGCAGGAGATTCCCGATTAGGATTGCCACGCTGCTCAGCGGGCTGTTGACATGGTCAGAAGTGCATGCGACGGTATTGTTCTGCGGGCCGAATGCGAGAAGCCGGCTGCCGTCGGGCGAAATGTAAACTTCATTGCCGTAGAAGCCCTTTGAATCGAATTTCGTGTAATTGCTCCATTTGTTGGGGTAATCGTTTCCGAGGAAAGCGGTGTCGATCCATTTGCAGGATTCCCCCTTGGATTCGGGCTCTGCGGAGAACAGGCTGTCATTGCGCACTGCAAAGACCGGCTCGCCCGTGACCAGATTCCGGAACTGCGGCGTTTCGCCGACTGCTTCGCGGAGCTCTGCTGCAAGCGCGATCAGCTCTGCGGATGTCAGATCCTTGTTCGGCGTGACTTTGATATAATCCGTATCGGTTCGGATCACATCCTGCGGCGCATCTTCGGTGACCGTATAACCGGGACGGTTCTCCGAAAGCCATGCTTTCAGCGCAGTCATGAACTGATCCGGATTCTGTGTCGGCTTAAAGTAGTACAGCGCATCGCCGGTATTGAACATCGGGAAGGAAACGCCTGCAACCTCGCCCGGTGCATAGAATGCACTGATGAGTCCCTGCTTTTTCAGCGTGCTGCGGAGATTCTGCACATCCTCCTGCGAGAACTCCGTGCTGCTGTAATTGCTGATCAGGATGAACCTGTTTCCGTATGAAGTGACGGAATAGGGCTTTGCGGCTTCCTCGATCTTTGTGAGCGCGTTGTTGTTTACGGCAAAGCATCCGATCGTGTTGGGCATGGGGTCAAACACGGCCAGCTGACCGCCGTCCGGGGAGATATAGGTATCGCCGCCGAACATTCCCTTGGAGTCGTATTTCGTGTAGCTGCTCCAGCGCTTTTCCTGTTCGGAGCCTTTCAGGCCGGTGTCGATCCATTCGCAGGGTTCCCCCTTGGGTTCTGCGGGAACGAAGCTGTTGTTCCGGACGGCATAGATCGGTTCATGCACAAGCATTATCATCCACTGCGGCCATATACCGGCGACGCGGTAAATGTCGCAGGCAAGTGCAAGCCTCTGACCTGCCGTCAGATGTGCTTTCGGCGTGACCTTGATATACTGCGGTTCAGTTCTGCCGCCCTGTGCGGCTGCCGGAGTGATATAGTCCTCCGTCGTGCAGTCAGTCCGGTATTTCTCCAGCCATGCCTTCATGACATCCACCTGCTGCGCTTCCTGCTCCGTGTAGCCGGTGTAATAGAGCAGCGAACCGTCCTCTGCGGGTTCAATATCGTCGTATCCGACCGACGCAACGTCGCCCGGGCCGTAGAATGTCCGGATCAGGCCGGCATCGGAGAGTTCTTTTTTGATCGCATCGGCGGATTCCGGCTTGAATGTATTGCTGCCGCTGAATGAAATGATGCAGAAGTCTGACTGCATTTTAACAGAATAGGAATCGGAGTATTTCTTTGCAAGCGCCCGCAGTTCATCGTAGGAGATCGCCTTGGTGTCATTCAGATGGAATGCGACGCAGTCCGACCAGGCGCGGAATGAGAGCATGCTGCTGCCGGAGGTGTAATACTCGAGCGTGCCTGTTTTCCCTGCGTCCTTCGATAAGAAGAATTTTGCATTCGGGTAAGCGGACGCACCGCTGCTTTCTTTTTCGTAGGGGGACTCCCACGGGCATGTTTGTTCCGTGATCTGCACGGTCTGCTTCAGGTCAATTCCGAAGGCGCGGGAGCATCCGTCGGTGATCGCCATGACGTCCGGCCAGTAACCGAGCGCCTCAAACACCTTTGCATAAACGGCGCCCACATGATCGGAGCTGTTTTCCGTCTGCGTCGCAGCCGTCTGGCGGACGATTGCCATGTTTTCACGGCTTTGATCCGTTTTCAGAACCCAGTCCGGTTCATGCGCATTCAGGTACGCGCTGATTGCCTGCTCCTGCTCGGCATTGTAAAAATATCCGCCCGGAACGGCATCGTCGACATAGCCGAACTCCGGATAATACATGCATGCCGTAACAGGATACTGTTCTCCTACAAGCGTCCGGTACAGTGCCTCAGCCTTCTCCTGAACGCCCTCGCCCTGCTCCGGCAGCCGGATCTCATAGCGAACCGGGGAGGCGATCAGATCCGGAACCGTTCCGTCATCCCGGATTGCGATGCAGACCTCGAGCATCTGCTCCGTGATCTGATACCCGCTGCCGAAATACTGCTCGCAGAGGGCGGCAATATGACCTTTCAGCGGTTCGTACCGCATATCATCCGGCCCGTCCAGCGTCAGCTCGATTCCGGCGTTTCCCGCTGGGGAGATGACGTACATTCTGCCGCTTTCGGTGTTATAATAGAACTGTGTGTCGTCGCCCAGTGTCCGGTTGTGTTTCTCATAGTATTCGTGCAGACCTTCAATGCGCTTGCAGCTTCCGATCTGCGAAAGATAGGGTTTCGCCGTAACGGCGGCATAGACCGGCATATTGAGCAGCACTGCCGATGCCGTCGCTGCTGCCAGATTTCTGAGATGCTGTTTCATGGAGATATTCCTCCCTTCAAGTCGTTACAGGATCACAAGCGTGATGTTGTCCCTGTCGTGAATGTATTCGTCCACATCGTCCACATCAAAGCATTCCGCTTTCATGTCGTAGATTCCGGCTGCGATGTCCGGCGGCAGCTCGACACGGAATTCAAACTGCTCTCTGCTGTACTCCGCGTTGTCATACAGGATCTCAATCGTGAGCCTGCCGTTCCGCAGTCCGAGGTAGGATATCATGGCATCCGAGCATCTCGTATCCATGCGGATCACGAGCGTATTGCCCTCCATCTTCGCAATTTCCTGCTTATCACTCTTCGGTGCAGCGCCCGAGATGGGTTCGTCTTCGCTTGCCACCGGACTGTTCCCGGAACCGATCATCACCCGCGTGATGCTGCACGGGATGCGTCCGTTGTTGCCCGGCGGCGTTGCGCTGCCCTGATCTGTCTGAGAGGGTGTCGGCTGCGTTGTCGGTGCAGCAGGTTCAGTCTGCGTCTGCTGCCCCTGCTGCTGCGGCCGTTCGGGAATGGCGGTTGTGCGGGACGGCGTCTGGCTGTTGCCGCGCTCGTTCGGTGCCGTGGTTGTCCTGTTGTTGCTCGGCTGCTGCGGCTGGTTCGGCGTATCCGGTGTGCCCGCCGGATCGCCCTGTTCCTCGCCGCCCGGATCCTCTGTCGCATCGGGATCCGTCTTCTCCGGACGCGGTGCGGTTGTGAAGTGGTAGACCGGCTCTGTGACGATATGCACATAATACGGGTCCGTGGTTTCTGTGAGGGTGTTTCCCTGCTGTGCGGATGTGCCGTCTGCCGCTTCGGTTTCGGCGGGCAGGACGGTCGTAACCTGTACGGAGGAGGACTCCTCCGTGACCTCAGGCTTTTCCGTGCGGAGCTTCGGCCAGATGAATGCGGAAACCGCAATCACCAGACAGGCTGCGGCAGCAGGGAGCGCGTAACGCAAAAGAACGGGTCTGCGGTGCGGCTGCGGATCGGCAGCGGAATCAATCAGATCATCCGGCAGATCTTCCAGCAGCTTCAGAAGTGCATCGTTCTTCACAGCAATCCCTCCTTCCGCAGAGTATTTTGCAGCCGTTTCCGGATGCGGGAAAGTGTTACCTTTACATGGTTTTCTGTCATATCGAACAATGCAGACAGCTCTGAAACGGTCGCGGCATACCAGTACCGCCGCACGAACAGATCTCTCTGGTGCTTCGGGAGCCCGCGCAGGAACCGCGTCACAGCCTCCAGCAGCTCACGGCGTTCGCTTTCGTCCACAATGTCCTCGCGGGAGGCGAGCACCTCGGACAGCTCATCGAGCGCCGCCGGCAGATGACTGCCGCCGCGCTTCTGCGCCTTGCCGGCATTCCAGCGGTTGACCGCATGGTTATGTACCAGCCGAAGGAGATAGGCGCGGAAATTCTGCGGGTGTGCGGGGGGGATCGCGTTCCAAACGGTCAGCAGTGCATCGTCGAAGCACTCCTCGGCATCCTCATTTGAGCCCAGAATGTTGCGTGCAACAGACCGGCACAGCGCGCCGTACTGACTTGCAGTTTCGGCAATCGCCTGCTCGCTCCGCTGTTCAAACAGGCCTATGATTCGATCATCGTTAATGGCAGCCACCGCCCTTCGCGTTTGTGCCCTCATCCATTAGAACAGGAATCACGGAAAAAGGTTACAAACTCAGATTGATTTTTGATAGATTTTCATCTGCGGGATTCTCCGCAATTATGTACAGTATACCATATAGCAGCAAAAAAATCAACCGGAGCACTGCTATTATTGACAAAAATCAGGCTGTATCCGAAAAAAATGCTTCACAATCCTCAAAATCCGCCTGAATGCTTGACAGAGCGCATTGCTTGGTGTTATAATCAAGTGTTGCAAAAAAGGAGGGATAAACGGATGAAACAGGACATCATGCCGGCCTACCTTCCGGCGGCGGCCGTGACCTTTACGCCGAAGGACGGCGGGGAGCCCGTCACGGTATACCGCCCGTTTGAGGCGTTCCCGCTCAGCGATCTGGAGCAGCACGCGCAGGAGAATGAGCGCGGCGCGCTGTATGAGCTCGGGCAGCGTTACTATTTCGGGCGTCTGGGCGCGGCGCAGGATGACGAAAAGGCGTATGATTACCTGCTGCGGGCGTCGGAGCTCGGCGTGCAGGATGCGATGGCACTGCTCGCAGGCTTTTACCTGAACGGGCGCCTGCTGGAAAAGGATCCCGCAAAATGCCGCGCATGGCTGGAGCAGGCTGCGGACAGCGGCTCCTGGGAGGCAATGGAAAAGCTGGCGCTCTGCTTCAAAAGCGGAACGGCAGGCTTCCCGGTCGAGCACGAATCGGCCTATGCATGGGCAGAGCAGGCTGAGCGTATGATCCGCATTTACTGGGCGTATTACGCACAGGAAGGCTTTGTGGATTTTGCGGAGAAGCAGAAGGAGCTGCTCATGGCGCACACGCGCATGACATTTTTCCTTTCAGACTGTTATGCGGACGGTGTCGGCGTAAAGCGCGACCTGAACGAAGCGCTCCGCTGGCTGAAAACCGGAGAACAGTTTGTATGCGGCTGCACGGGGCTTGCAAGGGTCGAAATGTTTGAGATCCGGCGGGCGCAGCTGATGCAGCGGATCAAAAATGACGAACAGCGCCGCCGCAATGCGGAGCGCGCTGCGAAGAAGAAAAAGAAGTGAGGGTGCAAAGTGGTAAGAAATGATTTGAGAAACATCGCAATCATCGCGCACGTTGACCACGGCAAGACGACGCTGGTCGATGAAATGCTCAAGCAGAGCGGCGCGTTCCGCGAGAACCAGTCCGTTGCCGAGCGCGTCATGGACTCCAACGATCTGGAGCGTGAGCGCGGCATCACGATTCTGGCGAAGAACACCTCCGTCATGTACAACGGCGTCAAGATCAACATTATCGACACGCCCGGCCATGCGGATTTCTCCGGCGAGGTGGAGCGCGTTCTGAACATGGTGGACGGCGTGCTGCTGCTGGTCGATGCGGCGGAGGGCCCGATGCCGCAGACGCGTTTTGTGCTGTCGAAGGCACTGGAAATGGGCCAGAAGATCATCATTGTCGTCAACAAGATCGACCGTCCGGATGCGCGTCTGGATGAGATCGGCGACGAGGTGCTGGAGCTTCTGCTCGACCTCGACGCAAATGACGAGCAGCTGGAAAGCCCCGTGCTGTTCTGCTCCGGCAGAAGCGGCACAGCATCGCTTTCGCAGTATGAGCCGGGCACGGATCTGAAGCCGCTGTTCGATACGATCCTCAGCTATATCGAGCCGCCGCAGGGCGAGCCGGAGGAGCCGCTGCAAATGCTGATCTCCTCGATTGACTATAATGAATATGTCGGCAGAATCGGCATCGGCAGAATCATCCGCGGTACGGCAAAGGTCGGCCAGCAGGTGCAGGTCGGCAACTTCCACAGCGAGGAAAAGCCGGTCACGGCAAAGCTGGTGACGCTGCTCCAGATCGAACAGCTCCAGCGCGTTTCGACACAGAGCGCGACCGTCGGCGACATCGTGTGGATTTCGGGCATCGACGGCATCAACATCGGTGATACGATCTGTGCGGCAGGCAGCTTTGAGCCGATCAGCTTCACGAAGATCAGCGAGCCGACCGTCGAAATGACGTTCTCTGTCAATGACAGCCCGCTTGCAGGCCGCGAGGGCAAGTTCGTGACCTCCCGCCAGCTGCGCGAGCGCCTTTATAAGGAGCTGCTGAAAGACGTGTCCCTCCGCGTGACGGATACCGACAGCACGGATTCCTTCTTAGTCGCGGGCAGAGGCGAAATGCATCTGTCGATTCTGATCGAGAATATGCGCAGAGAGGGCTATGAGCTGGCTGTTTCGCCGCCGCGCGTCCTGTTCAAGGAAGTAGAAGGCAAGCGCTACGAGCCGATCGAGCGCCTCGTGATCGACGTGCCGGAAACGGCTGTCGGCGCAGTCATGGAGAAGATCGGTTCCCGCAAGGGCGAGATGCAGGAGATGCATCCGCAGGGCAGCCGGATGCGTCTGGAATTCCTGATTCCGTCGCGCGGTCTGTTCGGCTACAAGAGCGAATTCCTGACCGATACAAAGGGCGAGGGCATCATGTCCTCGGTGTTCGAGTGCTTCGCGCCGTATAAGGGCGACATCGAGCGCAGAGCAGTCGGCTCGCTGATTTCCTACGAAACCGGCGAGGCGGTCACCTACGGTCTGTATAACGCGCAGGAAAGAGGCAGCCTGTTCATTCCGGCCGGTACGGACGTCTATGAGGGCATGGTCGTCGGCTGCACGCCGAAAGCGGAGGATATTGTGGTCAATGTCTGCAAGCGCAAGCATCTGACGAACACGCGTGCAAGCGGCAGCGATGACGCACTGCGCCTGATTCCGCCGAAGGATATGAGCCTGGAGGACTGCCTGGAGTATCTTGCGGAGGACGAGCTGCTGGAGGTCACTCCGGAGCATCTGCGCATCCGCAAGCGGATTCTGGACAACAGCCTCCGTATGAAGCAGAAGTTCAAGAAGTAACGAAAACAGCATGACAGAACAGGCTGCACAGAGCTGCGGATTCTGAAAAAGGCTCCGGCACTGCCGGTGAAGCGGAAGTTCAAGAAGTAACGAAAACAGTATGACAGAACAGGCTGCACAGAACTGCGGATTCTGAAAAAGGCTCCGGCACTGCCGGTGAAGCAGAAGTTCAAGAAGTAATGTGTGCATACCCTGTTTCGCAGCCGCATAATCTGCATCAGCGGGAAACCGCGTATCTTGGTCAGAAAGGCTGTGCAGCGGGTTGCAGATTCCCGATTTTCGGCAATATTCACAAACGGAGCGCCGTCAAACGGACGGCAGGAACATTCTGACATGGGCGCCGAAGCGTTCGGCGTTTGCGTCGGGAAATGCGGATGCAGAAGCAGCGAAAATTCTGCATCTGCTTACAAAAAACAATGATACAACCACAAGTTGTACGGTTGCGGAAACGGAGCGGAATACTTAAACATTGTGCATTATCAACAAAAACACGATGAAATTTTCTCTCCGAATTGTCACACAAAAAGTGACGAACCGCTTGACTAAAATTGTTTTTTGTGATAAAATACAGTTGTATCACTGATATTGCAGCATGCCCTGTGTCAGGCGGGTGCATCAGGCTGCAAGTGGTGATTCAGGCAGAGTTCTGAATGCCAATTGGCTTGACGGGTATTGCTTGTCAGGGCGATGCACGAAGAGCCGAACAGTTTCGGAGACTGACTTCAATCAGCAGCCTCCAACACAAAACAGAAAGGATTGAAACACATGAGCAAATCTATTTTCTCCAAGGTGGCTGCGGTTGCATGCAGTGTTGCTGCTGTTGTCGCAATGAGCATCAGCGTCAGCGCAGACGGCGCGAAGGGCACAAAGGTTGCTCCGGCCGCATCTGAACTGAAGGACGTCACCAACCTGGTCGCAACCAAGGTTCAGGTTGACATTGAGGACCTGAAGAAGGCAGACTATGTCGTCACCTATGAGGTTGAGGTCATGAAGAATGCTGGCTTCGGCCCGTCCGGTGTCCGTCTGGTTTATCCGTCGGATTCCAAGTTCACTGTTCTGAACAACGCAGATGGCTTCCCGGCAACTGAGGGCGACCTCATCATGAAGCACAACACCGAGCTTGCAAAGAACGACGATAAGTTCAATGTTGCAGTCGGCGTTATGGGCAACAGAAACACCAGCGGCGACGGTTCCTTCTTCTTCGTTGATTTCAAGCTGCCGAACACCGTTAAGGTCGGCGACAAGTTCCCGATGAAGATCGAAGTTGACAAGTTCCTCGATAAGGACAACGAGCCTGTTCAGTACAACCTCGTTGACGGCTACATCGAGATCGTTGGCGCTCCGGTTGTTACCACCACTCAGGCTCCGGTTACCACTCCGGCTCCTGTTACCACTACCACTCCGGCTCCGGTTATCACCACTGTTCCGACTCCGGCTACCACTCCGGCTCCGACTACCACTGTGACCACCGCTGCTCCGACTGGTGAAACCACCACGGCTATCACCACGACCACCGTTTCCGGTACCACTGCTAAGGCTACCACCAAGGCAGCTACCACCAAGGCTAACGGCGTGAAGACCGGCGACACCGGTGCAGGCGTTGCTGTTGCAGCTCTCCTGCTCGCAGCTGGTACTGCTGTTGTTGCTGCAAAGAAGAAGGAAGACTAATTCCGACTGATTCGCACACAGCTGAATAAGTAATCAAACAGGACGGTCATCAGACCGTCCTGTTTTTTGCACGGTATTTGACAGAACGCAGGATTTGTGGTATACTAAGCAGGTACCGAAACAAATCGGAGAAAGGAAAGATCATTATGAGCGAATGTACCCATGACTGTTCAACCTGCGGAGAAGCGTGCGCCAGCCGCCAGCCGCAGGATCTCCACGAGAAGCCCCATGCCCTGAGCAAGATCGGCAAGGTCATTGCCGTTGTCAGCGGCAAGGGCGGCGTCGGCAAATCTCTCGTCACCGCACTGACGGCTGTGTCCGTACAGCGCACCGGCCACACGGTCGGCATCCTCGACGCAGACATCACCGGCCCGTCCGTGCCGAAAATGTTCGGCGTGACCGCACGCGCAGAGGCGGACGACCAGGGCATCTACCCGGTCAGATCCAAGCTCGGCACCGACCTGATGAGCGTCAATCTGCTGCTGGAAAATCCGTCCGATCCCGTGATCTGGCGCGGCCCCGTCATTGCAGGTGCGGTCAAGCAGTTCTGGACGGACGTCATCTGGGGCGATAACGAATTCCTCTTTGTGGATATGCCTCCCGGGACGGGCGACGTGCCGCTGACCGTGTTTCAGAGCATCCCCGTGGACGGCATCCTGATCGTCACGACGCCGCAGGAGCTGGTTTCGATGATCGTGGAAAAGGCCGTCAAAATGGCGGAAACCATGAATGTGCCGATCCTCGGCCTTGTTGAGAACATGAGCTATGCGGTATGTCCCGACTGCGGCAAGCATATCCCGGTGTTCGGCGAGAGCCGAATCGACGAAATTGCGTTGGCGCATCATCTGCCGGTGCTCGGCAAAATCCCGATGAACCCGAAGCTGGCAGCGGCCTGCGACGCCGGTATGGTGGAACTCTTTGAGGGCGACTGGCTCGAGCCCGCAGTCGATGCGATCCTTGCCCTCGGAGGAAATGCGCAGTGAACTGGACTGAGGTTACGATTGAAACCGCAAAAGCCGGACTGGATCTGCTCTGCGCCATGCTGACGGATCTTGGATTCAAGGGCTTTTCGGTATTCGATCCGGACGATTTTGATGACCTGATGGCCGGACGCGTCGGCCACTGGGATTATCTCGAGGAGGGCTTGCAGGAGGCGCTGACCTCCGGCGAACCGAGCGTGACGGTCTATGTGCCGGAAAACGCACAGGGCGCCGAGCAGATGACGGCCGTCCGCAGCCTTCTGGAACAGCTCCGCAGCTCCGCTGATGCCGCGCTGTACGGCTCTCTGAAAATGACGAGCAAGGGCATCCGCGAGGAGGACTGGGCGAACAACTGGAAGCAGTATTTCAGGCCGCTGCCGGTCGGCGAGCGCCTCTGGATCACCCCGACCTGGGTAGATGAGCCGGTTCCGGCCGGCCGCACGGCGCTGCATATCGACCCGGGCTCCAGCTTCGGCACCGGCCAGCACGATACAACAAAGCTGTGCCTCGGCCTGCTGGAAACGGTCGTGAAGCCCGGCTCCCGTGTGCTCGACATCGGCTGCGGCAGCGGAATTCTGTCGATCGGCGCGATGCTGCTCGGCGCGGGCGAAGCGTATGCGATTGACATTGAGCAGAATGCTGCGGAGGCCGCCGCGGAAAATGCGGAGCGAAACGGCATTCCGGCGGCGCATTATCACACCTTCTGCGGGAATATTCTCGATGATTCTGCGCTCGCGGATTCGTTCGGCACGGGCTATGACGTTGTCTGCGCGAACATTGTCGCGGATATTCTGATTGCGATGAAGGATTTGTTTGTGCATTATCTTGCGGACGGCGCAGCGCTGCTGCTGTCCGGCATCATTGACGAGCGCCTGGATGAGGTTCTGGCTGCGATGGACACGGTCGGACTGCATAAAGTGACGGTGGAACAAAGTGCCGGGTGGGCTGCAGTTCTGATGCGGAAATAATCGGTGCGTCCGGTGCTTATTCGGTGCCGGACGCTTATATTTTTTGCGATATTCCGGCGCACATTTGTTTACCGTTCGACAGATTTGATATGCAATCGGAGCGATTCCCGGCGCCTTTTGTTGAAAACATGGAAATGGAATTTTTTGCTTGACATTTCCGGAGAAATATGCTATTATATACAAGTCGCCGGATGACAGCGGCGGGCACGAAAAAAGATACTGAAAAAACTTTTTGAAAAATCTCAAAAAAGGCTTGACAAAATCTTGATTCTGTGCTATAATAAATAAGCTGTCGGTCAGACGGCCACGGCACCTTGAAAATTGAACAATGCAACCAAAGAGGAACCCTTGAAGATTCCGTATTTACTGAGGAAACGAGGTAAATACAACGTCGAGGCGCGACGGAAAAGAGCGCAAGAGAAGTAATTGCGAGTGATCGTAATGAC
>JAEEIA010000037.1 GCA_016281125.1 Oscillospiraceae bacterium | reverse complement strand
TTTCCGCTCAGAACAGGGTGCTAAAGATTTCCTGTTGTTGAAGTCTCTGACCTCTACCGCCGCAAAAGCTGAATTCACTGCGTTCGATGCACTGCATTCTTTGTTTCAAGGACAGTTGGCTTGGAGGACTGAATAGTTACCGCTAATATATAATAACCGTTCCTGAACGATGCGGTCTAACCGGCTGGAATTACAAATCTGTAATTCTGTGCACAAATGCGTTTCTGTCTGCTATAATGGCATTGTCAGCAGGAGAACTGATAACAATAATGAAAACAATCAATCTGACTATGAAAACGAAAAGGAGAATGAATTATGAAGAAGCAAGCAGCTGCAATCGCAATTCTGAGCGTATCCGTCTTCCTGACCGGATGCACAATCAATATCAACGACGAAACCATGACCGCTGCAAAGGACGCCGCAGTTTCCGTGCTGGATGATGCAGAGGTCATAGTAAACGGCCAGCCCGTTGAAATGTCGGCTGATTCCAGGGACAGCGTAAATGTCAGTCCTGAAAAGAAATCCGAAGTCAAACCGGGTACTGCACTGTTCGGCGGTTATGTCCTCGGAGATACGGCAGTCAAAGCGAAGCCGGAAGCATCTTCCGGGACACTGATCACGATTCCGGATGCAACGCAGATCGGTATTCAGGAAAGCGGTACATCCGGTTGGTTCATGACGGAATTCAAGGACCAGACCGGGTATATTGAGGCAAAATCCGTGAAAGAGATTCCGCCCCATGATCCGCTGCTCGGCGGCGACAATGTTCGCAGCGGTTACATTTCTGCTGATTCTGCGTCCGTCAGACTGATGAGCGGGAATCATTCCTACGCAGAGGTTCTGTCCGAGATCCCGAACGGCACACAGATTAATTATTATCCGGTTCCCGATCATGCAAACTGGTGTGTCGTTAATTATCAGGAAAAAGTGGGTTATGTTGAAGCACGGTTCATCCGGGAGATCGAGTCCTATGATGCAGGGATCGGCAGTGTCCCCGCGATTGTCGGCGAATGGCGTTATCAGGTGCAGGATATGCAGATGGGTGATGTTTATGATGATGCGGGATATGTCACAGTCGAGGCGGACGGCACATATATATATCAGCCAAAGGACGGTTCACTCCGGAAAAGAGGAACTGTCAATGTTGCGTATGACGAACATCCTGACGGCACCAAAACTGCGTTCTATAATTTTACTGAAAATGAAAGCGGAGAGAACTGGATCGGCACAGACTGCTGCGAACCCAACGGCAAAGGTGCGTTCTATATCGGCAACGGCGGTACCGCAAGACTGTTCCCCAGAGAGCCGCGTTCGGATGATTTCGCTGATTATGTCGGAATCTGGCAATGTGACAGGTGCTCCATTCAGATCGGAGAACAGGGTGCTGACTATCTTGTGACAGTCCGCTGGGCAGACAGCGCATTCGAGGATAATATCTGGAGCTATCAGTGCATCGGCATGTCTGACAACACCGGCTTGGAGTGCATAGGCTGCGGTACGCTGACGCATATCGCTGCTGGTGCAGACGGCAACGAAACGCGCACCGTAATCTACAATGACGGCGATGCGGTGTTCCGGTATAAAGGCGGCAGACTGTTCTGGTCTGACGGCAAGGAAAACAAAGGAATGGAAATGGGCTTTGAGAAGATCGGATGATCCGACTGAAAACAGGCAGTTCGTGTGAACTGCCTGTTTATTTTTTCTGTCCACTGTATGGGCTTATCCGAGCAGCGTAAATTCCATTTGCTCTGAAACATTTTCTTTCTGATCTGTCCAGAAAAGTTTACTGCCGTTCATGCTGAATACGGCAGTGCCGTCATTGTAGACCTCTGTGCGTGATTCGGAGCCGTTCGGCGCAGTCACAGCACGGAACAGCGTGCCGCCGCCGGTACATTCCAGTGTCATCTGGTCATCATTGCCCGCACAGCGATAGTTCCATTCACTGTATTCGGATGCGCCTGTTGACCATATACACTGCACAATGTAGTCATCTTCGTCCCGCCCGATCTGAATGCTGCATCTGCCGGACTGCCACTGCCCGACATAATGATCGAACATATTCCCCTGCATATTCCACGGGAACAGGCGTTTGCTTCCGCTGCCGACAAGGGTAAAATTGCCCCTGCCGTTCGGCGTGCTGCTTTCCGTCCTGCACCACAATTCATTGCTGTCATTTTCATAGAATGCAAAGTACGGGTTCTTTTCTCCGTCAGCGGTTTCTTCATACTCTGTTTTAACCGTTCCCCTTCGCCGGAGCGTACCGTCCGCAGGCTGATAGGAATATGTATGATCCGGCTGCACTGTGACAAATCCCACGGTACCGAAAACAGATTCAACATCTGTTTCCTCCTGATAGTTCCATTCACCGGCAATGAAACTGAAATCCGCATCCGGCGCCTGCTCTTCATACTGTCTGATCGAAAAGTCGCGGTTGATGCGTGTCAGCACCGCAGTGATTCTGCCGTTGATCAGTTCCACTGTCATGGTTTTCCGGTCTGCACTGACTGTGAAATCCAGTGTGACCGGGTTGCTTCGGTCAGTACCCATAACAGTCAGCGTATTGCCGCGCAGTTCGGTCGTTACGGGCTGTTCCTCGGTTCCGACGGTCACCGATGACTGACCGTTCTCGTTCAGATCAAGGCCGACATAATAGCTTCGGTGTACCGGATCAGACAGATCATACGAAATGCGCGAACCGGAATTCTTGGAATAGGAAACCGTTTCCCATTTGCCGTACAGCAGATCCTTCGCGGCAGTCCCGCCGGATCCGCCGGAATTGCTGTCGCTTTTATTCTGCGGAGCTGCTGTTTCAGCTGTATTTGCCGCGGTCTGACGTGTAACAGATGCCGGTTCTGTCCCGGCCGCGGTAGTACGCAGAACCGTGGTCTGTTTGACTGTTACGGAATTCGTAGCTGATGCCGTCGTGCTCTCTGTACTGCTTGAGTGATCCGTCTGCACAGCAACGGTTGTTTCAAGCGGTACAACCGGAACCGCCTCCTCCTGTTCGGTCAGATCATAGCGCTGGCCGCAGCCGGTCAAACAGACTGCTGCACCAAGGATCACCGGCAGAAACCGCAGCTTCTTCATTTTTCCTGCTCCTTTTCCATAAAATGCTGTTATGATGCTTTCTACAAGAACACGCAGCGATCCGGTGCGGAATTACGAAATTGCAAACGCATCAGAAGATTACCCTGCGCAGGACATATTCGCCGTCCGCAGTCGAAGCAATTTCATAGGTGCTCATATCATCCATCGCCAGATGCTTTTTCAGACGGGACATGTTGACACGGATCGTATTCTTGCTGTCCTCAACGTCGCAGCCGTAGATTTTCTCATAGATTTCATGATAGCTGATGCGGGAACCAAGCCGCGATGCCAGCAGATAAAGAATTTGCAGTTCACGCTGCGGCAGGGAGCATTCATTGCCGTCCAGTTCAGCAGTGCCGGAAAACAGGTCAATGATCAGATCCGGCAGTTCAATGCGCGGATGCTGTGCCTCCGGCTTGGCATTGCGGCGGAGCTGCGCCTCGATGCGCGCTTTCAGCACGTTCAGGTCATAGGGCTTTGTGATATAATCATCGCCGCCGCTGCGGAAGCCCTTAATGACATCATCGTTTTCGTCGCGTGCGGTCAGAAAGATGACCGGTGCCTGTGTTTTCTGCCGAAGAATCGTACAGAAGTCCATTCCGTCGCCGTCCGGCAGCATGACGTCAAGCAGCACCAGATCCGGCACGCATTCCTCCAGCAGAAATGCGGCCTGCTGCACCGAATCGGCACAGTGTACGTCGTAGCCCTCTTTTTCCAGAAAGCTCTGATTGATCCGCATGATGTCGGTATCGTCCTCGACAAGCAAAATATGTGCCATAGCAACCTCCCAGATTACAAAATCGTAATTCTATTGGATTTCCGGTAAAAATATGGTATAATAGACTCACAGCCCATGAAAGGAGTGAGGTATTTGGAGAAAGAAACATCCAAAAGCCGTTCGCTGCGGCGAAAGCTGTTGGTTACACTGATCTCGTGCCTGATTGCCGTCCTCGGCATCTGCACGGTGATCTTCAATATGATCTATCAGCAGGCATCGGTGAACGTCAATCTGTATTCGGGCGCACTGGCCGGTCAGACAGTTTCTGCAGTTTCCGATGCGTATTATCAGCAGTTTCTGGCATCCCAGCAGCAGTATCTGCACGACTTCGGCAGAGAGATGGCTTTGCTTCTGTATGACGGCAGCTTCGGCACGCAGAATTGGCAGGATGCGCTGCGGCAGCAGGCAGTCACCTATTTCAGTACCGCTGATGTGTTCTTTTTATATGACGGCGATGCGCTGCGCAGCTATCGGATGTATTCTGATGAGAATGACGAACAGCTGATGAATGAAGCAGCCGCGTTTTTCGATCAGAAAGCAGCAGAAGCGCCGGAATGCTACGGCAATCAGCGCGATTTTTCCGGCTGGCTGGACGCATGTAAGGAGATGCCGTGCGGCTCCTACACCAAGGACGGTGAGGGATATGTCATCGCATGGGACAACATGCTGAATTATTCCGGAGAGAACCTCTGCTTCGGCGTGCTCATGCGGAATGTCAACAGCTGGGTCGAGCCGATCAAAGAATGCGCTGACGAGCAGACCGATACCCTGCTGAACAACATGGACAGGCTGTTCCGGAAGTACATCTACATGATGATCATTTCAATTATCTGTGTATTTGCGCTGTTTCTGGTGATCTCAGCAATTCTGTCCAAGAAGATTGCAGACCCGGTCGTTTCCGAGCATGATATGCTGGTGCAGGTCAACGAGATGAAAACGACGTTCCTCTCGGATGCCTCCCATGAGCTGAAAACACCGCTGGCCGCAATGTCCGGCTATGCGCAGGACGCAGAGCTTGACCTCATGAACGGCGGCGAACAATCAACTGTACAGAATAAGCTCCGGCGCATTTCCTCGGAAGCCAACCGCATGGCACTGATGGTCACGCAGATTCTCGATGCGACGCGCATTGAGGAGGGCAGAATGGTGCTTGAACTGGCCCCCTGCGATCTGGACAGCCTCGTGCGCAAAACAGTTGAAACCTACTTCGCGGTTCTGAACAAAAACAATAACCGCCTGATTCTCCGCATCCCGATTGATCTGCCGAAAGTCGATGCAGACGGCACCAGATTGCAGCGCGTGTTCGTCAATCTGATTTCCAATGCACTCAAGCATACCAAAAATGGCACGGTGCTCATCAAGGCAGAGGCCGATGACGAACAGGTCACCGTAACCGTCAGGGATACCGGAAGCGGCATTTCGCCCGAAGACCTGCCCCATATCTGGGAGCGGTACTATAAGGGCAAACACTCTGAAACCGGCACAGGCCTCGGATTGTTTATTGTTAAATTCATCGTAGAATCGCACGGCGGCACAATCGGCGTTGAGAGTGAACTGGGCAAAGGCACCGCATTCACCTTTACGCTGCCGCTCGCTGCGGAACATGCCGCTGATTCCGCCGAAAACCCGATCGACCAGATGCTCCGGCAGTAACCGGAATACAGATTTGTTCTTCTTCACGAAAACTGCGAGTTCCGGTCATATTCAAACGGATTGCCTGCGAAAGATTTTCGCAGGCAATTTTATTATAGCATATTATCCGGCAAATTGCAATGGATTTCAGCAAGTTAAATATACAGGCTGCATCGCATGACCTTATAAAGGAGCCGGGCACTGCCCGGTTATTGTATATAATCACGCAAAAAGCAAGCTGAGAGCGGTAACTTTTATGCGGCAGATAACCTGCCGGAGAGTTTTAGATCAAAGGAACCGGGCACTGCATTTTCAGTGATGGGGCGCACGCCCTGAATCTCATGGTAAATATGGGGTGGACAAAACAGTGGTTTTATAGTATAATAAAGAAAAGGCCCCAAATCCAAACTTATCGCTGAGGGTCATGTGCCATCTTCACAATCAGGAAGCCATCGTTTTGCAGACAGAAACTGTATCGGAAATCAAGCTATGCGTCAAAGGGGAGGAAACGCAATGAAAAAGAAATTCACCGTATTACTCAGCTGTATGCTGCTGATGAACACGCTCAGCTTTCAGATCCCTGCATCCGCACAGACACTGAGCAGTGACACAAAGCAATATTACAGCGACTGGAAAGAAACCTATCTGCGCCGTAATCCGTATGTCAAAGATGAAACGCAGTATTATGTGTTCTACGGAGAGAAAGAATATGCGCAGACGCACACGACCGTAGAAGTTACAGTATCCGAAGCGCACGGCTACGGCATGCTGATTGCAGCACTGATGTCAGACTATGACAGCGAGGCAAAGGACATCTTCGACGGCATGTACCGCTATTATCAGGCGCATCCGAGCAGCATCGGCCCGCATCTGATGGCGTGGCAGCAGAGTGACGACGGCAAGGCGCTCGTCGATTCCAACGGTGCGGATTCCGCAACAGACGGCGATCTGGACATTGCCTATGCACTGCTGCTGGCGGATACGATCTGGGGCAGCAGCGGTGAAATCAATTACCGGCAGGCGGCCGAGCTTGTGATCAATGACATTATGAAATATGATGTGAGCCATGATGACAACATTCTGCGCCTCGGTGACTGGGCATACGATGTCGGTAAAAATGACAAATACTACACTGCAACACGCGCTTCGGATTTCATCATGCAGTATTTTCCGGTGTTTTACAATGTAACCCGCGATGAACGCTGGATGCAGCTTTATGACAACACCTACGGCATCATCAATCATTTTGTGGAGAAATATCAGACCGGTCTGCTGCCGGACTTCATCATCAAGGACAGCAGCGGCGAGTGGATTCCCGCGCCTGCGAATTTCCTGGAAAACGAAAATGACGGTGTCTACGAATACAATTCCTGCCGCGTTCCGTGGCGCATCAGTACGGATGCGCTCGTCGCAAATAACGCAGACGCAAAAAAATATGCAGAAACTGTCAACGCATTTTTCGTAAAGGAAACAGGCGGCAGGCCGGGAAAGATTATGGCGGGTTATACGCCGGACGGCAGGGCGGTCGCGGACTGGGACGATCTCTGCTTTACCGCCCCTTTGATGCTCTCTGCTTCTGCTGCCGGAGATACCAAATGGCATGATGCGGTGCGCAAAGAGGTTCTGGATATCGGCGTTGATTCCTATTTCGGGAACACGATTGCCATGCTTTGTCTGATCACCGATGACGGCGGCTGGCTTGTGCCGGAATTAGCAGCAGCAAAACCCTCCGGCGATGTGAACGGTGACGGCGTGTTCAATATGACCGATGCTGTTCTGTTCCATGCATGGCTTTTAGATGTTCCGAATATGGAGCTTGCGGACTGGAAAGCGGCAGACTTCCGCAATGACAGTAAGCTGAATGCTGCTGATCTCAGCCTGATGAAGCAGGCCTTGCTGCAGCGGATTGTTTCTGACTATGTAGAACCGGATGTGCGTCCGGTTTTCCCCAATCAGTTTTTGGTACAGGCAGACAGTCTGGAGCTGTATCTCGGCCCCGATGAAAGCTATGAATCCGTCGGTACCGTTCCGGCCGGCAGCCGGATCTATGAAATCGGATATCAGACAGATAACGATACCTGGATGTTCACGAAATACGACGGGCAATATGGCTGGGTCAGAGTATATATAGACGGGAACAAAACAATGACAGGCACATTTCAGGGCGGATGGGGCAAACCTGTGATCTATCTTTACCCAGAGCAGGAGACAGATGTTCACGTCGAGCTTGAACTGACCGGTTCCGAGCTTTCCACAACCTATCCGAAATACAACGGCGGCTGGGATGTGACCGCATATCCGGACGGCACGCTTGTGAACAAAGCGGACGGGACTCACCACAGATATCTGTTCTGGAATTCTGTCAACAGCCGTACCAGATTTGACTATTCCAAGGGCTTCTGTGTTCCCGGCAGGGATACCGAGCGTTTCCTGAAAGAAAAGCTCACGTATATGGGACTGAACGAAGAGGAAATGAATGAGTTTATCGTTTACTGGCTGCCGAAGCTGGAGCACAATGCGTATAATCTCATTGCCTTCCAGAGCGATGTTTATACGAATGCTGCAAAGCTGACTGTCACACCGGCACCTGACAGCGAATGCCGCATCTTCATGGCATATGTTCCGCTTGAGGAACCCGTGGAGATTGAGCCGCAGCAGCTGGAGCCCTTTGAGCGGAGAGGCTTTGCGCTTGTTGAATGGGGCGGTACGGAGATACCCTCATAAAACAGTTTATACATGCAATAAAGGAACCCGTCTGAACACAAAATCAGGCGGGTTCCTTTATTCATTTTCCCGGGCGCAGCATACTGCAATTTGCCATGTGTCAGGATCGCAGATGACCTGGGCGGTCTTAACGCAATGGGTAAGCGCATTGTTCTTCACAGGCCAATGTCCAAAATAGGATTTATTTCACATTTTGTTTCAATTTTTCGTGTTTTTTGCATAAATTCTTGACAATCGGTTAGCGATTATGTATAATGAAAATACAGGCGGATCTGCGCACCGTGAAGAAAGAAACAACCGTGCAGAAATGCCTGGGAAATAGGAATTTTATATGAAATCAGGGGGTATCAAGCATGAAACAACGAGGAAAATTTCTTTCTGTGCTGCTATCCGGCGCGATGATCCTGACAACAGGCGCATCCTTTCCGACGGCAGTCCCCGCATCCGCATCAGAGGATGCGGGCATCCAGACCTTTCCGATGTCCGATGTCACGATGACCGATGCGTACTCTGTCAATGCATTTGAAAAAGAGATCGCATATCTTCTGTCCTTTGACAGCGAGCGCCTGCTGGCCGGTTTCCGTGACAATGCGGGGCTATCCACAAACGGCGCGTCCCGATACGACGGCTGGGAAAATTCGCTGATCGGCGGACATACGGTCGGGCATTACATGTCTGCGATTGCACAGGCATATGTCAATCCGCTTGCAACCGATACACAGAAAAAAAAGCTGATGGACATGATGAAAACGCTGGTTGACGGCATGAAAATCTGCCAGCAGAACTCCAAGGGCAAGCCGGGCTTCCTCTGGGCTGCGACCATTCCGAACCGGAACAATGTCGAGCAGCAGTTTGACAATCTGGAAGTCGGAAAGCTCAATATTATGACGGAAGCATGGGTTCCGTGGTACACGATGCATAAGCTCATTGCCGGACTGATTGACATTTACAATTATTCAGGCTACGAACCGGCAAAGGATGTCGCATCCGGCCTCGGAGATTGGGTATACAACCGCGGCTCCGGCTGGGACTGGGCGCTGAACAATCACGTCCTCAACATTGAATACGGCGGCATGAACGACTGTCTTTACGATCTCTATGCCATTACCGGCAAGGAAACACACGCTGCCGCCGCCCATATGTTTGACCAGACGCGTATGCATGAAAAGGTGCTCGAAGGCGGGCAGAATATTCTGGACGGTGAGCACGCAAACACGACGATTCCGAAATTCATGGGTGCTCTGAAACGGTACATGGTGCTGGACGGCAAAACCCTCGGCGGCGAAACGATAGACGCCTCACGCTATCTGCAATATGCAGAAGCCTTCTGGGATATGGTCACAAGCCACCACACCTACATCACCGGCGGCAACAGCGAATGGGAACATTTCGGCCAGGACGATATCCTTGACAAAGAACGGACAAACTGCAACTGCGAAACCTGCAATTCCTATAATATGCTCAAGCTGTCCCGCGCCCTGTTTACGGTTACCGGTGATCCGAAGTATATGAATTACTATGAAAACACCTATTACAACTCCATTCTTTCCTCACAGAATCCCGAAACAGGAATGACGACCTATTTCCAGCCGATGGCAACCGGTTATTTCAAGGTTTACAGCAGCGAATTCCGGCATTTCTGGTGCTGCACGGCAACCGGCATGGAAAACTTCACGAAGCTCGGTGACACCGTATACATGCATAAGGGCAATACGCTGTATGTCAACATTTACCAGAGCTCCGTTCTGAACTGGGAAGATCAGAATGTCACAATCACACAGCAGAGCGATTTTCCGTCCGATGATACCGCTGTTTTCACCGTCAAAGGCTCCGGCGAGCTGGAATTCCGGTTCCGGGAACCGGACTGGCGTGCGGACGACCTAAAAATCACGGTCAACGGAACAAAATACAACTATAAAACCGTGCAGGGCTATGCGGTTGTTTCCGGCAGCTTTAAGACCGGCGATAAGATCAGCGTAAGCATTCCGATGGAAGTAAAGGCTTACGGACTGCCGGACAATGCCAACGTCTACGGATTCAAGTACGGCCCCTGTGTCCTGAGCGCAGAGCTCGGTACAGCGGATATGAAGCAGGGCACAACAGGCATGGCGGTTTCAATCCCTGCCGATCCGATTTCGCCCTCGCAGAAAATCAATCTGAACAAGAGCAGCGGCACCGTCAATTCCTTCATGTTCCATATCAACGATTATCTTGTGAAAAATGCAGATTCGCTGAAATTCACGCTAAAGGGCACGGATGCAAACCTGACATTCTCTCCGCATTATTTACAGTATCAGCAGCGCTACGGAATCTACTGGTATTTTTACAGTGCGGACGACGCTGTCGAGGAGGAAATCCCGCGCGCAAAGGTGACGGTTACCGATACCGTGCAGCCCGGCTACGGTCAGTATGAAAATGATGACCTGCACGCAATGGACGAATCAGATTCTGTCAGCGTAACGAATGACAGCACCTACCGCTATGCGAAAAACGGCGGACATTTTAATTACAGAATGGCGGTTGATCCCGATGCAGCGCTCACAATCTTACAGGTCACATTCCGCAAATCGGACAACGGCAAGCCGATCCGCATTACTGCCGGTGACCGCGTGCTGTTTGAAGGCGATCTGCATTACACCGGTGATTCGGATACCTACAATGTGAAATACATCATCCCGAAAGACGTGATTGCTGAAAACGTAAGAACGGTTGAGGCATACGGCGAACAGTTCGATGTAATCGACATTGGTTTTTCCCTCCCGTTATTCTCTGCGTCAAGTACAAATGAATCTGCAAAGGTCTGCGACTTCATTTATATGACCGCAGTCAAGCCGCTCTATGAATATGACAGCAGTGTTGCGTATTTCGTCGATTGCGGCGACCACGGCACCTCCACCGTCAGCTCCGGCGACAAATTCGGCATCTACAACTGCCTGACAGAACAGCTCTACGGCGCAGACAAGGTGACCGGCATGACATGGGGCATTGTGGACGATCCGACCGATCAGTACGGCGGCAGCGGGACAGGCAACGGCATTTATACCGCGAACACCTGGCCGGACGAGCGCGCCACGCAGGACGGCCGTGAGAAAACCGCATCCTTCCGCTACACGAAAAACCAGTACGAGCATGATATTGACCGGAATCTGAAATACGGCTTCACGCTCCCGAAGGGCAAATATCAGATCGAAATCGGGTTTGCAGATCCGTGGAACTGTTCCAACAGCCCGACCGTTTCACTGGTAAACGGTGGGAAATCGACAGCACTGGCTGAAAAGCTGAATCTGGCGTCCTCAAAAACGGTGACTGCGCCCTTTACAGTCACGGACAGCGATGTACGCATCAAGCTGACCTCAGACAGTCAGGCAATCAATGTGACGTATATCAAAATTATGATCAAGGAACAGGAACCGCTGCCGGCTGCGTATCTGATGGGTGATGTCAACAGCGACGGGAAAGTGACCGAATCAGATGCTGTCATGCTGCAAAAATATCTGCTGGCAAACGGGCCTGTCACAAACTGGCCGCAGGGAGATATGGACAAAAACGGCAGACTGAACGCAGCGGATCTGACGCTTATGAAACGCAAACTGACTGTATAATTACCGTACCGAAATCAAGCGCGCTCTCAATTCATTTTGAGAGCGTGCTTCTGTTTTTGCCAAAGAACGGTATGGCAATATAATTATTATTCAAAAACGAACAGCAAAGCAGAAGCAATATTAAACGATTTTTAAGGATACAACATATCACATGTTCCGCCCCGTTTCGGATTAAAAAATGTTGATTTATTGTTAATTACAATGCGCATTTCTGCTTTGATTTTATTGTTTATTCATATGCAGAATCAGAAATTCGCCGCACAGCCGGAAACCAGCTGAAAACATGCAAATTTGCAGCTCAACAAAAATAAATAGGATTCTGAAAACGGATTCATATATATTTGAGGCGCAAAATATTACCAGCAACATAATATAAAATCGGATAATTATTAAATTACGGAAAATATTATTGACATCGGATTCAACTTGTGGTATAATCCGGACATGTGCCAAAAAACGGCACAAATTATAAAACATGAGGTGGATCATTATGAAATCTATGAAGATCAGAATCGCAGCAGCTGCATGCGCAGCAATCACCGCAGTCTGCGGAGCACAGGCTCTTACCGCATCCGCATTCAACTACAATCATCCGTACTCTCTCAACACGCAGGAGTGGTGTCAGAGGAATCTCGGCCGCAGCCTGCATATGTGGCAGTCCTACGGCCTTGCAGAGGGTACTTACTGGAGCCAGTCTATCAAGACAGGTACCATGGTCGGTAAGGGCTTCACCACTACACACACCAGTTCTTACAGCAAGAATCAGAACATTTTCAACCAGATGGCGTTCCCGAGATACCTCGCTTGCTCTCATTTCGGCTTTGACGCTGAAAAGGCTGCATGGATGGAGATTCCGCAGGCTGACTTCAACGGCTGCTATGAGGGCGGCGACCAGATTTTCCTTCGCGGCACAACCGGCGGCTATCACGCAGTTTTCGTCGAGAGCTACTACAACACGCTCTACTGCTCTGAGCTGGACAGCAGCAAGCATATCTGCTGGAATGTCACCTATGAGCGTGTCGGCAATACGCAGCTGAAGCGCGTGAGAGATGGTAAGATCTTCGATATCCTCTACGTTGCACGTCCGATCAAGGAAGGCGACGCAAACGGCGACGGCAGAGTTGAAGTGGACGATTGCGGCTGGATCGGCAGCAATTACGGCAACGGCATCATCTCCGGCACCAACAGAGATATCCTGATGGCAGCAGCAGATGTCAGCGGCAACTGGCAGATCGACTGGGATGACCTGTACGGGATCTATACGAACATGACCGGCGGTATTATGGGACGCGATGGCCGTTACGTGATGGCAGCTTGGTAATCCATTCCTTGCACAGTCTGAAATCCCCTCCGGAGCCGGAGGGGATTTTTTCAACAGAAAGAAGCGACCGTAAAGGAATTTACAGTCGCTTCTGTTTTCTTATCTCTTGAAAATTACAGCGGTTTTCTGCATTACATCTTTCCGCAAGTGATCAGCTTACGGTAATGCCGCAGAACTGGCTGAACCGATGGTCAGTGGATTCCACCTTCAGGATCGTGCTGCCGGCAGCAACACCCGTGATCGTGCCGCCGGAGTTGGTCGCAATGGAGGTGTCCTCAATGCTCCAGGTGAAGTTGGATGCCGTATAGCCAGACGGCAGGCTGGAGATATTGACCGTGACGCTTTCGCCGACGCCGACCTTCACATAGACCGTATCCAGACTGATGGAACCGGTCACCTCAATCTGATTCTCCGAACCGGATTCCAGTTCATCTTCAACAGCTTCTTCAATCATATAGCTGCTGTTTCCGTAAATATACGGCGTTGCTTTATACTTGCCTTTTGAGGGATTCTCATAGTTATCATTGCTGCCATGGTCTTTTTTGGCCGCAGCAAGCGCTTCACTGAGGGTACGGTGACCGGTCTTGAAAAACCAAAGAAACGTCTTTTCCTCTGCCAGATATTTTGCCGTACTGCGAATCATAGAAAGATTATAGATAGTAAGGATGGATTGGTCATTCACGATGACAGCATTACAGTTCTTTTCAAGGAACGTGGAAGCAAGCCAACCGTCATGGCCGCTCAGACAGGTTCCGAGATACAGGAATGTATTCGTCATATCACCGCAGTATGCCTGCACGTATTTATAAGTGAATCCGACGCAGCCGTCACTGCCGGCGAGCAATCTTTCTTCAACATAATCCTGATTCGTTCCAACCTGAGAAATGCTGTAATATGTTTTGATAAACGAGTGCAGCAGTCTGTCAAATTCGCCGTGGCCGTGCCACAGAATCACCTGATTCGGGCCGAAGTTCTTCACGACCTCCGGTGAAACAGTTCTGTCATCCCAGTTCACATCAAAGGTGACATTGCTGAACTCATTTGCAAGGTAATTTGCACCGTCATCCGGGTAGCCTAGGCAAGGGACGACATCCGGGTGCGTATAGGTGCTTTTGAAAGGCTGATACGTGGCAATCGAAATATCATTGACCGCGCTTCCGCTGTCCAGGCCTTCAACCGGCACACTGTAAAAATATGTAATACCGCTGCTCAGCTTTGCAACAACATTCTGGTGCTGATTGACGCGATATTCAACAACCTCTCCGTTCAGCTGCATCTGATCGACCAGTTTCCGGACTTCCTCCAGCGCGTCATCCCGCTTATCTTCGGGAATATTACCCGCTGCATCCTTAAACTGTCCGGTCACTTCATCGCAGCGTGACTGCACGGCATCAACCGTTTTAAAATCTTCTTCCGTCAGCGGATCAAAAAAGCGAACCGAAGTCTGCTCAGTTTCATAGTCACCGATCTTAATGGAATACTGCTTTTGTGTTTCTTCCGACACATCCGGAACATACCGGCAGGCATAAATGCCGTCGCCCGCGACTCTGTCGCCGTGCGAACCGTCATCGTAAAGATCCGATACCTTTGTATGGGTATCGTCATAAAGGCCGACCTCTGCATTTCCTGCAATGTCACCCTCATTCAGTGCTGTTTCAAACAGCACGCCGTCCTCGTCACCGATTGTCTTGTAAGGTGTATCCGTTTTGATGCTGTGTTCTTCCACGGCATTGATAGGAACCGCCTCTTTGACCTGGTCGGAATAATTTGCGGAGGAAGACGAAGTTCCGTTGAAAAAGCTCTCCGCATTGCATCCCGTCAAAGACAGCAAAGTCATCAAAGACAGACCGACCGTAAATAATTGTGTCTTCATTTGCACGTAACCTCTCTTTTTGATTGATACGAAATCTGCTCCAGCATTGCATAATCCATAACACAGTGACAAGCTGTCAGTGCTGCCCCGTCGCGCATGGAAACGGAGGAGGGTGTTTCGGATTGACCTGCACCGCCGCAGTCAGCAGCGATGCAGGTCAAAGCTGTATCCTGTATAGGGATGAGATGCAATTACTGCGGCTTCTGGATGCTTGCGACGTTCTGGGATGCAACACGCTCCACGATCTCCAGCGGATCTGCGATGTTCTGCTCCAGATAGTTGGCGACCTTCAGCAGATACGCCTCGTACTTTTCAAGCTCCGGCTTCAGTGCCTCGAACTTGTCGCGCATTTCGGTTGCGCTGTTTGCAACGTAAATGCTCTCGGTGCTCTTGATCTTGAGTGCAACATCATTGATGTTCTGCTTGATCTGACCGGAAAGCGTTCTGATCTGCTGTGCAAGCGCACGGATCATATCGGGATTCGCAAAAAGCTGCTGATTGTTAGGCATGATATTCTCTCCTTTGCATTAAAGTTTCATCTTAAAACGTAACCTGGCTGGAAGCACTGCGGCTTTCCTGCATACGTGCGTCATGTGCATTGGCCGTGTTGCGGAGGAAGGTTGCATACTCGCTGATGACCTCGCGCATGGACTCGAAAATCGGGCGCTGGTTCTCTGCGACATTGCGGAATGAATCTGCATCCTCGCCCTTCCAGTTTGCTGCGAGATCGGATTCGATCAGGGTGTAGAGCGAAGTGTAAAGTCTTGCAAACTCATCCCCCAGACCGTCGAGCTGTGTTGCAGTGGTCAATACAGCGTCTGTACCTTCTCTGAAATCAATAACGTTAGGCATTTGGATTCCTCCTAAAAAATTTTTATTTCAAAGCACCTTCGCTTTGATGATCTTATTATACCACATCGCGTTTTTTGCAGTTTCAAAAAAGTGTACGCTTAATATTTTAGGTATTTTAGAGAAATGCCATTTTTGAAGCGCAAGAAAATACGCGGTTTCTGATGCGCAAAAAATTTTTTTGCTGTTTTTTGCCACCGTTTTTGCTGTCAGTAACCATTCCGTTTGCTGTTTTTAAGCCTTATTTTTTGCCGGTTTCATGCCCGGAAACGGCGGAAAACAGTTTCCGCATTGCAGTTCCGGATCACCGCACCGTCACGCTCTGACATGACCGGCGCCGTACCGTTCAGCGCAAAGAATCCGGAATCTGCGAGCCCCTCCCCCAGCCAGATGCCTGATGCATCGAACCAGTCGCGGTGCTTTTCAGCGTCAAACTGACTCAGATCGGTGATATCGTCAAGATCCTTGATGAGGTGGAAGTACGCGCCGCGCGTGCCGTTCATCATCTCCGGCGTATCCAGTATTATATAATGGTAGTGGATCTCCGGCAGCTGCGTGACAATGCTCTTGAGATTCAGAATCGTGACATTGGTTCTGTCAGCGGCGCAGGTATTCTGGAAGAACGGGATGATGACATAAACCGGCGGCTCATCCGACTGCATCGAATAGGTGCCGTCCGGATTCTTTTTCAGCAGGCCACAGCGCCGTTCCGCTTCCGCTTTATAGAGGCGGTTCCATTCCGCAAGCTCTTCCGCTGTGCTGTAACAGGCATACCGGCTGTCTTCCTTCTTCAGCGCACCGGAAACATCCAGCACAGCAACCTGTACGGATTCGTCAGCCGAGAGCCGGTCTGCAAGATACTGGGCAAATGCTGCCAGCGGCGCAGGTGTCGCCGCGGAAACAAAGCTCAGATACTTGTCACTGAAATCATAACAGTAATTCCTGCCGTTTACCGTACCGAGCGGGATATTTGCCGCACTCAGCGGCGCATCGGGCGGCGCCGGAACAGCAGGATCAGGCTGAGGCATCGCGGCCGGTGCAGCCGGTTCCTGCGGATCAGAATCTGCTTCGGCTGAAAGATAGGACACAGCCCGGAAAGTGCCGCCGCGTTCGCACGCTGCCTTGCACAGCATTTTGATCTCTTTTCCGGCATCCTGCTCCTCCGGGTTCTCATCATCCTCGTCGCGCGGGATAATGTCAAATATATCTGCAACCTGGAACTTATATGTGATATCTTCCTCTTTCACGATACCGCTGCCCGGACACTCCGACGGCGTAATCCCGCCGGTTCTGCCCAGAATGCTGGCATAATCCGAGGTATCGTTCATCCGGAACATGAAGGTCTGCTGGATATACTGCCGCAGGCGGTAATTGATATTGATGGCAGCCGTGCCGATCACCAGATACACGCCGCGCTTGATGCCTTCGCGTGCAATGTACATCAGCGTATTCCCGACGGCATCTCCGCATTTTTCGGCAAACTCGGTATAGTTATTCAGCATGAGTACGATGCGCGGAAGCGGCTCTGCACCGCTGTGCCTGCAATATTCGGTATATTCGCCGCGGTAGGCAGAGAACAGTTTGCTGCGGCGCACAATCTCACGACGGAGCGCTTCGATAACTGTGACGGCATCACTGTCCTGTTCGGTTGTCACAACGTCGCCGACATGCGGCGCATCCTGAAACGCCTTCAAAAAGCCCGCATCGAAATCAATGATATACAAATTGACCTGTTCGGCACGGTAGCCGTAAATCAGCGAATAAATCAGGGAAATGAAGAACATGTCCAGACCGCTCCCGGCTGCGCCGAAAGCAATCAGATTGCCGTTTTCCGAGAACGAGATCTTCATGATCTCCTGAATACGGTTATAGAGGTCATCCCGCTTTCCGATAATCGGCTCCAGCGGCACCAGTCCGCTGACGGGCTGAGCAGCAGCCTCAGCATAGAGCTCACGCAGCGAGAGCTTTGCAGGGATCGGCTCCAGCCAGAGCGGCCGGATTTCCATATCCTTTGCGGATTCAATCAGATATTCTCTGACCGCGACCAGCTGCGATACGACATGCTGCCCCTCATCCGCACGGATGACGGGCTTCCGGCTCTTTTCGTAGACCGCAGTGCCGGTATTGCCGATGACTTCAACCGTGCCGATGTCGTTGCGGACAAAGCCGTCCGATTCGATATAATCGGCGCCGCACCATGCAGACTGCGCCATACTGAACACTTCGTTGTAGCCGACCTGGAAATAGAACCGTCCCGTCGTGGAGATTTCCGCTGCATCCGGACAGTGAATCACGGCGCGGCTGTCCTCTTTTTCCTGTACCTTCAAACAGATCTTGAAACGCGAATTACTCCAGATCTGCGGACTGACGACGGAATCCGGCTTCTGCGTTGCAAGAATCAAATGAATGCCGAGGCTTCGTCCGATTCGCGCCGCACTGACCAGCAGATCCATAAAATCGGTTCTGTCGGCTTTCAGCTCTGCAAATTCATCACAGACGATAAACAAATGCGGCAGGCTTTCCAGATCTGCGCCCTGCCGACGGAGCTGCTGATACTTATAGATATCCATGGTACCTTCATCGGAGAGCCTGCGCGCCTTTTTGAACAGACGCTGCCGTCTTTTCAGCTCTGTTTCGATGGAAATGCAGGCACGCTCGATCGTTGCGCCGTCCAGATTGGTAACCGTGCCGACAATATGCGGCAGCTTGTGCTGCACCTCAACTGTGCGTCCGTTGAGGTTCTCCTCGCGGACGTCATTGAACGCGTCGGCAAGGCCGCCGCCCTTGTAGTCCACGATGACAAATGCGACTTCCTCCGGGCTGTAATTGACAGCAAGCGACAGAATAATCGTGATGATGCTCTCACTCTTTCCGGAACCGGTCGTACCGGCAATCAGGCCGTGCGGGCCGTGGTACTTTTCATGCATGTCGATGCAGAAAATATCGCCGGACGGTGCAATACCGATCTCGGTTTTCAGAGATTTGATCGGATTATTCTCCTGCCACCGCATCGGGCTGTTGAGATGCTGCACATTGGAAACGTGGAACATATCAAGGAATGTCAGCATTTTCGGAAGCTGATTCTTTTCTGTGCTGATATCCAGCCGAATATTGGAAATCGCATGCAGATACGGCTCAAAATCCTGCGTGACATGGTAGGATTCAAAGTCGGTCACGCGGCTGTTCACACGGTCATACAGCTTGCAGCCGCTGTCCGAAAGCTCCACAATCATATCGGAATTGCTGTAATTGTACATACCGAACGCGGTCAGCAGGCTGATGCCGAGCGTTTCGCGCTGCCGCAGAATAACTGGCAGAATATCAATGCTTTCGAGCTTTTTCTTGTCGGTCGCAATCACGAGAATCTTCGGGAAATCGTCTTCCTTGTGCGTGGTCCGGTTGTCAAGCTCCTTTTCCAGTTCATGCGTCAGCTCCTTCATATCGTCCTCTGTGCAGGCGATATACCGGAAGGTGTTGTCCGTATTCCAGACATGCGGCAGCCAGCGGACGTAATACAGCTCGTCCGCATCGCAAGCATCATAAATAAAGATCAGCTTCAGTTCGTCATAGGAATACAGCGCGGTCAGCTGTACGACCATGCTCCGCAGCAGTTCAAATGTGCGTTCCTTTGAACCGCTGATGCCGCAGATGCAGCCGCCGTTCAGCGATACGGTGATCGGCACATTCTCGATGATACGCTCCTCGCTTACAAACTGCATCATGTCGTAGCGCAGATCGTCCTTGAAAAAGGCATCACTGTTTTCCGTGAATTTGACCTGTACAGCGGATTCCAGATCGCCGACACCGAGTACCACGCGCAGAAAATCCTCGTCCCCGATGCTCTTGCTCCAGAGCAGCCGGTCACGCGAGAGCACGCGGGCCATACAGGCATCTAGCCCCAGATTTTTTTTGCAGAGGTATTCCTTCTCCTGGTCTTTCATGACACTGACGGAATCCCGCAGATGCATGATATATTCCTGATAATCCTTGATGCGTGTTTCTTCTTCCGAAGCATTGCGCTTGGCCGTCTGCTTTTTGATCACGGTCGGCCAGACCAGCGAGGAGAGCACCATGCTGCCCGCCATGATGAACGAAGGGACAACATAGGAGAAATTCGTGTGCCGGTAATATGCCGCGACCGCCGAATATGCAGCAATCAGAACCGTTGCGGTGCTCATGCTGATTGCAGAGCCCATGGAGAGCAGAATCGACGGTTCATCCTTCTTCATGCGGTGTTCCGGCGGCAGCAGCTCGATCTCGTGCAGATCCGGCTTCGTTTCTCCGAGGTCGATTGTCCGGTAGAAATACTGCACCGGCTCTGTGTTTTTGTTCTCGACAGGGCGCACAAACTCCGGAAAGCGCACCGGAATCAGCCAGTCCGCACGGACAGCCCGCTCAAACTGAATATTGGCGGCGATGAAGTCCGCACAGATCACGAATTTATAGCCGACCAGAAACACCACGTCGCCGACGGAAAGCTGCGTGCGTGTATGCGGGGCAATCTTCCGGTTGTTGATATAGGTGCCGTTGCGGCTTCTGCAATCTTCCACATACCAGCAGCCGTTCTGCCGGGAAATGACAGCATGCTCACCGGAAATATAAAGATCGTCCAGCACGATGTCATTGTCCGGCTGGCTGCCGATGCGGATCGAATAATCCTGTTCCGCAAGCTTTCCTGCACAGAACTTGATAAAGCGGTTCTTCTCATCGCGGATCGGCTCAATGATCAGCGTACACTTCATGCCGCCGACCATCAGCGTCAGAACGTCCTCATCCCCGATTTCGGCGCGCGGGAGCAGATTTCCGGCATCATCCGCAATCCGGTACTGCTCGCCGCTGGAGATGATCCAGCGCTGATTGATGCCGTCGATGATGATATCCTCCGTCAGATCCGGAATGCTGTGCCGGATCTTATAGTGGCCTGTTTTTTTATCGGGCAGAACGGTCGTATTGACATACGCGTCCTGCAAAAATGTAATTAACAGCATGGTTTTATCCTCTGCATTCAGATCAAATAAACATCAGACGGGAACGGTTGCAGATCCCGAGCTCCCGCAGAGTACGGTCCTGCGGCAGACTTTCGCCCTGTTCCCGGAAACACAGCACATTGTTTTCGCAGCTGCTGTAAAAGCCCTTTGCAATCTCTGAAAACAGCTCTGACAGCACATCCGTCACATCCCGGACATACATATTGTCCGGCAAGCGGATTTCATACGTGATTCCGTTCACAGGCAGATAAACCTGAACAATGATTTTATTCATTTGCTCTGCTTCCTTTTCTTCTTTTTCAGTTCAGGATAGTCGCGCCAGCGGATTCGCACAAGCAGTCCGCTGAACACATGGTAATTGAAATTTGCAAGGTCGGCATCCGTGAGCGGCGTGCCGCTGGCATGGCAGTATTCCCAGTCCAGCACATCGGCAAGCTCGTTCATATCGCGTTCAAACGGCTCGATGATGCGCCTTGTCAGGGCACGGTCCGTTTCCATGACCTCTTCATAGGTCGGCAGCTCCGGCGTGCTGCCGATCAGCGTCCGGACACTGATCGTATCGGCATTTTTTTTGAAATAATTCATTTTCTTGTGCTCGGAGAGCTTTTTCAGAAAATAATAGCTGTTCGGATTGCGTTTCAGGTTGATCCGGAACAGCTTCTCCGGATACGGCATGACCGGCATTGTTTTCATGATCGAATAGAATTCTTCGCTGAACGTAAAGAAAATATAATTGTTCCGGATTCTGGTTTCCGTGCAGAGCCGGATGTTCTGCATACTCTGCTCCCGGTTTGAGGATTTCTGAAAATCCAGATGCATATTCAGCAGCGTTTTCAGATCCGAGCCGATCTGCTTTTTGACCTCGGCGCTGTTTTTCAGCTCACAGAGGCGCATGTATTCCTCAACGGAGAGCATGACCGTGCGTTCCCTGGAGCCGCTCTCTGTGAATTTAATCATCAGCGCATCCGCAAGACGGTGCGTCGTCGTTTTCAATCCGCCCAGCGTCGAGAAATTCTTGAACAGAATCCGCAGGTTGTCCTTTTCGATACAGAATGTATCGTCATCGTCCGGCGCTGACGGCAGCCTGGTCGTTTTCAGCGTGGCCAGCTTATTCATGGCAGAGGACTGCCGCATCACGCGGAACAGATTTCCGGAAACAGTATGCACCTGCAAATCCGGCGCAAGTACCTGACCGACGGCAGCAGAATTGCCGTCAATTCCTTTTTTGTACTCCATCTGTTCACCCTTCGCTGAGCAGCAGCATCGCCGGATCCGCTGCCGGATGCCGGAAGATGCTGAGATCCGTCAGACGTTCCCGCAGTCTGTTCACGGCATCTTCCGAAAACACCGTCTGGTGCAGGTCAATCGGGCGGAACACGCTTTCGAGGATCTCCTGCTTCTTTTGAAGGACATCCCCCTCCCCTGTCAGCTCTGCCAGCAGATCGTTCCGCTGTGCATTGAACTCGTCAACCTGTACCGTAATGCCGGTTACATCCGTGCAGAACACCGTAAATGCGTCCATTTCCAGCCGTTCTGCAAGCAGTTCAAACAGCTTATTGTATGCAGACTGGCGCCTGAGTCCGTCCAGCAGCAGATCATTCCGGAAATACTCCAGCTTATCTGCCATTTCCGCAGCATGCTCCAGACTCATCATTTCCTGGAAGCAGTCCAGATCCGGCTCTACAAAATAGTCATTGGCATCCAGACATTTCGGGCGGCACGGAAAGCTGTCCGCCACGATTGCAACGCCGCGCCGTCTGGCAATGATACCGGGGGGCGGCATCTCACGGAACTGCCTGTCCGTCATGATCATCGGCAGCATTTCCAGCGTAAAGCGGGCATGCTCAACCTGCTGCGCCTGCGTCATATACATCAGCAGTCTGCAAAAACCGTTCTGCGCCTGCTGATTATATGCATAGGAGATGGCCTGTGCATAGCGAATATAATTCTGGAGCGCAAGATAGCTTTCCAGCGTTTCCGCGTCCTCTACGGTACTGATTTTCTCCATGAGTTCATCCAGAACCGCCTGCCCGACAGTGACACTGTCTGTTTCATCGTCAAGGCCGAGCTGCCTTCTGTATCGGTTGACGTCATTCTCCAGGATCACCCTGCCCAGTTCATCACCCGAAACGGATTCTGCCTGCAACAAGCGTTCAATTTCTTCCTGCCGCATACTGTTCCTCCTGCATTGTTTCATTTCCGAAAAGAGCGGAAACAGCAAAAAACGCTTCGCCGTTTCCGCTCCTTTTCACATTTCACGAACTATGACTGCTTAATATTCATTCTTTTTCTTCTTTGCCCTGCGGATTCCAAGGAATGTACCGATACCGGCGATGCCTGCAAGACAGCCTGCGCCGATATTCCGCACCCATGATTTGTGGAGCATATAGAGCGCCATATTCTCCGTCACGAGCAGGTTTTCAAATTCCCGCTTCATGACATTGCCCGCGAGATCCTTCATCTCGACCGTGATCATGCGGGACGAGTTGGATGCCGGAACCGCAAACTCAAAGCTGGTGTCGGAAAGTCCGAGCACGCCGTCATCCGCTTTATCCAGAAGCACCTCGTTGTCGCTGGTCGTGACACGGATGGAGCGCAGCGGCTCTGTGACATTCAGCCGGAATTGCTTTGCGGAATCACGGTATTCTGCGCGGTCAAAGAGATCGTCGCAGGAAAACTCCGGCACATGCGTATCCACTGTGAAATCAAGCTCTGCGCCGCGGTTTGTGCTGACATTCGCATTGCCTGCCGCATCCGTTGTGCGGATCGTGATTTTGTAGTCCAGATCCTGCGAGAAGTTCTCCGCTTTGATCGTATAGGTATATTCGTAGCCGGATTTGTCAGCAAGCGGCACGGCCGCCGAAACCTCATAGTCGTTTTCCGTCAGCTGCACGGTCGCAGCGCCCTTGTCCGCAACGACGATGATCTCCGAGCCCTCTGCATGCAGATCGACATTGCGCTCGACAATCTCAATATCCCGCGGCTGCGGAATATGCTTTCTGTGAATCTCCTCATATCCGGTTACCGTGAATACCGAGCCAAACCGGTTGACGGTAAATTCTTTCGTTTCCGAGGATTTCCGGCCGGACTGATCCACGACAGAAAGCGTCAGCTGATAGGCGCCGTCAAATGCTTCCTCATGCGGGAAATCGTCAAAGAGGAAGCGGATCGTTTTGCCGGAATCCAGCGATTCCCAGCTTCCCGTGACAGACTTGCCCGAGCCCGGAACGGCAAATGTAAAGCTGCTGTTGTCCGGATTGGTTTTGATTGCGCATTCCTCGCCGTTTCTGATCAGCTTCAGCTCCCAGTCGGCATAGTTTTCATCGGAGGATTTGATGACCGGTGCAACACGGTCTTTGTTGGCAGCGGAAAAACCGGAGATTTCAACGGTCGGATCCACCGTATCTACAACAAAATCTGCTGCGGCAGTGCCCGATGTGTTGCCAGCCTTATCCGTAACAGATGCCGCAACGGTATAACTGCGGTTTTCGGTGAACTGATCTGCCGGGATTGTCAGGATATGCACGTTTTCCTGACCGGTTTTCCAGTCCTTTGCATCCGGAACATAGTTCTGCCCGTTGATCGTGATAACCGCCCGCGCCGGATCGAAATTCAGCTCGGTCACGGTAAATGTTGCACTGACAACATCGCTGATATACGGATTCTTTTTCGGATCGACAGTCCCGCCGTTCTTTCTCTTGAAGGAGAGCACGGCCTTCGGCGGCGTTTTGTCAATGACAAATTCCCCGGAACGGAACGGCATATCGGTTTCATTGCCTGCAAGATCCGTATTGTCCACCGTCAGCGAGTAGGTACCGTCTTTGTCGTAGACAAATTGCTTTGCATGGATATACCGGTCGGTGTTTTCGGGCGAATTGGGATCCGCCGTAAAACCGGGATCAGGCGCTCCGTTGACCGTCGGCGCAGAGAAATTGCGCTCTGCGATTTCGACATTCGCGGTAATATCATGGTTATAGTACGCAGTCTGCTGTGAGGACGCAAGACCGCCGACCATGATATGCGGCGCCTGCTTGTCAATGCTGAAACTCACAGCTTCCTCGGAGATATTGCCTGCGTTATCTTCGATCTGCAGCCGGATGAAATCTGCATTTGCATCCTTTTTGACGGTAATGACAGCCGAAACACGCACCGCAAGGTTACGGTCATTCTGCTTCACCGTCCACCCTTCGTGGTTGACGCTGCCGTTCCGGTCGATCTCGGCGCTCTGCCAGTCCTCAAGATCTGAGGTGGTCCATTCAATACGCCGGATACCGGAAAAGCTGTCTTCCACAGTCAGCTCCGCGGTCACATCCTGATTATACAGCGGCAGACCGCTGACATCACGCTTTTCCGTCTGCGGCAGCGAAATGGTCAGGTGCGAGTGTGCCTGATGCCGCGTTTCATCCTCTGCGGCAAAACCGTCAGGAGAACTGATATCCGAAATGTTCCCCACATTGTCGGTCGTCCACGCAGAGATATCACCCTTGAAGCCTTCCGGCAGCAGGAAATAGGCAACACGGCTGCCGTCCGGCATTTCAGTCAGCTGATCTGCGGATTGCGTCACAGGCTCGCTGAACAGTGTCTGATCCGGCTGATACAGTGCGCAGGAAACCGACCGGATGCCGGCACTTGCACCGCGGTCATCACGCACGGTCACCTGAAGCACGGTGTCCTTCCGGGAGAAATGTCCGTAGCTTTCCGCAATCTTTTCGACGATATTATCAGGATTAGCCGTTTCAAACGATCTGGCATCAGAGAACCGGAACGCAGATACATACGGCTTTGATACGTCCTTGTAGACTGTCACATCATGATCCGTGTGATTTCCAGCATTGTCTGCCGCACGGATCTTGAAATCCGCCTGTCCGTCCTCCCCTTCCGCAGTTTGCAGCGTATACGAAGCAGAGGTTGTTTTCTTCTCCAGATCATCGTACTTTCCGCCTTCTTTTTCGGTGCGGTTACTGTTTTTCTGGACACGGTCATAATCAACCTGTGCAATGCCGGAATCCGGATCCGTAACAGAATATGTCACCGTCACATCACCGCTGAACCATGTCTCACCTGCCTCGTTCTCGTAGCGGTTCGGCCCTTCCACGACCGGATCCGACAGAACGGGCTTTCTGTTCTCAAGCATGATCAGCGTGCTTTCCTTTTCAGAGAGCAGGCTCTCGCTCTCATAGGTACGACCGACCTTGTCCGTGACTTTAATCGTCACGGTACCGGATACGCAGCTCTCCTCCGGCAGATTTTCCGGAATGAGAAAATCGGCAACCGTCTGATTCGTCTGCGGATCTGTGCTGAGCTCGCCGGTATAGGTCGAACCTGCAAAGGTTAGTTCGGCTTTCTGAATACCGGAGGACGGTGCATTGTCATCGGTATCGGAAATCTTCACCTTAATATGAATCGGTGCGGACGAGAACACGCCGAACAGGGTTTGTGCAACCGTTTTGGAATGGTACTCCTTTTCGGCGGTAAAGTGCGTATCCGCAGAGGGATCCGTATTGTCGATATAGACCGTCTGTGAAGCAGTACGGCTCTGGTTTCCGGCATGATCCAGCGTATACATCTCGACCGTCAGTCTGCCGGAATCCCGCAGCGTGAACAGCTCTTTGGAAAGCGGAACCTTGATGCCGCTGATTCCCTGGCAGCAGAGATACACCTGGAATGCCCTGGTATTCTTCGTATCCGGCACAAATGTCAGATAAAACTTGCCGTCAGCGAGCTTCTCCGCAATATCGGCAGCAGAAAGCAGTTCTGTGTCGATCGCCTGATACAGATTGACTGCACACCATTCGCTGTCATTGATCCTGTAATTCAGCGTGCGGATTTCAGAGCGCACCTGTCCCTCGTCCGCAGCAGAAACCGGCATATTCAGATAGTTCTGATACCACTTTTTGCCGGGCATCTGATCGAAGTAATCCGGCTCGCGCAGTGCAGTGAATTTCGGATCAGAAGGCGCCTGGAAATCCGTTACGACCTTAACTGCCTTCGCTGCATCCGGCACAGAAGTATACGCATCATCCTTCCGCCCGAAGTAATAGGTACTGCGGTTTCCGGCATAGTCCTCAACAGTAACAGCAACGGTGCCTCTTCGGCTGATATCATCCGAAGAAAATGTCATCTGATTCTCCCATA
Source organism: Oscillospiraceae bacterium (assembly GCA_016281125.1). Lineage (GTDB taxonomy): Bacteria > Bacillota > Clostridia > Oscillospirales > Ruminococcaceae > Firm-04. Next base: position 57,495 of record JAEEIA010000037.1, on the reverse strand, counting down.
TCGGGGCATTGACATTGTTCGCTTGCTGCGCGTCAAGATCGGCGTACTTGATCTTGACGCTGCGAATGTTGGACGATTTTGAACCGTCCGAAACATTCGCATGAACCACAAGATCCTTTCCGGCCGCCGCGCTCAGCACACGTTCGCCGTTCCTGCCGTCGGTCAGGGAATCAACCGTCAGGCTGTCGACCGTCGGAGCAACAGTATCGAGCCGGATTTTCAAAGCCGATGCGCCGCTTTCCAGTCCGCAGTAATCCACGGCTGTGAGCGGCAGATCCGCGCTGAAATATTTTGCCTCCTCGTCCGTCAGGCTGAATGTACCTGTGAACTTTCCGGTGCATACGCCTTCCTCATCCACAACCGGAGTCAGCGTGATATTGTACGCTGTATCCACAGATTTCAATTCGGATTCCCCGGTTTCCTCATCTGTGACAGAGATCTTTTTCGGCAAGCCTTTCACAGCACCGCTGCCCCAGCCGTCCTCCGGCTTGGCAAAAACCAGATCACCGATACGGATTTCTTTGACAGAGGCCAGATCCTTGTTATCATTGATCCGATCCAGCGCCTCTTGCTCCTCGTCCGATCTTGTCAGCTTAGCGGCGCTCTCATCGTCGCTGATACTGAAACTAAAATCAAAGCTGTTTTTATTTGACCAGCCGTATTTGTAGCTGTTTTTCAAATCGCTGACAACCGGCGCCTGATGATCCACATAAATATAGAACGGTTGAAATCCTTCATATGCACGCGGCGATTGCTTCAGTTCATTATCCATCAGGGACTGCACACGCAGATAGTACAGGGTATCTGCCTTTTCCTTCGGAATCTGAATGAGCAAACGGTAGCGTGTTTCCTCATCCGGATCTTCATTCTCAATTTCTGTAAAGGTACCGGTATAGGTCAGGCCGTCGCTGCCGACCATGACGACGCTCATTTTGCTCAGGTCACTGTCGAAGTAAAACGCTTTTTTGAAATCCCATGTCAGGACATCGTCGTTTCGTTTGACCTGAGAAGCCCCGAAAAACAGGGATTTCAGCTGACTGACTACTGTATAGTCCGCTGTACTGCTGACCTTCTCATAAACCGTGTCAATCTGATAAGCCGGCCAATGCTGGTAATCCCAATAGATGGTACCCTCACAGGAAGAACCGCCGTTCAGTTTCTCACAGACCTGTTTCCAGTCCAGAGTCACAGCAGCATCCGTCTGATTATACAGCCGTTTTACTGTATACTGCATGAGGTAATAGTCCACGCCGTCCCGCTTGATCAGCAGCGGAATCTGAATATTGCCGTCCTTAAGCTGCACTTTCTTTATATCAGATTCTTCGGTGCCATTGAATTTCATATTGATCTTGAACAGCTTCGGCATCGCCGTCATGTTGAGCTTGATGACGGTTTCTTTCTGCTTACCGAGCGTATCAAGGTAATAGCCCAGTTCATTCAAAAGACCTTTCAGCTTGACAGCTTTTTCATCCTTCCCGTTCACCTGAATGGTCTTCTTTTTATTGTTTTCTGCCCGGATCTCAACACCTGCGTTGTCATCCGTGGTGGCCTGGAATTTCAGTTCAGGCTGATCCGCACTCAGCTCAGACCATTTGAAAGATTCCGGCGCATAGTTTTTCTGCACGGAGTCATCCGTATTCACAGTGAGTTTGATTATGCAGTCCTTCACCTGATAGATCTGATCGCTGCCGACGGAAATGCCGTCCTTTGACAGCCTGACCGTATCGCTCACGGTGATGCCGGACGCAGACTTTTGATTCTCACCGGCATTCTCATCCTGCACGAGTTCCAGATAGTATCCGGTATCCGCCTTGAATTGCTTCTCCGTAAACTTGAGCCCGTACTTCACATACAGCTCTTTTCCTTCATTCTGCGTCACGGTTTCCCCGGCTGCCCATGTATGATCCAGCGCGACGCGGGCATCGGTGTCGGTTTCCCAGCGGCAGAACACTTTCTCACAGCTGATTTTCTGGTGACTCTGATCCACAGAAAACTGACCGTAATACTTTGCACTCTCGACCTGCGTCAGTCCGCCTGCAACCGCTTTGTCAATGATGTCCTGCGCTGCTGCCGTATCATAGGTTTTATACGTCAGAACAATGTCCGTAATGACGCCCTTGTCCCTGATAAAGGATACGTTGATATCGTAGAACACCTTATCTTTCTTATTCGTATCCAGAATGCTTTTCAGCTGATTGCCGAGATTCTGACACAGGTTATTCTTGTTTGGAATGAGCCCGTCCAGATCCCCGAAGGAAAGTGAAAACTTCAATTTAACGGACTGCTCCGTCGGTGCGGCTGTCGTCGTTGTCTGAACCGTCGTCGTGGTCACCTGTGCAGTTGTGGTCGTCCGCTGTGCAGTTGTGGTCGTCTGCTGCGCAGTTGTGGCAGCCTGTGCAGCTGTCGTGCCTGTCACGGCGGCGGTTTTCTGATCATCCTGCGGCGTAAAGGCAGCAGGAACCGCCTTTGCGCTGACGGCTGCCTTTTGGGATACCGCCCCGGAGATTTCTGCTGCGAGAACTCCCGTCGGCGTCAGATTCGCCGCCGCAAAAAATGAAAGCGCTGCGGCAAAGGCTGCCATTCTTCTCAAATAGTTGCTTTTCCGGCTCATAATCCTTCCCTCTCCTGTTGCATCTTCCGTTTTCTACTCCAAACTGCGGCACCTGCTCCGGCGCCAATTCCGGCGATTCCGAGCAGGACCAGAGGCCATGCACTGTGTTTTTCAGGCGCCTGCGGATTGGTTTCTGTGACCGGTGCAGCCTCGGCACCGGTTGTCATCAGCTCAGATGTCTGTGTTTCTGTTGTCAGACCGTCGGTCGTTTCCGTGACCGGCGCTTCTGTCGGTTCCGGCGCAGACGTTGTCAGCGTTTCCGTAACGCTTGCGGCGGTCGTTGTATGATCTGCCGGAGCTGTCGTTTCAGTCTGCCCCGTCGTTTCCACCGCGTCCGGTTCCGGATCTTCGTTTTGCTGCGGCTCCGGCGAAGCCTGCTGCTGCGGCTCCGGCGTATCCTGCTGTACGGGCGGTGCGGGTTTATCCGACTGGATCCGGATACCGCCTGCTGCTAAAACTGTAAAATAGGATTCGCCGTACCGCGCTTCATCCGTTTCAACAAAGGTTTCATCGTGATATAAATCATCATGGGAACGCAGGATGCGGACGCGGTAAAAATCTCCCGGCTGCACATGATCCGGCAAAAACAGATGCAGGGTTATAATCTCGCCGCTGAGCAGGAGCGGCTCAGGCTCCACGACCGCAATGTTGCACCCTATGATATCCGGATAATTACCGGAGCCAAGCGAAAAGCTCATCCCGCCTGCGCGGGACAGCTCTGCACATGGAACCGCGTAGTGACCGGAATAGGTCAGTCCGGAATCCTTTTCCAGCAAAATCTGCATGGAACGGCATGCCGGAAGGTTTTCCGCAAAGACTTTCAGTTCGACATATCCGTCCCCGCGGATTTCATCTGCTTTGAGTTCCTTCGTTTCGACTGTCAGGTGCATATCCTGCGGGGGCGTTTCGGCAGCGGCATGCAGCGGCGTGACAGCCGTCAGAAGCATCAGCACCGCTGCCGCTGCTTTGATGAGTTTATTCATTCCGTGATCCTTTCCGTGTTGTGGTTCTGCATCGTGATACTGCGGCGGGATCTCCGCCCATGACAAGAATCTGATCTGTGATGACAAATTTCTGCTCCTGCGGCTCCGGTTCGGGATGTCTGCGCCTGGCAGATACCACCAGTGTGCCGGAACCTGTACGCTCCTGCTGCCGTTTTCCGGCACCCGCAAGCACTGTTCCGGTGCGGGCAGGCTGACTGCCGGGCGCTGCCGTTTTGCTGCGTGCAAGAACGGTCGCCGGTGTACGCTGCGCGTCCGGAACGGGCTGCTGCCTGTTTGCCGGAACCGTTTTGTCCGGCGCAGGCGCCAGTGCATCAGCCGGAATGCTCTCGATCTCTTTTGTTTTCACAGAATCAAAATAATCCTGTCCGTCTGTCTGCTTCGGATCCTTTTTTCTGTTCAGCTCTGTCCTGAGCAGAGAAATCAGGTCAAACCGGACAGAAAAAAAGATCGCTGCAATCAGAATCAGAATCCCCGCGATCAGAAGAATCACGGCAATTTTATGCAGTTGTTCCGGATTCATCCGTGTTCCCCCTTAATCTGCGTATGCCATCGAGAGCTTCAGCCGGACTGCTTCGACGTCAATCTGCTCGGCAATGCCGATGGAATATGTATTGGTATAGCTGATCTCACCGTACTGATACAGCCTGTCTTCAATCAGCGAAAGGATTGCTTCCTGATCGGACTGACTGATTCCGACCTGCCGGAATTTCGGGGAGTAGCGCGAAATCAGCGTGCAGAGCGTCTGGCAGACTCTTGCGCTGATGACCTCATTGGAATCGTTCGCAAACGCGGACATCTGCCTGATGCTGTCCCACATATTCTGATAGAACTGCCGGTCATCGGTTCCCTCACGTTCCTTGCGGTCAATCTCGATGTAGAATTTGCCGATGTTGTAAAAAATCTTTGCGCGTGCATATGCATCCGGTTCGTCAGCAGCAAAGGTTTCGCTCCCGACCGCCTTTTCAAACCATTCATAGGATACCGTAATCCGGTTTTTTTCCAGTTCGTTTTCGCTGAGCGCAGCGCCTTCGGTATGCGGATCGTAATAGAGCCAGTAGGCATTGCCGATTTCATACATAATCCGCCCGTAGTCACTGTCCGACGGGGAAAGATCGCTGCGGCACTTGATCTCGTTGATGATGAAATTATCCTCCGCAGTATCGAGCTTTTCGTCCTCCGTGAAACGGTTAATCAGCTTGGTATAGATTCCGTCACGGTTTGTGTGGTCAATCCGGAGCGCTTCGTCATACTGTCCCGCATTGAAATACTGCTCATACAGCTTGCTGTCCGCATTGTTCTGCATCGAACCGGAAATCAGCGCGCAGACCCCTGCGCCGGCAAAACAGAACAGGGCAGCGCCGTAAAGCGTCGTGAGCAGCCGGAAGTGAAACCGCTTTTCAATGTGCATCAGGTCTTTATAGACCGCTTCGCAGTTTTTATAGCGTGCGTCCGGATCGTCCTGCACACATTTCAGAATGATTTTTTTGATTTCTGAATTGATATTTTTATCGAACCGGAACCGCTCCGCGGCAACCAGCACACGGCGCTCATTTGCAACACGCGCAGGCTGTCTGCCGGTGATCATATGATAAAAGGTCGCACCGATATTGAAAATATCAGTCCGTTCATCGAGCCGTTCCTCACGGTACTGCTCCGGCGCAGCATATTCCGGCGTATATCCGCGGGTCGTGCCTGCCTCATTCCGGACAGCGGTTCCGAAATCAATGAATTTCAGCTTGACCGTGTGCTTCTTATTGCTGTCCCAGCGTGTGTCCGGCCGGATCACCATGATATTTTCCGGCTTCATATCACTGTGGACACGGCCTGTGCTGTGAAAAAAGGTCATGAACTGGCAGATCTGCTTTGCACTCTCGATGAACAGCTCATACGGCATCGGCCCGGCCTGGAGCATCTTGTCCATCGTTTCTCCGTCCAGAAAATCCTGCACGATATAGAACATATCGTCGATTTCAAACCGGTGAATGATATTCGGCAGAAAGCCGTAGGATGTATCTTTTTCATAAAGCTCACGGATCAGCTGGGATTCGAGCTTTGCCATGTCGTAAACATCCGGATTGGCTTTGCTGATCTCCTTGATCGCGCGCATGGCGCGTTCCGCCTGTAAATCGTATGCCTTATAGACCACAGAGGTGCCGCCGGTTCCTGCAATTTTTTCGATCTCATACCGATTTGCAAGTAATCTCATCCGACACTGTTCTCCTTTGTGTATTTGACAGCTGCCGCCGTAATATTGTCGCTTTCCTGACGGCTCAGATTCAGATCTGTAAGACGGGTCAGGCTGCGTTTCAGCGCATCGGCATGGGAATTGGCAGAGGGCGCGAGTGCCTGCCGGATCTCATCAGCGGAAATCAGCTTGCGGAACCCGTCCGTGCACAGCAGATAGGTACAGCCGTCCTCCGGTTCCAGAATGCTGTAATCATAAGCGCGGCCGGTTTCGCCCGCCCCCAGGCAGTTGGTAATCTGGTTCTGCCGGCTGTCCGTGCGTGCAGCTTCCTCAGTCAGAATGCCGCGGCGCAGCTCCTCTGCAATCACAGAATGATCGGTCGTCAGAACGGATGCTTCACTGTCCGTGATCCGGTACAGCCGTGTATCGCCGACATGCGCGGCAAGCAGAAAGTTTTTCTCGGGATCCAGCAGCATGGAGGTATAGGTCGTGCCCATGCCCCCGAGCCGCTCACCGGCCAGGTTAATCTCATCATTGATCCGGTGCAGCAAATCATCCAGACTGCTCCGGATTTCAAGAACATCTGCATCTGCCTCCGCGAGCTGCGCAAACTGCCCGGAAAACCAGGCTGCTGCCTCGGAAACTGCATAGGAGCTGGCATGTTCTCCGCAGGACAGTCCGCCCATTCCGTCGCAGACAGCAGCGAACAGAATCTCCCGTCCCTGCACCCGTGCAGTCTGAATCAGAAGGGCGTCCTGATTGGAAGCCCGCAGCCCCTTTGTTGTAATATATGTATATTGAAACATCGCACACTCCCGAATCAGTTTTCGATCTGGAAGCGGAAGCGCTCGCCGTTCACGACCAGAACACAGCCGGAAAAAATTGACTGCTTTGCACCGGGCGCAATATTGACAGTCTGGAAACAGAGCGATTCACAGGACTGGTTTTCAGCAAAAATCTCCTGCCGGTTCCATGAACGCTCACTGGATAGCACCAGACCGGGCAGCTCGTCGCACTGGAACGGGAACCGGAAAATGCTGATTTCACTGCCGTCGGAAACACGCTTCAGATAGGCAAGCGGGCGCTCGGAACGCCGCTTCTGCGAAACGGTATAGGTCGGCGCCGTGCGGTTCGCAGATTCCGTATGACTTGCCTCATCCTTCTTTTCCCCGATGCGGAATGTATAGCGGAATTCATCAAACAGGATCAGGTCACCGTCCTTGAGCTTTGCCCGGGTCACCACATGCGGATCGTCATTCAGATAGGTTCCGTTCGTAGAGAGATCCCGGATGAAGAACTCATCGTTCTCGCAGGTAATCTCAGCATGAAAACCGGAAACCGTTGCCTCATTCACAACAAGGTCGTTTTCCACGTTTCTGCCGATCCGGAACACCGGCTCGGAAACATGAAAAATAATCCCGCGGCTGTCGATCAGGCTGGCGCGCGTGCGCTTCCGGATTACGGTTTCACTGTTGCTTTTTTTCGGGACAGGCTCCGGTTCGGTGACAGCCTGCGCAGGCGCTTCTGCGTGAACCGGAGATACCGGTTCGGAAAGCTGCCCGATAATTGCAAAATTCTCTGCCTGCTGTCCGGCAGATTCCGGATGCATCTTTTCGATTGCAAAATCCGGATCCGCACCGGCGTTCATGCGATTCTCATTGAAGAAATGCAGAAGGGAATCCGGCGAAAAGGTCAGCGCGCCAGATTTCTTGCGGCGGATCCCTCTTGCGGGCGTATAGCGCTGCAAAAACGCCTCATACTTCTGCATGTAGTTCCCGTCCGTAATGATGACTTTCCTTGCCTTCTTATGAATCCTGATCAGGCAGGCACCGAGTCCGTCACCGAAATAATGCGGATTTTTCAGGGGCACATATGCCATCAGTACCTTTTTCTTTACGTTGTGATAATACATATATTTCAGCGAGCAAACGAGATTATCCGTGGAAAGATAGGACTTCTTGCAGAAGGACGCAATCCGCTGAATCCCGGAGATGATCTCAAAATACTGCTCCTGTGTCAGATCGGTTTTCAGATACTCCGAAAGCGCCGTCAGGCCGCTGATGTCAAAGCAGATCTTGTTGACGGAAGCGGTTTTTGTACACTGAAACGGCACGAAGTATTCACGGAACGAAGGCTTTTCCAGCATCTGCACCTGCGTATAGTTGATTTCTTCCTTTCTGCCGATTGTATAATTCACATATGTTTTGTTCTCGGAATACACGGTTTTGAATGTAAACAGATTTCTGAACGGTTTCAGCATCCGCAGCCTCCTCCTTGTATGCAGGACCAGATTTGCACACATTATCCTGAATTTTCCCTTAATAAATGCACGAAGATGTGCAAAACACAGTATTATGTTTATTATAACACAATCCACAATAAAATGCAATACTTTGGTACAAAATTGCGAATTTATATCCTTTCAGACACCACCGGCAAATTTGCCTTTCCCTTCCCGCTTGATACAGAAAAGCACAAATGTATCTTGAAAACAGCAGCAATTCGTGATATAATAAAATATATCAGGAAATCCGCGCGCTGATTTGACGATATACCGTGATCAGATTGATGCTGCTGAGGAGGCGTAAAAACGACATGATTCAGAATAAACCGTTATTAGAAGTGATTCGGGAAAACATCCGGAACGGCGAACTGCCGGATACGTTTTCTCTCCCGAAGGATGATTCCGATCCGAAGAAGGTGAAATGGGCAGACGGCGCACTGGACGGCGTCGGCATCTATCATATGGGGGCGCCGAAGATCACGGAGGAGCACTTGCAAATCATTGCGGATGCTTTCTCCATGCTGGATGATCCTGAGAAAGTCAAAGCAAGAATGCGGGACTTTTTTGCACAGGTCGTTCCCCTGCGCGGGATTGACGCAATCCAGAACTATATCTTCGATCACACTGACATTTTGCCAGCTTCCAAAGTTTATCAGCTGGCAATGGACTGCATCTCCGGTTCGGAGATTGATCTTGTGAAGCTCGGTTTTATCCTCACTGAAATCTTTTCAGAGCCGGATGACGCCTTAAAAGACATGATCCGGACGCTGGGGCTCAGTGATGAATTTACGATTTTTGCCGTATTCAATATGCAGAGATGGCAAAACGAGAATGATGAAATCTTTGCGCTTGCCCGAAAGGTTCACGGCTGGGGCAGAATTCATGCAGTGGAGCGCCTGAAACCTGAAACGCAGGAGATCAAAGACTGGCTGCTGGCCGAAGGCATTGAGAACAATATCGTGCAGGCGTATTCCGCACTTGACGTATACCAGAAAACAGATATTGCTGCGCTGCTGAAAACGGAAGTCACCGATACACAGTTAAATCAGATCGCCCGCGTGCTGCTTGCGATGTTTGACGAAGGGCCTGTCAGAGGAATCAGCGCGCTGCCGGAAGTAGAATCACAGACGATGATCGGTGACTTTCTCCGCCATGCGGAAACGCAACCGGCCTCCCTGTGTATTTGTGAGCTGCTCCGGCAGCTTTCCGGTGACAAGCGTTTTCAGAAGTTTTACGGAAGGTCTGTTTCCCTCCTGAACAGTCTGAAATGCCGGGAACTGATCAGCCGGGAGCTCACGAACGGAAACGCTGTCGATCTTGCAGAAGCAACCGGCGTCCCCTATCAGGAAAAGATTTTTGCACATATGCAGTCAGATTTTGAAAAGGGATTCGGAAACTGTGGTTGCTTAATCAAAGATGAACAATACAGAGAACGCGTGATTGATCTGTTCCGGCATGCGCTCCCCTTGCAGCAAATGCTCCATGAACCGGAAAACGAAGAAAGCAGCAATTATAAACTGAATTACCATAAACTCAGTTTCCTGCTCCAGTTTCTCAATCCGTATCCGCTTTGCAGTACCGATCTTGTCATCGCTGCTATGAAAATGCCGGATGTTTTCTGCCGTACACAGGCGATCCGGACGATTTCAGAATGGTGTACCGTGAAAAACTGTCCGTTATCGGAATTGTCAGATGAACTCTGTCATGCCGTTGAACAGCTCAAATCTGCTGAAACGGATGCGCATATCAGGCATCTCATTGATGAGAAAGGGCTTTGAGAATCCGAAGGACGCGGAGAACATCGCCCGGACGCGCAAAGAAACAAAATAAAAAAACGCCCGTGTCGGATGACAGCATCCTTCACAGGCGTTAATGCTTGAAACCAGGCGGAATACAGGATTTATCCGGGAGATGCAGTATGCTTTTACACTCTCCGGGATCTGCACGAATCACGATCCTGACGTTCTGTAAAACCGAATCACGAACGCCGCCCCCTGCGGTTTGACATTGACGGCTTTCAGGCTGCCGTCCTGCGCGGTAATCACCTTTTTAGCAAATGCCAGCCCGATGCCAAACCCCTTTTTGGTATATTCTGAGGAGCGATAAAACCGTTCAAAGATATGCGGCAGCTCCGTTTCGGGGATTCCCTCTCCGTTATCCGCAATCGTAATCTCAGTTGAAAGGCTGCCGCCCTTTGCCGTAACAGTAACCGCTCCGCCGGACGGCGTATGCTCAATCGCATTTTTCAGCAAATTCACAATCGCCTCAGACGTATAATGAATATCTCCGGTCAGTTCAGGATCTCCGTCTATGACTGTCCGGATTTCCACACCCTTCAGCTCGGCTGTGACCAATACTGTTTCAACCGACTGTGCAATCAATTCACGGCAATGAACGGGATTCTTTGCAAATCTGACCGCATCCGCTTCAATCCGCGAAAGGCTCAGCATGGTTTCAATCAGCCATTTCATGCGGGCAAGCAGCTCATACAGATCACGGTGATACTCCGTCCGTTCTTTCTCGGTCAGCCCGGAGCCGTTCATCAGGCCGAGAATCATCATTACAGACGTCAGCGGTGTCCGGAGCTGGTGGGAAATATCCTCCAGAGCCTCTTTTGCAAACTGCTTTTCTTTTTTCAGCTCCGCATTCTGCTCGCGCAGGCGAATGGTCATTTTATGGATCTCAGCTGAAAGCACGCTCAGCTCGCCCTCTTTGTATTCATCAAACGAAATCAGATCGTCACGCAGCAAAATCCGGTCAATATCATCACACAGCTTCATGACTTTGCTTCGCCGCTGAGAAAACAGCATTTCGTAAAACACAAAGAACACCGCCGACACTGCTGCTGCCGTTACCGCGCAGGGAATGCTGAAAAACAGGCAGGGAACGGCCAGAACTGCGGTCAGGAGAATGTGAATGAGCCGACGCTTTTTCGCTCTCATTCATCCACCGCCTTATAGCCAAGTCCTCTGACCGTGATAATCACGGTCGGATTCTGCGGATCATCCTCAATTTTTTCACGCAGCCGGCGGATATAGACGCTCAGGGTATTGTCCGAGATAAATTCCTTGGTCAGCGACCAAAGCTCCTCCGCAAGCCTGTCGCGGGAAAGCATCTGGTTTTTGTTGGAGAAGAACACCAGCAGCAGGCGGTATTCCAGTGCGGACATCGCAATCTCGCTGCCGTTTTTCCGGACAATGCCCTTGATCGGATCAATCGTCACATTGCCGCAATGCAGCAGCGGAGAAGATTTCTGATGCCGCCGCATGACATTTTTCATACGGGCAAGCAGCTCCCTTGTGCCGAACGGCTTGCCGATGTAGTCATCCGCACCGATTTCAAAGCCCGCGACCGTGCAGGCCTCGTCCGCCGATGCCGTGATAAAAATGACAGGCGTATCGTTCTGCGCCTTGATCGCCGCACAAACCGAATACCCGCTGCCGTCTTTCAGCGAAATATCAAGCAGCACGCAGTCATATGCATTTGCTTCAAACAGGCGCAGCCCGTCCTTCTGCCCGCTGGCATAATCTGTTGTGTAGCCCTCGGAATTGAGAAAGCGCATCAGAAACCGTGCGAGCTGTTCATCATCTTCAATCAGCAATATTTTCGGCATTGTGTTCACCTCCTGCCATGCTTTTATTATAGCACGAATTGATAATGAATGCAAGCGGACGGCATCAAAACCGTCCGCTTTGTGTTATTCTGTCGTTTCGGCGAGGAAGTCAAGTATCGTATCCGCCACTTCATCCGGCTTCTGTGCATGGAAAAGGCCGTGGTCGCCGCCGATGGGAACAAGCCTGTAATTCCCGCAGCGCTCCAGAAACGGCGTCAGCGTATTTTCGTAGATATCCAGATATTCCCGGGCATCGCGCTGCCACTCAGCTTTTGCGGCCGTTTCGGGATTCAGCTTGTATTCCAGTCCGACGGCTTCATAATCTGCTTTCTGGAATTCCATATTTTCGCGGATATCCGCTTCGCAGGAAGCCATTGTCGAGAAGTAGAGCTTCGGGGTATCGGTCGGGTGCAGAATGTTCCGCAGTTCGTGTGCTGCTTCCCGTTCATTCACCAGTTCAGAAACAAACGCTGCACTGCATTCACGGTTTTGTGTCAGATTTGAGAGCTTGAGCTGCTCCGCAGAAAGAAATGCTTTGCCCCATGTGTCTTCGGTTGGTTCTTCTTCCGGGAACAGCCTGTTGAGCCCGAGCCATGTCCGCAGCCGGAATCTGCGCATATCTGCATAAAAATAGGATTCCGAGGGGGCTTCTTCAATCGTCCAGGACTGCCAGAGGTCATTTTTCTCAAGCCATGTGCCGTCCATGAAGATGATCGCTTCGACCTCATCCGGATATTTCATCTGCCACCAAAGCGCATAAAAGTCGCCGTAGGAATGCGGCATCAGCACATACGGCGCTGCAAAGCCCGCATTTTTCAGTCCCGCACGGTAATCCTCCACAACCTGTTCAAGCGTCTGACTTTTGAGCGAATCATCGCTGAATCCATAGCCTGCGCGGTCGGGATAAACGAGCGTGTTTTCCTTTCCGAGTCGTTCATTGAGTGCCTTTGTGACAATCGGATAGTCATGCACGCCCATGCCCGCAAGCCCGACAATCGTATGCCTGCCGTTTTGCGCACCGGTGCTGTAAACATTGATCCTGTTGTCTGCGCCGTCCACGAGATTAAGATAGCCCGCCTTTGCGTATTCGTTCCGGTCACGGCGATAAGCGGCGGCGCTGTAAATGCGCAGCCCCGCGATCACAAGGACAAATACACCCGCGACTGCAAGGATACTGTTCCGGAGAATGTGCGTTTTCTTCGTATCAAGATTCATTTCTGAACCGCGAATCCGGTCGGAAAGGTTCTCTTTGTTCTGCGTCCGCAGCATGACAAGCGATGTCACACAGCCTGCTGCAAATGCTGCCAGCGCCGAAAGGACGATGCGCACAAACGGCGTGATCCGGTCAATCTGGACAATGTTCATCAGCATTTTTTTTGTTTCTTCGCTCTCGTCCACAAACGAATCGCGGATGATCGCAGACATGATTCCCTCGCTCCCGAAAATCACCAGCGCGCATATTACCGCCGAGATGATCGCCGCCGCACCGGTAAATTGCAGGCATTCGATTACTGCCATGCGGTCAAGCTGCCGTTCGGTCATGCCGACGCATTGCAGCGATGCGAGTTCACTGCGGCGGTTTGCAATGCCGGTCGAGATGATGTTCAGCAGGTTGATAAGCGCCGCCAGTGCAAGCAGCATATTCAGCATCAGTACGCCTGCGCGGACGGATGCCATGATGTTTTGTGTTCTCCATTTCAGGTTGTAAAAATCGATTTCAAGGGTGACGGTGTCGGAGTGCTCCATGAACCAGTCAGACGCCTTTTTATAATCAGCAGCATTATAATCGCCGTTTCCGTTGAAGCTGAATGCTGCATCCACGCCGTAAACGCTTATGCCGAACCATTCATCCGCAACCTGATCGTAGGTTTCGATCGCGCCGATCAGAGATACAAAACCATATATTGGGGTAACGTTATCCTGTCCGAGTACTTTGAACGAATGCGGCATCGGAGTGAGGTCAAGGTTCTTCCGGATTTCCTGCCTGTCCATTCCGGAACAATCCAGATCCGCCGGAAGCGTATAGCGGATCGTTTCCAGCTGCAACGTATCCTGTTCGATCCTGCCCGATAGTACTTCTGCGAAACCGCATGCCGTATTGAGCACATAACCGCCGGTGCGGACAAGCTCGTCATAGCTGACTGCCGGGTCGGTTCCGAACTGCTGCGCATAGGTTTCTCTGGACATATATGCCACTTCGCCGTAATCTTTTAACCTCTGAAAAGTCATGATCGAAATGTCTTTGAATAAGCCGCTGTCCGCAATTTCTGCCGCCGTTTCCATATAAGTCGAACCGGATTGAATGCTGCTGATGTTTGCGGAAAAATCAGCGCCTTTACTCTGTTCGTATACATAGTCTGTATGATAGGTGATAAAACTGCGCTCGGCCGTGTTTGCAAGCGATGAAAACAGCGCAAACATCGTGATCGAAACGGTCAGCGTCAGTACTGTGATGACAAAGCGTTTCTTCTCCCGGCGTGCGTTGCGGGAAGCAATGCTTCCGGAAACACCGAACAACAGACCGGAAAGCGAACGCTTTTTCACGTTTTCCACAGTATTTGCGCGGACCGTAATTGCTTCCATCGGCATCTTTTTGATAATGCGCATGCCGACGCCGTATGCCGAGAGAAATACCCAGACTATGCCGACAGCCGCCGCAACAAGCAGCATTTTCGGATCAACCGAAAACGGCAGAGAAAGCTTTGCATTTGTCATGCCATGATACAGCTCGGCAATACCGGCCGCAATCAGAATATGATACATCAGATAGGCAAACCCGATGCCAGCAATCAGCCCGAACGGAACCGCGATGACACAGAGCCGCAGTCCCTCGTAAGTGATGATGCGCACGATCTGTTCCGGTGTTGCGCCGATGGACTGCAACACGCCGTAATGCCGTTCGCGCTCCTTTGAGGACACCTCAAACGCCGTGTCTATAATCATGCGCAGCGCAAACGCAATCAGGATTGCAAAAATGAAGAAGAGGCAGAATATGCGCAGCTTGAAAAGATGTGCGCCGTCATAGACGCCGTCCATCTTCATGAGATTGTCGTTCCATTCATATGCGCCGTGCATATTGTTATTCTTGCTGACGTAATATTGCTTCTCCGCGCCGATCTTCTGTGCAGCTTTTTGCAGCCAGATTTCGCGGTCGCCGATGTCAGTGCCGAATAACACTTCTGCCGAAACGCCGTCTTCTGTGCGGAAAAGCTGCACGGAGCGGACGTTCTCGAAATCTGCCATCGCTTCGCCCTGTTCCTCAGTCAGCTCACTGAATTTGAGATGATACGGCGCCTTGAAGTAATAGGTGCTTTGCAGACAGTCCATACAAACGCTGTACAGCACAAACACCATTGTCATAACCGCCACAGCCGCAATAATGCTGAAACAGGTAAAGACCGACTGCCGCTTTTGCGCTTTGATATAGCGGGAAGCAAGCAAATTCTCATATTTCATTGCTGTCATGCCTCCTCCGTATATTCAGCTTCGGCAGGCTGCGCAGAATTCGCTTCATCGGAAATAATCTTGCCGTCGCTCAGCACGATGATCCGGTCGCACTGCTCGGCAATGTTTTCGTCATGTGTGATGATGATAATAGTCTGTTTCAACTCGCGGTTCGAGCGGCGGAACAGTTCCATGATTTCGGCGCTGTTTTTGCTGTCGAGGTTACCGGTCGGCTCGTCCGCGAGAATCACCTGCGGCGAGGTGAAAATCGCTCTGCCGATAGATACTCTCTGCTGCTGACCGCCCGACATCTGCGAGGGAAGATGGTTCCTGCGCGCTTTCAGGCCGAGCATATCAAGGATTTTTTCGAGATACTCCCTGTCGGGCTTCCGGCCGTCCATCAGAATCGGAAGTGTGATGTTTTCTTCGGCTGTCAGAACCGGAATCAGATTATAGAACTGATAAATCAGCCCGACCTGCCGTCTGCGGAAAATCGCAAGCTCCCTTTGATTCTGCTTGAACACATCCTGTCCGTCCAGCCAGATTTTCCCCGAAGTCGGGCGATCCACAGCACCGATCATATGCAGCAAAGTTGATTTGCCGGAGCCGCTCGCTCCGACGATTGCAACCATCTGTCCTTTCGGGACGCTGAACGATACGCCGTCCACCGCTCTGACTTCATTTTCCCCTTTGCCGTAAACCTTGCAAAGATTTTCCACTTTCAACAGTTCCATAACGATACCTCCCGTTCTTTTGATCCTATTATAGCACAGCTTCATGACAACCGCATTATCTGAATCTTACAGTTTTGTCATCCTGGAGCCAGTCTTTTGCTGTTGCCGGATTACAAATTTGTAATTCTTCGCACAAGCCGCAAAAAATGTGTTAAGATAAGGCTGTCAACAGAGGTTGAACGAATTACAAAGGAGCATATAATCATGAAAAAGCAAATGATGATTCTCACCGCCGCAATCATCGGCGTTCTGTTCACAGGCTGCGGCTCGGATCCCGTTCAGATCAATGTGAACATTCCGACAGCAACAGTCGTTACGACTGTATCGAACACAGCCGTCACGACAGAAGCGGTATCAGCGGCGGAAACAGCAGCCGTGACAGCCGTCACCGAAAGCACTGTAAGCACAGCAGATACCGCCGCGGTGCTGACCGTTTCCGAACAGACCGCAGCGGCACAGACAACCGCAGCCCCTGCCGTGAAGTGCCCGTATTCAGCAGACGATCTTGTCGGAGAATGGTCGATGCCGGGAACCTTCGGTACACGGAACAACACCATGACCGTCAGACCAGACGGCTCTGTCATTCTGCGCTATGCAGCAGGCGGTACGCGCTTCGGCAAGCTCCGCATCGACAAGGAAGAGCATCCCGACGGTACTGCCGGCTACTGGTATTCCGTTTACGACGATGATAACACCGCGTGGATCGGATTCCCGTGCAGCACGCTGCCGGTCAGCAGAATTGCTTCCGGTCAGGACGGTGAGATGGAATTTGTCCGCGTCAGCCTTGAGGATGTTGCAGCCGAAAAGATGAACAATCTGACATTTCTGATGAAGAGCATGTCCGGCGGCGGCGGTGATCTGGAAACGGACGCGAACCATACCATGACCGTTGACAATCAGACCTATACCTTGGTCACGGATTCGCGCTTTGTGATCAACAGCCTCGGAAAAATCGCTTTCGAGCGGCTGCTGGAGGAAACCGTATCCGGCAGCGAATATACACACTGGAAGGCGGTGCTGGATGACAGCTTCCGGATCAGCGAACCGGACGGCCAGACCTATGTCATTACTTCCAAAGCACACGGCTACTACACCTTTGAAACCGGGCACGGCGTCACAATCACCGACCTGACGGATACGTCCTTCACGGCAACGACCAATGATTCCAACCAGCTTGACGGTAAAGGCATCGCGCATTTTGTGTTCGACGGCACAAACTGGAAAATCAAAAGCTACGAGTTCCGGTAAAATTCAAAACGGATTGCCTGCGGGAGTTTTTTCGCAGGCATTCTTTATTTAACATATTGTTTTGTAAAGCACAGTGGGAGCTGTGTCATCTGTATTCACACGGATCGAACAATTCTCTGCCGCGCGTCTGCTGTGCCATCTTCCTCCGCAGCCGCGGGTGATGCAATCTGTCCGGCCGCCTCGGTGCCAGCCGCTTTATGCTCTGCGTCTGCAATGCCGGTTTCCTGAATCATGCCGCAGCCTGTCATTGTAAGCGCCAGAATCGCTGCCGGAATCGCATACAGAGAAATGTGGAATCTGTTAGAAATCTCTCTGAACGGCAATCTGAAAAACAGGCAGATACCCCCAAGCGGGAAGTATCTGCCTGTTCTGTTTCTCATCCCGGCGCCTTGAAAACCGTTGCCTGCGTTTTCATCAGCAATTAAAATATTTTTCAAATTCCGGCACAGTGGGAATCTTTGCAATATCCGAACATTCGTTGCGCTTCACACGGATAAAGTCAAGAACCAGATTCTCCGGGAATACACCGCCTGCGGTCAGATAATCGTGATCTGCCTCCAGCGCATCCAGCGCTCTGCCGAGGCTGGTCGGCAGGGACGTCAGCTTGGCTTTTTCCTCTTCCGGCAGATGATACAGATTCACGTCAAACGGCCCCCAGCCGTTCTTGTGCGGATCAATCTTATTTTTCACGCCGTCCAGACCGGCCATCAGAATCGCAGCATATGCCAGATACGGGTTGCAGGTCGCATCGGGATTACGCAGTTCAAAGCGGCGTTTATCCGGCGCTTTTGCATATGCAGGAATGCGGATGACCGCACTGCGGTTGGATGTGGCGTAGCCAACCGTAACCGGTGCTTCAAATCCGGGAACCAGACGCTTGAATGAATTGGTGCTGGGATTGGTCAGCGCGCAAAGAGACGCTATATGCTTCAAAAGGCCGCCCATGAAATAATGTGCGGTTTTGCTGAGATGCGAATAGCCCTTGTCATCGGAAAAGACCGGCTTGTCGCCCTTCATCAGCAGCATATGCACATGCATACCGCTTCCGGCCTCGCCGTACACCGGCTTCGGCATAAAGGTCGCGCACTTTCCGTATTTCTGCGCGACATTCTTGATAATATATTTAATCATGATAGTCGCGTCCGCCATTTTCAGCAATTCACCGAGAAGCGGCTCAATCTCAAACTGTCCGCTTGCGCTGACCTCGGGGTGATGGTATTTGATCGGAATGCCTGCTTCTTCAATCCGGAGCACCATTTCGCTGCGGAGATCATAAGCGGTATCATACGGTTTTGCAATATGATAATTCTTTTGCAGCGGAACAATATTGCCTGCGCCCTGTGTTTCACTGTTCCAGTGCGCCTGTTCCGCATCCACATGCGCTTCCTGACGTCTGCCTTCCAGCTTCCAGCCGGCAGCGTCCAGAAGATAGAACTCAAATTCGGGGAGAATCAGCATGGTATCAGCAACGCCCGTATCCTTCATATACTGAATCGCTGCCTGGACAATATTTCTCGGATACTCCGGAAGCGGCCGGTTATTCGGATAATCAATGATCATCACATTGCCGGACATGGACAGTGTCGGGATTTCACAGAACGGGTCGATCAACGCCGTTTCAATGTCCGGAATGAAGACCATATCGCTCTTCTCCACAACGGCATACCCGTAATTCGACGCATCAAAGCCGACACCGTCTTTCAGCAGATTCTCTGTAAAGCCCGATGCAGGAATCGTCACATGGCGGAATGCACCGTTGATATCCACCATTTTGAAGTCCACCATTTTGATGCCGTTCTTCCGGATGAAATCCATAACCTCTGATGTGCTTTTGAACATTGCGAAATCCTCCTTTAGATAAATTGTTTTATATTGATCAGACCGCATTGCTGTCTGAAAAATCGGATTTTTACTGTATCACTCTTCCATTTTATCATACCAATTCAATAAAGTCAATATATTTTGTAAATTTCTTCCAATAATTTATCAGATATTGCAAAGGAGCGATTTTCAGGTATTTCCGTACTTCCGACAGCGGAAGATATATTTACGTAAGAGATTATTGCTTTTTCGTCCGTTATTGTCCCAAACTTGCATTTTCCGGTTTTCTGTGCTATAATAGAACGCATAACACAAAAAGGATATGCTGGCTGATTGCCATGCATGCCGGCGCACACGAAAGAAACAGGAGGAAAAAATGAAAAGAAAACCGGAACGCCTCGCTTTTGCAGCAGCGGGCATCATCGCCCTGATTTCGCTCTGTCCGCTCCCGGCAGCAGCACTGTCTGCCGATGCTGTTCAGACAGCGGAAAGCGGATTCCTTCCGGCATCCGGCAGTGCATCAGATTCATCGGAACAGAACTGGAAGGATGACGGGCGGCGTTATCAGGTGACAACCAAAACCGATCCGCTGAATATGCGCGCAGAGCCCGGTCTGTCCGGACTGATTATGACAACAATCCCGAAGGGAACCGTCATCACGGTGCTGCAAACCTGTGACAGCTGGGGCAAGGTGCAGTACGGATCCGTCATCGGTTACTGCGCAATGGAATGGCTGACGCTTGTTCAGGAATCCCCTGCCGCCCCGGTGACAACCCCGGATTCCACACCTTCAACAGTCAATAACCCGAAAGCCAATGAGGAAACCATCTACCGCTATCTGACTGAAACACTCGGATTAACCACCGCAGCCGCCTGCGGCATCATCGGCAATATACACGTTGAAACCGGCGGAACCTTCGACCCCGAGGCACACAATGAAAATGATGTCGGTGAAACGCAGGGCTACGGCATCTGCCAGTGGAACAGCGGCGCAGCGGCCGGATACCGGATGCAGGAGCTCCAGAATTATACAACGGAATGGAGAACGCTGAACGGTCAGCTGGATTTCATCCGGCATGATCTGCTGCACAACAGCTATCTGCTCTCCTTTCATCTGTATGACGATCTGAAAGCAATCGGCAATACCGAAGAGGATGCTGTGGCTGCCTCCGATCTGTTTGCGCGCCGCTATGAGGGCTGCGCAAACTGGACATTTGAAATGCGGCGGGAAAAGGCGCGCTTTTACTACGGAGAGCACACCGCTGCCCCTGTGAAATGGGTCGATTCCGGTCAGGTCTATGTCGTTGCAACGAACTCCGGCAGTCTGAACATGCGGGATTCCGCCTCAATTTTCGGCGGGATTCTGCTGACGATTCCGAAGGATACCAAAGTCACCGTCAAAAGCATCACCGAGGACGGCCGCTGGGCAAAGGTCGAATACAGAGGCGTCACGGGCTACTGCGTGACGGAGTACCTGAAAGAAGCTGCTCCGGCTGCTGACGCAATTATCCGCGGAGATGTGAACGGAAACAGGGAAATCGGCCCGGATGACGCGCAGATTGCACTGAAAGCCTATACCGAACGGATTGCAGGCATCGGAATGCAGCTGACGGACACCCAGATCAAAGCGGCTGACATCACCGGCGACGGTCAGGTCAGCGTGGAGGACGCACAGTGGATCCTCAAATACTACACTGTGAAATATGTTTCCGCAAAGGATATCACCTGGGATCAGCTGCTGGGCAAATGAACCCGGCACAGAATACATGCAAAACCGCCGTCTGTGTGTTTCAGACGGCGGTTCATTGTCATGCAGTTCTTTTTCGTTTTCATTTTTGCGCGTTATGTTTTCGGAAGATCCGTTGTAACGATTACATTACCGATTTCGTCGCAGATCTGCTCCCACGGCACATCTGACCGGATCACACGGTATGCAACCCGGAGCGGCTTTTCCCTGTCGTCGCGCTTCGCATAAACGATCCGCTCAACGAAATGTCCCTTTTTCCTTTCATTCATCCAGATCTCCGAAACATCCTGCCCGGAAAGATCCACGGACAGAAATGCTTCCGGGGAAGCAAGTAATTGCAGCGTCACCTTTCCGTTTTGGTCAAACGCCGCATAGACGTTATTGCGCAGATCAATGTCACCGAGCCCGTGAACCAGCGTATCCTGATAGTAAACATAGAAGCAGGGGCCGCCCGCCTTTTTCGTCAGCGGATGATCCGGCGCATACACCAGCTTGAAATCACTGAGATCCGAACCCGGGTACATGGCGCGCACAGTTTCCTCCAGCTGTGCTTTCATGCTGTCTGTGATATCGCCGGTTTCATCTTCAATGACAGGCAGCTTTGTCGAAGCCGTGATGATATCCGGCTCCGCGGATGCTCCGGCGTTCAGCAGCTTTCGTTTCATCAGCGTCAGGTCAGCCGCACTGAGAATGCTGTCCTGATTGCAGTCAGCAGCATCCCAGATGGCAATCTGCAATTCCGGCTCCGCGGTCAGCCATTGAATCAGCGCGGTCACATCCGCTTTGTTCAGGATGCGGTCACGGTTGACATCGCCAGCGGAATCGCATACCAGCCGGAATTCAACATCATAGGAGCCGTTGTCATATTTCGTGACGGTTCCGCGCTTCTCTGCCTCTGTCGGAATCCTGTATGCCGGAGGCACCGCCAGCGCAAACCCGGCAGCATCCGGCGTCAGTGCATCATCATCCAAATATTGACCGAGCTTCCGGACGGCAAACGGATTGGACGTTACGCGCGCAATCAACGGCTTGGCATCGGAGTTTTCCAACCGCCGGTACAGCGAAAAGCCGGAACCCGGCGCAACCGTCACCGGCTCACCCGCGGCAGCATCGGCAATGGTAATCCGCGCATCGCCGGGGCCGAGCACGGTCTGTGCATGGTCCGTAATCCGGAATTGCCCGCCGATCTGCTGCGATGTTTTAACGGAACCTGTTCCGCCCCATCCGCCCCCTACCGGCGTGATAAAGATGTTCCCATCCTTGTCCTTCAGCGTCCATGTAATCTCCGCCTCACCGTCAGCAACCGCCTCATAGACAGCGATTTCCTGATATGATTTCCGGAGCGGCCCGCTTCTGCCGCTCTCTGCTTCTTTCCCGTCACAGCTCCACCATCCGATCCGTTGTACCGCATCGGATGAAACCGTTTCCGTGATACGATCCGTTCCGACTTCCAGGTAGGAAACCGAATAATTCAGCAGGAACGCGATCTGATTCCCGTTCACGGCATACATGCCGTTCTCCAGATAAAAATCCTCATATTCCTGCGCACAGTCCGGCACCCAGCTGTATGGGTCGGTTTCCGTGATTACAAGCTGATCGTCCACGGAAAACCGGTATTCAGGGATATATGTTCCCTGATCCGGCATATATGTGCCCTCCGGAATCACCGAGGAAAGGCTGATCTCAAACTCCCCTGCGCGGACTGGCCGGTACACAAACACTTCCATATCCCAGGTCAAATACGGGGATGCCGTTTCACTGGCATACGAATATGTTTCGTGATACAGCTCCTGCACAGCATCGCCGGCAGCGGTGACCGTGTGCTGAACAGGCGTGCTCTCCGGGCTGCGGTTCTGATATTCATAGAACACCACGCAGAGCAGACCGTCCTCAATATGCGTGCCGCCGTAAACATTGAGAAAGTTACTTGCTTTGCCGTAGGTATCCGGGATCCAGTCTGGGAGCGGAATGTTCTTTTCAGGATCTGCCGCTGCACACACTGCTGTCAGCGCGCAGGCTGCCTGCGTGCATGCGGCAAACAAGGCTGCTGTCATTGTGAGAATGCTTCGGGTTCTTCGCTGCATGGTATTCACCTTCCTTTTTCAAAGCAGCAGATTGTTCTGCTTACCCTGATTATACAACATAAATCCGGGAAAGTAAAGTGCATCCGAAAATTTATTTTCTTCTTTCCGCCGCTGCTTTCAGCATGTATTCAGCGAAATCATGTATGATAATATGCAGAAGGATTCTCAAAACCGCAAAAAAGTTGCAGAAAAGGCATGTACAGCTTGCAATCTTCTGAATTCTGTATTATAATATGACATAGAAGCAATGGGGGGATTTCAATGAAAATTCTGATTGTTGAAGATGAAAAAGTGCTTGCGGATTCGCTGAAGCTCATGCTGACATCCAAGGGCTTTGAGGCAGAGGCTGTCTACGACGGTGAGAGCGGAGAGCAGTATGCCATGCTGAATATCTACGATCTGATTATTCTGGATATTATGCTGCCGAAGCAGAACGGCTATCAGGTTGCGGATCACATCCGGCAGAAGCGCAATACCACGCCGATTCTGATGCTGACTGCGCGTTCGGATATTGAGGACAAGGTTGAAGGACTCAATGCCGGGGCAGACTACTATCTGACAAAGCCGTTTGATGCAAGGGAACTGCTGGCCTGTGTCAATGCACTGCTGCGGCGGCAGGGCTCACAGGTCAATGAGCTCTGCTTCGGCGATACGCGTCTGGATCTGGAATCGGCCTCGCTGATCTGCGGGGAAAACAATGTCCGGCTCTCGGCACGGGAATTCGAGGTCATGCGGATGCTGATGGTATCCGGAACCAATCATGTTTCAAAGGAATCTCTGCTGACCAAGGTCTGGGGATACGATTCCAACGCGGTGGAAAACCATGTTGAGGTCTATGTCGGGTTCCTGCGGAAAAAATTAAGCAGCATCGGATCGGATATCCGCATTGAAGCCGTGCGGCGGCTCGGCTACCATCTGGAGTGTGACAAATCATGCTGAAACGGCTGAAAATCAAATTCTTCCTTGTCATTATGACGATTGTCACGGCGCTGTTTGCTGCGGTGTTCGGGCTTGTCATGCATCTCACCGGGAATTATCTGGAACGCGAAAGCATACAGACGATGCACAGCATGGCATTCCGTCCGCCCGATGATGCAATGATGCACAGGCCGGATTACAAGCCGGACAGCAAGCCCTCAGATAAGCCTGACAATAAACAGACAAACAAGCCGGAGCGAATGCCCGACGAAACGCGCGGCGGAATGCGTCTGCCGTTTTTTACTGCGGATATTGCCGAGGACGGAACAGTCACGCTCTCGGATTATGAAGCACTCGGCCTGACGGAAGAGGTCATTCTGACGGAAATTGTCAGCGTGGCAGAGGAAAGCACGGAGCAGATCGGCGTTATTGCCGGATATGACCTCAGATACATGAAGTCAAATAACCGGAATGAGAACCGGATCGTATTTGCAGATATCTCCCGGGAAAGAACCATGCTCCGCGGCCTGATGCGCAACTGCATTCTGATCGGCGCGCCTGCATATGCATTTCTGTTCATCATCAGCCTGCTGCTCTCCTGGTGGATGACAAAGCCAGTTGAAAATGCCTGGAACGAGCAGAAGCAGTTCATAGCGGATGCGTCACATGAGCTGAAAACGCCGCTGACAGTCATCATGACGAATGCGGAAATGCTCACCGATCAGAGCTACACGGAACAGGACAGATCCCAGTTCACGCAGAATATTCTCTCCACCTCCAAGCGGATGCGCGGCCTTGTGGAAAGCCTCCTGGAGCTTGCAAGGCTGGACAATCAGAGAACCGCAATTCAGCATTCCGCTGTGGATCTCAGCAAGCTGCTCAATAACAGCGTGCTCCCGTTTGAACCGCTGTTCTATGAAAATGATATGGCGCTCATCACGGAAATTGCCCCCGGCATCACCGTGCAGGGCGATAAGGATAAGCTGCGTCAGGTTATCACCATCCTGCTCGATAACGCGCTGAAATACTGCGACCCCGCCGATCCGGTCACGGTCAGCCTGAAGCACCAGTCCTCCAGCGCAAATCTGACGATCAAGGGACGGGGAACGCCGCTGTCAAAGGAGGAATGCCAGAACATCTTCAAACGGTTCTACCGTGTGGATCAGGCAAGAAATGACCGTCAGAGCTACGGGCTGGGACTCTCCATCGCGGAAAGCATCGTCCGGGAACACAACGGAAAAATCTGGGCAGAAAGTGAAAACGGATTCAATATCTTTTATATTTCTCTGCCTGTATAAAAGATTTCACTGCATACCAATGCCCCTGTCCTGCAAAGGACAGGGGCATCTCTTTGTGTCATGAGAATGTTTCCGTCTGCGGATCGGCATCCCGTACCAGCAGCCCGAATGTTCCGCTGCCGCAGTTCACGGCAATGACAGGCGATGCCTGCTGAAAATAGATGCTTTCAAATTTCGTCCGCTTCTCCACCTGATTCCGGATCCATTCCATATCCCTGTTGGTGATGCCGACATATGTCACGAACAAAATCCGGTGATCAATCGACGCGGGCGACCGCAGCACAGACCGGATATATTGCTTCCATACATTTTCCCGCGTGCCGAAAAACACCTTTCCGACGCCCATTTTTCCGCGTTTCAGGACGAGCACCGGCTTGGCCATCAGCGCCTTTGTCACACGCGCGACACGGCTGCTCACCTGATCTGCACGCGAAAGGAAATCAAGACTGTCCACCACAAAGCTGGTATGGATCCGCGGCTTCATGCGTTCCAGATGTTCACGGATTTCGTCGGGGCTCTTCCCCTCCTCCGCCATGCGGCAGGCTTCAATGACCATCAGCCCCTGCCCGCTGGAAAGGTGTCCGGAGTCAATCACAGTGACATTATTAAACGCCCTTGCGGCCTCCTGCGCGACCGGACATCCGCTGTTCGTGAGCCCTCCGGATACGGAAATATGGATAATGTTGTTGGCAGTCGTCAGCTGTCTTGCGAAAAATGCCTCAACCGTCTGCACATCCGGAATGCCCGTGCGCACCTTTCGCTCACGGTCGTTCATATAATCCAGCAGACCCTTTGTTTCAATCTCGACGCCATCCAGGAAATCGCCCTCCGCCGTACAGACCAAATGCGGAAGCACCGCGATGCCGTAACGTGCAATGATCTCCTGCGGCAGATCCGCAACACTCTCCGTCGTGATCACAACGGTCTTTTTGCGCTGCTCCTTCTTCATCCAGGAAACGGTTTCTTTCAGAATATCCTCGCCGCTTCCCGTGGTGAATGTGAGATTGCGCGGCAGCAGCCGGTACAGCTCCTTTTCCAGAATATCGCCGGTAATCGGCTTGGTCAGATAGCCGTCAAAGCCCGCCTTTTCATACAGCATCTTATTTTCGCTCCCGGCGTTCGCGGTCAGCACAACAATCCTTGCGTCCTTGCTCTGCCCGCCGATCTGGGAACGGATTGCCTTCAGGCACTCAATGCCGTCCATCTCCGGCATCAGATGGTCCATGAAAATCACATGATAATGCTGATTCAGCGTTCTTTTCAGCGCCTCCTCGCCGCAGGAAACAGTTTCTACCTGCACCTTTGTTTCGCGCAGCAGCTTGGATACGACCAGCAGATTCGACGCATTGTCATCGACGACCAGCACCTTGGCCTCCGGTGCCTCAAACCCGGCGATATGCTCTCTGCGGCTCCCGGGCGCGGATTCGCTGTCGATGCGGATTTCACCGATCTTCTGTGTTGTTACAATTTTCTGCGGAATCTCAATGATAAACGTCGAGCCCTTGGTATAGATGCTGTTGACCGTAATCTTTCCGCCCATCATATCGACAAACTGCCGGACAATCGACAGCCCGAGGCCGGTGCCCTCAATATGGCGGTTTTTTTCCTCGTCCATGCGCTTGAACGCGGAGAACAGGTGCGGGATATTCTCTTTTTTGATGCCGATGCCGGTATCGCTGACCGAATACACAACATGCAGAATGCCGTCCTCGGTTTCTCCGGGCTCAATCGTCAGGGATACCGACCCCTGCTGCGTATACTTGATTGCATTGTTCAGCACGTTAATCAGAATCTGCTTGATACGCACCTCGTCGCCCAGCAACTCAACCGGAATATCCGGCGAAACATGCACCTGAAAATCCAGTCCCTTTTCCTTGGCACGGATCCAGAGCATTCCGACAATCTCCGAAAGCATATCACCGGGATTGTACACAACCGGCGTGAGCTTCATCTTTCCGGAAGCAAATTTGGACATATCCAGAATATCGTTGATGAGATGCAGCAGCATTTTACTCGCGGACTGAATATTCGCCGCGTCCTCCGCGACCTCGTCGTTGATATTCTCGCGCAGGATCATTTCATTCAGCGCGATGATTGTGTTGATTGGTGTGCGGATCTCGTGGCTCATGCTGGAAAAGAAATGATTCTGCGACTCGTTCAGCGCCTCAATCTCCTTTTTCTGCTGAAGCGACCGCGTGACCTCCTGCCGATAGAGCATACTCCGGTAACAGATAGTGATGCAGACAGTCAGGCCGGTCAGGTACAGTGCAATCAGCGAAAACAAATGCGCTGAAATTTCCGAATCATGCACAATCAGCGACGGGAACCGCCATGAGCAGTACCAGCAGCCGATTGCTTCTGCCAGTAAAATCGTCAGATAGATAAACATCGTCCTGCCGTTCAGGCAGGTGCTGATAAAGAACGCACTGAACAGGAACCAGATCGGCGCCTCACCGTAAATGCCGCCGTCGTGAAAAAACACATTGGGTGTATACACAAGACAGACAATGAACACGACTACCGCCGCGCCCATTCTCCCGCGCCCGCTTCTGATTGCATGTACCGTAACCGCTGCAATCAGAATCATGCTGAAAAACAGGAACAGAATGTGATAGAACGGCGCTGCGGTGATGATGATTTCTGTGAGCTTCACCGCCCACATCATAACCGTCAGTGCAGTAATCAGAACATAAAACCTGTCCTGCTGCGGATAGACATCGCTGAAAAACAAATCCCTGATCTTTCCGAAACGCATATCATCCCTCCTCTCCGTCCGGCGCAAATTCCGTTACGGAATCATCCTCCGGGAGAAACTCCATGATTTCATCTGTATCCGATTCCGGCCGAGATTCTCCGCCGAGAATCCGCAGCAGTTCAACGGCAAGGCTCCGGCAGTCGTCATTCAGAACGCCGTGCTTTTCCGCAATCAGCGCGGCATTGCCGTCCTTCGCCGCAAACTCCATTTCCTTCGCCCGTTCGGAGAGCGCCTCACTGCCGAGCATTTTCAGATTGCTTTTCAGTGCATGGACAAGGATCTCATAATTTTTCAGATCACCGTCTGCAAGGAACGTCTGCATCCTGTCCGCACGCTCTGCATATTCCTCAGAAAACTGCCGCAGCATGGAAAGATAGAATTCATCGTCGCCTGCACAGTATTTCAGCCCGTCTGCGGTATTCAAACCGCAGGCTTTCAGCTGCTGCATAACAGTCAGGGGCTGCTCCGGCACAGACTGCTCTGCTGCTGCCGGCTGTTCCGGCTGCGGATTGCTCTGCTCTGCGGACTGATAGGTCACCAGCGATTTCCGGAGCACCTTCCGCAGCACGCGTTCCAGATCAACCAGCTCAATCGGCTTGCTGACAAAGCCGTCAAAGCCTGCTGCAAGGAAGGTTTCCCGCGCCGTACTGACTGCATTCGCCGTCAGTGCAACGACCGGAATCTCCGCATAATTCTTATTGGAACGGATGCGCTTGAGTGCCTCAACGCCGTCCATTCCCGGCATCATGTGATCCATAAACACGATATCAAAGCTGCGCTCCCGGCAAAGGTCAAGCGCATCTGAACCGGAGCTCGCCGTCGTCACCTTCATCCCGTAGCGCTTAAAGATATTCTGCGCGACGGTCAGGTTCATCGGCTCGTCATCGACAACCAGCGCACGGATGCCCGGGAACGAAATCCGTTCATCCAGCGCGTCCAGATTGTGCTCCGCATTGAGAATCGCCGCCACCGGAAAACAGTAAAACGGCTTGGCCATGATCCGCGCTTTGGAGCCCTCCGGCAGTCTGAAGCCGTCGTTTGCAACCACAACCGTGATGATTTTCTGCGCAATCGACTCGATCAGCTCCGGTGCAGTCGCGTACTCCTCCTCCGCGATAAACAGATGCGTCAGCTGCACGGAGGCAAGCAGTTTTTTCAGGTTCGCAACATGATCGACGCGGTGCATCTGCACGCCGAAGCCCTTGACAATGTTGTGAATCATCATATTGTAGTATTCACGCACATTCGGATTCGCGTACTTGTCCAGATGCAGGAATGCGCCCAGACAGAGCTTTTCCGGCCTGGAAATCGACATACAGCTGACCGGATCCACGACCTTCTGCGGCAGACTTACTGTCACCGTGGTACCCTCCCCGGGCTTGCTGCTGACACGGATAAATCCGCCGAGCGATGCCGTAAAGCCCTGCACGATCGTCATGCCGAGGCCGAGGCCGCCGCCCTGTCTGCTGCGGCCGGAATCCGCCTGAAAATACCGCTCAAAGATCCGTTCCAGTTCATCCTCCGTCATGCCGATGCCGGTATCTGTTACCTTGATCAGCAAATTGACACCGTAGCTCTCCTGAATCGTATACAGACGGACATACACGCCGCCCTCATGCGTATATTTCAGGCCGTTCATAATCAGATGCCGCAGGATCTTCCGCAGCTTGCTGATGTCGGTATTCATGACGGACGGGATTGCGGGATCCACGTCAATGATCAGCTCCAGTTCCTTCGGCTTGAACGGACGGATCTCCTCCACCAGGTCGTTCAGCACAGAGGACAGCATATAATCCTCATAATGATTCGTCAGCTTTTTCCGGTCAATTTCCGTGAAATCGAGAATATCGCTGATCTGCTCCGCAACGCGCCTGCCGGCCTCCCGCACGGAAATCAGATTCGCGCGGCGCTCTGCATTTTCCTCCTCGTCAATGCAGATCCCCGACAGACCGATGATCGCATTGATCGGGGTTCGCGTTTCATGCGAAACATTTGCCAGAAAATCGTTCAGCCGGTCCGTCGCATCGGTCAGCTTTTCAATCTCACTGTGCGAATGCGCCATAACCTCCGTCCACTTTTCAATGATCGTTCTTGAAATGATACTGACCGCGGTGATGACAACTGCATTCATCAGCGCACGCGACCAGAGCAGTGTATCAAACCGTTCTCCGCTGTGCCACAGCATCAGCAGCCCGTATCCGAGCGTCAGATAATAGATCATCTGCAAAAACGTGATAAGCGGTTTGATGCAGACCATGGTATACAGAATCATGATCATTGCCATGACCGCAACGGTATCAAATACGCTTGTCTGATGGCTCCCGTAATAGAAAAAGGAAAACATCACGAACGTCGTATACAGCCACAGCCGCTGATTGCCGGTCAGCCGCTGCTGAATATGCACCATCCATGAAACCGAAACGCCGATCATGATCGGGATCAGCGGCCAGAGCTCCCATGACATCAGAAACGCTTCCACTGACAGAATCACAGAAAAGACCGAAAGGCTCAGAAGAATGGTCAGCTGGGAGGCCTGGAACAGATTGTTCTTTTCATAGTTATTCATATTACGTTTCCTCAAAGGATCCGGCGCGGATCAGTTTCCCGGATGCACGAGCCCGTGCCGCGCCGCATGTTCAAGCATAAGACGGATTCTGTGAACCAGAAGCTCCGGAACAACCGGCTTCCGCATGATCTCACCGGCGCCGAGCGAAAGACACTGCTTCACCGTTTCCGGGGCATCGTCCTCTGTCAGCATCATGACCGGAATCTCCTCCGCCCCCTTGATTTGCCGGAGCTGCCGCAGGGTTTCAAATCCGTCCGGCTCCGGCATCTGTGCATCGAGCAGCACGAGATCCGGCGTCTGATCCGTCAGATATTTCAGCAGCGCCCGCCCGGACTTCACCGCAGAAACCCGGTACCCCGCCTTGCTGAGCGTATTGCCGATCAGGCGCAGAACATTCTCGTCGTCATCTGCGGCGACAATCCGGATTTCACCGTTTCGCTTCGGCTGGCTGAGATCCGTGCAGACGAATTCCGTTTCATACGCAACAGAAAGCCCTGTGCCGCCGTTGAGATGCCATCTTTTCATGATATTGCCGGTCACAATCTGAATATCCTGCTTCCGGATGTCCGTCAGAAGGACAAAAAACTGATTGAACCGGTTCCGCATCAGGATATCCGTTTTGCGCAGCGATGCACGGATATGGCTGCCGAATGCATCGCAGCTGCTCTTGTAATCCCGCTCCGATGCGCCGTCCTCCGGCAGCAGCGTAATCAGAACCTTGTACAGGCTGCGCTGATTGCGGATCATATAGCGCATGATGTAGCGGTAAACATAGGAGAATGCATCCTTGTCCAGGTGGAGCGCCATGTTCGGAACGGAACGCTCCCCGAGAATCTCCGAGAGCTTATGAATGTCATGGACAGAAGCCCGTGTCATCTCCTCCGGCGCAATCTCCGCACGGAAGAGCGAATACCCGTGCTTGCCGTTCTTCTTCACGGTATACATCTCCTGATCCGCAAGTTTGAACAGCGCATCGTAATCGTCCCCGTTCTGCGGCACAAACACCGCACCGACGGAGGCACCGAGCGGAATCCCCATATCCTCGCCCATCAGCTCCCTGGCCTTGGCAAGCAGCTCCTGATTGATGCACGCCGTGAATGCGGCAACCTCAGCCTCCGTCTGTATTCCGCCGGAAAAGACGGTAAACTCGTCGCCGCCGATCCGGCCGATGACGCTGCCCTCCGGTGCCGCGCCGCGCAGGATTGCGGCAAAGCAAATCAGAATATTGTCGCCCATTTTGTGTCCGAACAGGTCGTTGACCAGCTTGAACGAATCCAGATCAACCACCATCAGGCATCCAAGATCCGAGGCACAGAGGGAAGCCATTGTTCTGGTCGCAGCAGCCTTGTTCAGAAAGCCGGTCAGCTTATCGGTATCCGCCTCTGAGCGCAAAGAACTGAGCCGCTTCTCTTTTGATACAATGTTGCTGACGCGCCGGAGCAGAATATCCGGATCAAACGGCTTCCGGATATAATCCGACACACCTGCTTCAAAGCCCATCCGCTCCGTATCGGGCGCTTCGTCGGAGGTCAGGAAAATAACCGGAATCTCTCCGATTCCCAGTTCCTTTTCCTTATTCCGGAGATGCGCAAGCACCTCAAAGCCGTCCATTTCCGGCATTTTGATGTCAAGCAGGATCAGATCCGGCAGATCCTCCTTCTGTATGCCGGAAAGCATCGCCGCACCGGAATCCACCGCTGTCACGCGCATGTCGTTCCGTTTGAGAATATGGCCGGCCATGCGAAGATTCGCAGCATCATCGTCAACAATCATAATATGAATCATCATCGGGTAATCCTCCGTTTCGTGCAGCAATCCTGCACGTACACCTATTGCACATACTTCCTTTTTTCGGTATCTTTTTTCTGTCATACGACGACCGTGACGGCAATCGGAAAACAATCCTGGATGATATTTATATTATAACAGAATTGTTTGAAATTTTCAATACTTTATCAATAAAAATTGTATATTATTCGCATTGCCAGACAGCATGCAGCGAAGGTGTACACAGTACAGCCGTCAACCTGCCCAAAAACGAAATGCATTCTTTGTGTACATCTCCGAAAAGCCGCGAAGCCTCTTGACTTTGAGTGAACTCCAGGTAGTATAATAAAGACATCTTACTGACTGGAGGTGATCCGCATGACAATCAAAGAAGTATGCAGCAGATTCGGCATCAGTCCGGATACGCTCCGCTATTATGAACGCGTCGGCGTGATTCCCGAGGTTCACCGGACGGCAGGCGGCATCCGCGACTACACCGAGGAGGACATCGGCTGGGTCGAAACAGCAGCCTGCTTCCGCAGCGCCGGAATGCCGATTGATCTGCTTGTCGAATATGTCCGGCTCTACAAGGAGGGCAGCAGTACAATCTCCGCGCGCTGCGAGTTGCTGAAGCAGGCCAGGGCGCACCTCCTGGCCGAGCAGCAGAAATGCAAGGAAGCACTGAAAAAAATGAACTATAAAATCAGCGTGTACGAAAAGGCGGTCGAAACAGGCGTTCTGGACTGGAACAACGGCGCCTGCGGCTGTCCGTGCAGCGCAGAACAGGAGTAATCTATGCTGATTGAAACAATCCATTCCCCCGTTGACATCAAACAACTCGACATCACGCAGCTGATCGCGCTTGCCGCAGAAATCCGAAGCGGACTGATGAACCGCCTGTCAAAGCGCGGCGGCCATTTCGGCCCGAACTACGGCATTGTGGAGGCGACAATCGCACTGCATTTTGTGTTCGACTCACCGAAGGACAAAATCGTATTTGATGTATCGCATCAGTGCTATACACATAAAATCCTGACCGGACGCAGCAGCGCATTTTTCAGTGAGGAACACTTCGGCGACGTTTCCGGCTATACGAATCCGGCAGAGAGCGAACACGATTTCTTTAACGTCGGGCATACGTCCACGTCGGTCAGCCTGGCCTGCGGTCTTGCAAAAAGCCGGGATCTTATGGGCGAATCCGGCAATGTGATTGCGGTCATCGGCGACGGCTCCCTGAGCGGCGGAGAGGCACTAGAAGGGCTTGATTTTGCCGCGGAGCTCGGCAGCAATTTCATCATCGTCGTCAATGACAATGATATGTCGATTGCGGAAAACCACGGCGGACTCTATCAGAATCTGAATGCACTGCGCAAATCCAACGGGACGTGTGCATGCAATCTGTTCCGGGCAATGGGGCTGGATTACCGCTTTGTCGCGGACGGCAATGATATTGCGCAGCTGATTGCGGCATTCTCAGCGGTTAAGGATACAGATCACCCGACTGTGGTGCATATCGTCACACAGAAAGGAAAAGGCTATACACCTGCGGAAACCGACAGAGAAAACTGGCACTGGCATGTGCCGTTTGATCCGGAAACCGGTCATGCATTGCAGCTGGGCGGCGGTGAAAGCTACGGCGACCTGACCTGCGATTTTCTGCTGAAAAAGATGAAAGCGGATCCGAAGGTCGTCACGCTGGCGGCGGCCGTGCCGGTCTGCATCGGCTTTACGCCGGAAAAACGCAAAGAAGCCGGAAAGCAGTTCGTCGATGCCGGCATTGCGGAGGAACACGCCGTCGCAATGGCATCCGGCATTGCACGAGGCGGCGGAAAGCCCGTATTTGCGACACATTCGAGCTTTTTCCAGCGCACCTACGATCAGCTTTCACAGGATCTCTGCATCAACCGGAATCCGGCAACATTGCTCGTCAACACGGCATCCGTCTACGGAATGCACGACATTACGCACCTCGGCATTTTCGATATTGCGATGATGTCCAATATCCCGAATCTGGTTTATCTTGCGCCGACAAACTGCGAGGAATATTTCGCCATGCTCGATTGGAGCATCGAACAGAACAGCTTTCCCGTCGCAATCCGGATGCCCTGCAACGGCGTGTTCCATACGGACAGGCCGGTTCAGACCGATTACAGTGCACTGAACCGCTATCAGGTCACGCAGCAGGGTTCCGGAACCGCGGTTCTCGCGCTCGGTGACTTTTATCAGCTGGGAGAAGCGCTTGCAAAGAAAATAGCCGAAACAACCGGAACCGCCCCGACACTGATCAATCCGCGCTATATCACCGGGCTGGATGAACAGCTTTTCCGGGAGCTCTCTGATCACCATTCCGTTGTCATCACGCTGGAAGACGGCATCCTGGACGGAGGCTTCGGCGAGAAAATTGCAAGATATTACGGGCCGACGGATATGAAAGTATATTGCTACGGACTCAAAAAGGAATTCCTGGACCGCTATTCGGTTGACGAGGTACTGAAAGCGAATCATCTGACGCCGGAGCAGATCTGCGCAGATATTTACTGAGGAGGCAGAAATGAAATATATCAATATTGCAAACGGACCGCAGCAGGTATCCGCGGTCATTCAGGGCTGCATGCGGATGCCCGCACTCTCAAAAGAGAAAGCGGCAGAGGTCATCCGCACGGCATTTGACTGCGGCATCAATTTCTTTGATCACGCAACCTGCTACGGCGAAAACGGCGCCGCGGAAACCCGCTTCTCCGAGGCATTCCCGCTGACAGGCCTCAGACGTGAGGAAGTATATATCCAGAGCAAATGCGGCATCTGCCCGGAGCGGCAGGAATTCGACTGGACAAAGGAAACCATCCTCTCCAGCGTCGATGACAGCCTGCGCAGACTGCGCGTCGATTATCTCGATACGCTGCTGCTGCACCGCCCCGACCTGCTCTTTGATCCGGCGGAGGTCGCAGAGGCGTTCAATTCGCTGGAGCAGGCCGGAAAGGTACGCTTTTTCGGTGTCAGCAATCTGATGCCGATGCAGACCGAGCTGCTGAAAAAATACGTGAAGCAGCCACTGATTATCAATCAGGTGCAGCTCTCGCTGGAGCAGTCGCAGCTGATTGACCAGGCGCTCTATATGAACAACAAAACCACCGATTATTCGCTGAACCGTGACGGCAGCGCACTGGATTACTGCCGCCTGCACGATATGACGGTGCAGGCGTGGTCGCCGCTGCAAATCGGGATGTTCGGCGGCACCTTCATTGATAACCCGGATTACCCGGCACTGAACAGCGCCCTCGGTGAAATCGCAGACCGTGAGGGCGTATCCAAAGCTGCTGTTGCGATTGCATGGATTCTGCGGCATCCTGCACACATGCAGGCCGTCATCGGCACGATGAATCCTGAACACATCCGGGACATCTGCGCGGCCTGTGACGTCACGCTGTCACATCATGACTGGTATGCACTGTATCTTGCGTCAGGCAAATTCCTGCCGTAACCGCCGGGAACGCACTGTCATCAGCGCAGATTCTGTGCGTATGGATCTGCTGAATCCGCGAAACAGAACAAAATCTCAATCACGGGAGGCGTAAATATGATCGAAGAACGGAACGGGAATCAGCCGGTGCGGTGGGGCGTGCTGGGTACGGCAGGCATTGCTGCCGGATGCACGATTCCCGGCATGCAGCAGGCAAAGAATTGCAGGCTGTATGCCATAGCCGGAAGAAACCCGGAAAAAGCAAAAGCATTCAAGGAACGGTTCAGCTTTGAGAAAGCATATCACGGCTATGACGCACTGCTTTCCGACCCGGACGTCGAAGCGGTTTATATCCCGCTGCCCAATAATCTGCACTGTGAATGGGTCATCAAAGCACTGAATGCAAAAAAGCATGTACTCTGCGAAAAGCCGGCCGCCATGAACGAAGCCGAGCTCCGGCGCATGTTCCGGGCTGCAAAGGAAAACGGCGTCATCCTCATGGAGGCATTTGCATATCTGCACAGCCCGTTTCTCGCAAAGCTGAAGCAGGTCATTGCTGACGGTGAAATCGGAACAATCGACTACATCGACACCGCATTTCTGACGCAGGATTACACTGAGGATTTCCGTCTGCACAAGGAACTGGGCGGCGGCGGCATTTACGACGTCGGATGCTACTGCACCTCTATGATTCTCTCCCTGATTGACGCGCCGGTATCATACGTCAAAGCGCAAGCCGAGCTGGACAGCACCGGCGTCGATCATATGGCTTCGGTGCTGATCGGATTTTCTGACGGCGCAAGAGCTTCTTTCCACGCGGGCATGATTCTCGGCAAGGATACCTGCGACCGCTATGACCGGCTGTTCATTCACGGCACAAAGGGCTATATCCGCTCTTCCGCAGAATACAACGGCGAAGGCACGCTTTCCTTTGATATCACCGTGAAAAATGCAGACGGCGAACGGATTACCCGGACGGAATGCGTTACCGCAGGCTCCAATTACTGCATGGAAATCGAGCAGATGAACGCCTGCATCCACAGCGGTCAAACGCCGCATATCACCGAGGATTTTTCCGTCAGAAACATGCGCCTGCTGGATCGCATTCTTGACGCAGCGGGTTATACAGAATCCAAAAGAGAATTCGTCCTGCCAAACGGCGTGACGGTTCCCGCAGTCGGCTTCGGCTCGTATCTCTCCACGGAGCACGGCACGCAGACGATTACAGATGCGCTCGCTGCGGGATACCGCTATATTGATACGGCGAAATTCTACAACAATGAGGCGGAAATCGGGGAAGCGATTGCGCAGTCCGGGATTCCGCGTGCAGATATTTTCCTGTGCAGCAAGGTCTGGCCGACGGATCTCGGCAGAGAAAATACGTTCGCTTCCTTTGCAGAATCCTGCCGCAGACTGAAAACCGATTATCTGGATCTGTACCTGATTCACTGGCCGAAAAATGAAGCGGATGATCCGGAATGGTTCGACAAGGTGCAGCAGTCATGGATTGCGATGGAGGAGCTGTATAAACAGGGCAAGGTGCGCGCCGTCGGTGTATCAAACTTCCTGCCGCATCATCTGCGCCCGCTGCTGGAAATTGCAGAAATCCGCCCGATGGTCGATCAGCTGGAACTGCACGCAGGATACATGCAGGAATATACGCTTGCATATCTCAGAGAGCAGGGCATCCTGCCGCAGGCATGGAGTCCGCTCGGGCGAGCAAAGCTGCTGCAAGACCAGGAAATCACTAAAATTGCCGCAAAATATGGCTGCTCCAATGCGCAGCTTCTGCTCCGGTACCTTAATCAGCGCGGCATTCCGGTCATCCCGAAATCCTCTTCCACAAAGAGAATGCTGGAAAATCTTGACATTTTCGGCTTTACAATTTCCGGTGATGACATGTCGTATCTCTCCTGCCTGCCGGAACGCGGCTGGTCGGGCGAACATCCGGATGCGGAATAATCCCGGAAAAGAGAGCCGGAGATACATCCCCGCAGGGACTTGTTGACGCTGCCCCATACTCATGCATTGCACAGTGATTCTTTTTTATAATACGCCCCTGATTTTCCACGCCGATTCGTACAGAAGTCATTGCAATTCTGTAAGCAATGTGCTATAATATAATAAAATTGAATGCATGAGCGAAGGGAGGCGCGCACGGCATATGGATCCGTTTGAATCCGACCGCATCATCCGGCTGCTGCCGAAAACAAGAAGCAGACTGCTTCGCCTGATTTTCAGCCGGCTTGCGGTCATTCTGGTACTCATCATCTCACAGATTCTGCTGATTGCTTCAATCTACGGTCTGTTCGCGGAGTTCATCCCGCGGTTTAAGATCATTCAGACACTGTTCACACTCTCCATGATCTTTTTCCTGATCAACAAAGATATGGATTCCTCAGCCAAGCTGACATGGCTCTGGCTGATTGCCATGTTCCCTGTGCCCGGCTCGCTTCTTCTCTGGTTTACAGACAATAATTTCGGACACCGGCGCATCAGGCGTGAAATCACGGATCTGATTCTGGAAACAAAGCACGCGCTTCCACAGGATCCGGAGGTCATCAATGATCCCGAACTGACGGAATCCGGCACGGATGATCTCTGCAAATACCTGAACCGCACGGGATGCTTTCCGGTTTACCGCAATACGGATGCAACCTATTTCGGGGACGGCGAAGAAATGTTCGATGCGATGCTTGAAGAGCTGGAAAAGGCTGAATCTTTTATCTTCATGGAATTCTTCATCATCGCAGAGGGCTATATGTGGGGCAAGGTGCTTTCGCTGCTTTCGGAAAAGGTGCGGCAGGGCGTAGACGTCCGCGTGCTGTATGACGGCATGTGCGAAATCTCCTCGCTGTCGTTTGACTATCCGAAGCGGATGGAGCAGTTCGGCGTGCGCTGCAAGGATTTTTCGCCGGTACAGCCGTTCCTTTCCACGCATTACAACTACCGTGATCACCGCAAAATTGTTGTCATTGACGGCAAAACCGCATTCACGGGCGGCATCAATCTCGCGGATGAATATATCAACCGTGAGGAGCGCTTCGGCCACTGGAAGGACGCGGGCATCATGCTGAAAGGCGAGGCAATTCCGAGCTTCACGCTCATGTTCCTCCAGATGTGGAATATCAACGAACCGGCCGCTGCCTGGGAGCCGTTCATCAGCGCACCGACAGAACCGCAGCAATCGAAGGGATGGGTCATCCCCTATGCGGACTGTCCGCTCGACAATGACAAGGTCGCTGAAAATGTGTATATCAATATGCTGTACCGCGCACGGAAATACGTGCATATCATGACGCCGTACCTCATTCTGGACGGGGAACTGGAAACCGCTCTGAAATATGCCGCACAGCGCGGCGTGGACGTGCAGATCATTCTGCCGGGCATCCCGGACAAGCGATCGGCCTACGCGCTCGCAAAAACGCATTACCGCACGCTGATCGCAGCAGGCGTCCGGCTGTACGAGTATACGCCGGGATTTGTTCACGCAAAGACGGTCGTCAGCGACGGCGAAAAAGCTGTGGTCGGCTCGATCAATTTTGATTACCGCAGTCTGTATCATCATTTTGAGTGCGCCGCGTATCTCTACAAGACGCCGTGCATCGCGGATATTGAGCGGGATTTTCAGCAGACCCGCGAGGAATGCCGGACAGTCACGCCGGAAACCATTCTGAACGAATCGCTGTTTTATAAAATGCTCGGCGGTTTTCTCAAGGTATTCTCCCCGCTGATGTAGTATCAATCGTGATCATAAAACTGAATCGCAAGAAACAGGCACCGCTGAATCACACGTTCAGCGGTGCCTTCGGTTTATTCTATGATGTCATTCCGGAAAAATCAGAGCCTCAGCGTGATTGTCAGCCGTTCATTCTCATAGGCAGCGGAAATGGTGCCGCCCATACGCTCCACCAGCGTCCGCGCAATCGAAAGACCGAGGCCGGTCGATTTGTGCGCCGCCTCAACCGTATAGAAACGGTCAAAGAGCTGCTCCACCGCAACGGCAGAGAGCCCTTTGGCAGTATTCGCAAACACCAGTTCACCGGAATCGCGCAGGCAGATTTGCAGATCGCCGTCACTGTATTTCAGCGCATTGTTCAGCAGATTGGAGAAGATACGGGACAGATACGCAGGATTCAGCCGCCTGACAATCCGCTGCGCAGTGATCTCGACTTCGGGGATAATCCCCTTTTCGCTGAACGCACCGTAATAACCCATGATGCTGTCCTCGAGTGCCTGATTGACATTGACGTCCTCAAGCACAGCTTCCGTGTCCTCCGTCTGGATGACGGAATAGCGGAACAGCTCCTCCGTGAGCTGCTTCATCGCTTCGGTGCGCTCCGCAATGAACGACAGATACCGGTCAACCGCAGCACGGTCATCGGTTTTCTCAATCATATACAGATACCCGCAGATCGCAGTCAGCGGCGTGCGCAGATCATGGGAAATATTCGTAACCGCGTTTTTCAGCTCGCGGTCACCCTGATAGAACCGCAGGTGCTCCTCCCGCAGAATGCGCAGCTGACAGTTTATGCTGTCAGCAAGCGCACACATATCCTTATCGCGGGTGGAAATATCAATCCGGGTATTGGTATCGGTGTGAAGTCTGTCCGCAAATGCAGCCGTGATCTCCCTTGCAGATTTTTTGAGATAAATGATCTTATAAACAGCCGCGGCCAGCAACACTGCCAGCAGCGCGCACAGACAATACAACATTGGAACCCCTCCGGTTTAATTGAGATCGGTTTTGCGGAAATATAGCATGCCGAGCAGGAAAACGATCACAGTTTCAACGACAAGCCCAGTGACCCCCAGCGTCAGATCGGGATCGACGGCAAAGCAGCTCTGACGCATACAGACAGCAGTCGGAAACAGATTGATCATTTCCGCAGGGAGATCGTACTCAGAAATCATTTCGGATGCGGCAATGCCGAGAAGCATGATGAGCTGATTTCCGAGGTAAATCGCCAGGAAGCTCTTGACACCCTTGAGCACAACACAGAACAGCTGCGAGACAGTCGTATAGAACACGATCTGAAGTGCCGAAACCGCAACACCGGACAAGGCAGCCTTCACAGATACACCGGTTGTATCGGCAAACTGCGAGAAGGTAATCAGGAATGCACACGAGAATACCAGATACAGCGCAAGTGAAAAAGCATTGGAAGCCGCCCAGTCAGCAATGTAAACATGACTGCGCTTATGTCCGACAGACAGCTGATTGCGGATCGTACCGTTTGTAAACAACGGATAATTGAACAGCCCGATGACAATGCCGACATAATGCGGAAAAGCAATATACGCAAGCATATATGGAGTGTTCCATGCACCTGTCAGTGATTTCAGTGCAGCGCCGCCGATGATGCTGCCCGCCAGCATCAGAACCAGCATAAAACGAAAGATCATCCATTTGGAAAGCCTGCTGAAATAGGCACAAAACAGCTTACTCATGATTTGCACCTCCGATCAGCGAGATATAGAAACTCTCAAGGCTCTCATCATGCTCCACAGCAGAGAGGATCTCGCATTTCTTCTCAACAAGCGCAAGTGCAAGCTTTGTGATGCTCGGCTGCCCGTAAATATCCGCATACTGTTCATCAGCAATCTGATACGACAGTCCCATTTCGTCAAGGACAGGTGCCAGCACACCGGTATCTGTCACTTTCAGACGCATACATTTGCGGCAGGCCGCCTCCAGCTCCTCTGCACTCATTTCCCTTACGATCCGGCCGCTGTCGATAAATCCGTAATGCGTCGCCAGCTTTGCAAGCTCATCCAGGATATGCGACGAAATCAGCACTGTGATTTTCCGCTCGCGGTTCAGCTTCAGGATCAGCTCACGGATTTCGATGATGCCCTCCGGATCCAGACCGTTGATCGGCTCATCCAGCACCAGAAAATCCGGATCACCGCAAAGCGCGACCGCAATCCCGAGCCGCTGCCGCATACCGAGCGAAAACTGTCTTGCGGTTTTCTTTCCGGTATCGGACAGCCCGACCAGCTTGAGCAGCGCGGGGATATCCTCATAGCCCGGTTTGCCGAGCACGCGGTACTGCTGTTTCAGGTTTTCCTCCGCGGTCATATCCAGATACAGCGCAGGCGTTTCCACAACCGCACCGATTCTTCTTCTCGACGCCGAAACAGCGCTGTCCGTATGTTTGACGCCGTAGAGCTCCAGATCCCCCTTTGTGGGGAACTGCAAGCCGCAGATCATCCGGATCAGCGTGGTCTTTCCGGCACCGTTCCGCCCGACAAAGCCGTAGATCGAACCCTTCGGCACATGCATTGTCAGACCGTCAAGCGCTTTGAAATTCTTGTAGTATTTTGTCAGCGCATTTGTTTGCAGCACGTATTCCATGCTTAGACCTCCTTTTTGGTTTCTGAGAACAGTATAGCAGAGAACGGTCAAGAAACCGGACAAGAAAAGGTCAATATTTCGTCAAGATCGCAGACGGAAGCCGATACCGTATACTGCTTCGATATAATCCCGGCCGCTGACCGATTGCAGCTTGTGCCGGATATTGCTGATATGCTGTTTCAGCGAGCGCTCTGTGCAGTCCGGCGTATCATAGCTGATGCGCTCCAGAATCGTTGTTTTGCCGACAGGCACCTGCGGATTCTGCATCAGCAGCTTCAAAATCGCGCACTCCGTCCGGGTCAGCCGGATTTCGGCATCCCCGATGACGGCCGTCAGCGTATCCGTCCGCAGCGTCAGATCCGAAAAGGTCAGCGCATCGCTGTCGCTGCATCTCCCGCGGAGCTGTACCGCAATCCGCGCAAGAAGCTCCTGCATCTCAAACGGCTTTGTGATATAATCCGCAGCACCGCCGCGAAGCAGGCCGACTTTATCGGCAATATCCGCTTTGGCACTGACAACAATCACAGGAATCTCCCGGATTTTCGGGAGCAGCGCCTCGCCGGAAAGTCCCGGCAGCATCAGATCCAGCAGCACCAGATCCGGCTTTATCTGCGTCAGGAGCATCGCGGCCTCCGTCCCGGAATACGCAGCCGAAACAGTATAGCCCTCTGCGCGCAGAGCAGTTTTCAGCATTTCGCTGATATGCGTATCATCGTCCACGATCAGAATATGCGGCATCAGATCACCTCTTTTTTTCTACATTATACCATGATTTCTGCGGGATTGCAAGTGCCGCAAAGCAAAGGCAGTCCCCGGATTCACCGCGGGGACTGCCTGTTCATTTCAGATAAGCCATGAAATTCTGCTTGTTTTCAAGGGCGGTCGTTGTCGGGCGGCCGAGATCGGCACGCGCACCGATTGCACATTTCACCTCAATCAGCGAGAGCGCATGTCTGCCTGCGGCTTCTGCCAGCGCAAGGTCAAGCGCCTCAAATGTACCGACACAAACCGTATGCGGATACCCGCAGGCCCTTGCAATTTCCGCAATGCTGCATCCGGAGGCCGCAGTCGGCATTCCCCCGACGGTTTCATGCGCACCGTTGTTGATCACCACATGAATCAGATTGTCCGGGTGATACTGTGCCGTCACGGCAAGACTGCCCATATGCATCAGCACGGCGCCGTCGCCGTCAATGCACCAGAACCGCAGCTCCGGCCTGCTGAGCGCAAGCCCCAGCGCAATCGAGGATGCATGCCCCATGGAGCCGACCGTCAGAAAATCGTACTGATGGCTCTGCCCGGATGCTGCGCGAAGCTCAAACAGTTCACGGCTCGCCTTGCCGGTCGTGGAGATGACAGGATCCGCCCCGGACACCTGCACGATATGCCGGATGACCTCCTCACGCAGCATTGTGTTGCTGTTTTTGTATACAACGGGCTGTTCGCAGGTCAGCGCGCCTTTTTTCACGACAATCGCCGCCTGTCTGCCGGACGCAAACAGCCTGCGGAAATCCGTCATCACTGCGGCCAGCTCGTCCGCCGTCGTTTCCGGCGTGAGTACAAAGGAGGCAATCTCCATATCCTCCAGCAGCTTCAGCGTGACCGCACCCTGATAAATATGCTGCGGCTCGTCATGCACGCCCGGCTCGCCGCGCCAGCCGATCACAAACAGAACCGGAATCGCATACACCTGCGGATGCAGCAAAGATGCCGCCGGATTGATGAGATTGCCCTCACCGGAATTCTGCATATAGACAACCGGCACCTTTCCGGTTGCAAGATGATACCCTGCCGCCAGCGCCGTGCAGTTCCCCTCATTCGCCGCAATGATATGATGCTGCGAATCCGTGCCGTAGGTATGAATCAGATAATTACAGAGCGCTTTCAGCTGGGAATCCGGTACGCCGGTAAAATAATCCGCACCAATGATCCGTACAAAATCCTCCGCCCTCATAGCAGCTGCTCCTTCCCGAGAATCTGCGCATACAGCTGCCGGATCGTATCCGCAGTCAGGCGCACCGGATGGTTTTGCAGCCGCTCGGTATTGACCGAATCCGTCAGCATTTGCAGATCCGCTGCTGAAACCATCGCATCAATCCCAGGGAGCAGCGAATCGGCAAAGGACGCGAAAAACACCGGCAGCTGTGCGGCGGACGCGCAGCCCATTGCCTCCGCAATCTCTGCATAAACCTGTTCCAGATGTGCAGCGCCCCGCCCGTCAATGCAAAGCTCCGGATGTGCATACATATACGGCAGCAGCGCCTTGACACAGAGCGCCGCTGCATGGCCGTGCGAAATCCCGTAATGCGTTGTCAGCTTATAGCACATCGCATGGCCTGCGGTCGTTTTCGTCACATTGATTGCCTTGCCCGCAAAATGCGCCGCTTTCAGCATATTGCGGCAGCCCTCGTCCGTGCCGAAAAGATAACCCTCCTCATTGGCGATGACCAGCCGGAGCGCCGCTGCGGCATACTTCATGCTCTCCGCATCCGAATGCACCGACCAGAACGACTCAACCGCGTGACAGACCGCATCCAGCATTGTCGATTTTTTCTGATATAGCGGGAGCGTTTTCAGCGTATCCGGATCAAACAGCACCGCATCGGGCAGAATGCTGTCATCCGCCGCAGACTGCTTCACGCCGTTTTCGTACACAACGGCAAAGCGCGTCGCCTCACTGCCGGAGCCCGCCGTCGTCGGGACAGCAAGGAACGGAACCGTATTCGGCACGAACGGCACATGCAGCGCATGCTCCGGATTAGACGAGGTGAGGCAGAGCTTGATGCATTTGGCAACATCCATGGCGCTGCCGCCGCCGACCGCCGCGAGCATATCACAGCCGTGCGCACGGAATACAGACAGCCCCTTTACGGCGGAGCGGAACTCCGGATTCGGCTGGAAATCGGAAAAGCGCACCGCGCGGATCCCGCAGCGCTGCTCCAAAGTATCAAAATAGGGATGCAATGGCAGCTTCTCAAATGAGCTGCCGCAAACAAGCAGGACGCATTTCGCGCCGGACGCAGCAAAATAGCTGTCAAGCTCGGCGTAATCTGCACTTGCAGTCATCAGCTTCTGCATTTCAAATATCCTCCGG
This sequence comes from Oscillospiraceae bacterium, assembly GCA_016281125.1. GTDB lineage: Bacteria > Bacillota > Clostridia > Oscillospirales > Ruminococcaceae > Firm-04. The sequence continues at coordinate 12,504 of JAEEIA010000037.1, read as the reverse complement.
TATCAAACGAATAATCTGCTGGAACGGCATACAGAACGCATCGCATTCCTTTGCGCGGTGATGCGTCAGAATCAGCTCGGCGGCTTTCTGCATCGCCGGAAAGCTGCTCCGTGTCAGCTGGTTGGCGTAAATCACCACATTGATTCCGTGTGCTTTGAGCTCCTCCTCCGTGACAGCATTGAACGCGGTCGGCACCACGACAAGCGGCGTCACGGAATCGGCTGCGCGGAACCGGTCGGCAAACGTCAGAATCTCTGCCGGATCGGATTTGCGCGAATGAATCATGATCGCATCCGCGCCCGCCGCCGTATAGGCAAAGGCACGGTTCAGCGCGTCCTCCATGCCCCGCTCCAGAATCAGGCTTTCGATACGTGCGCAGATCATAAACGCGTCAGTCTTCTGCGCATTTTTGCCTGCGCGGATCTTCGCGCAGAAATCCGGAATTTCGGCCTGCGTCTGCGTGGCCTCCGTCCCGAACAGCGAGTTCTTTTTCAGCCCGGTCTTGTCCTCGATCACGACCATGGATACGCCCATGCGCTCCAGCGTGCGCACCGTATGCACGAAATGCTCGGTCAGGCCGCCGGTATCGCCGTCAAAAATGACCGGCTTCGTCGTGACGTCCATAATCTCATCAATCGTCCGGAACCGGGACGTCATATCAACCAGCTCAATATCCGGCTTGCCCTTGGCCGTGGAATCACAGAGCGAGGAAACCCACATTGCATCAAACTGCCGCAGACCGCTGTTTTCGGACACGGCGGTTTTCTCCGCTATCAGACCGGTCAGGCCGCTGTGCGCCTCCAGCGCGGTGACCAGCCCCTTCATGGCGATGGCCTTTTTCAGCCGCGCACGCCGGAAATCCGGCATGGACATTTCCGCACGGGCGCGCTTTTCCAGCTCGCGGTATGCGTCGTCATTCGCATACGGTGTTTCGATCAGCCGCCCGCCGTAGCCGTTCAGCACAGAAATCACTTCCGCGCGGATCTGCTGCTGCACACCCGTCCGCCAGTCGTCCCCGTGCAGGACGAAGTCCGGGCGGTACGCCTCCAGATTGGCGCGGTAGCTGAGCGTATCCTGTGCAACGACCTTCCACACGCCTGCGATTGCCTCAAACATCGCCTTGCGCTCCGGGAACGGCATCAGCGGAAAGCGCTTATAGGTCACAACCGCTTCGTCCGTCAGCACGCCGATCAGCAGGCGTCCGTAGCTCTTCGCCCGCCGGATCAGCGCGATATGTCCGCTGTGAATCATATCCGTCGAAAAGCAAAGATACACCGTCCGTTCGCGGAGTGCCGAAAGCCGTTCGGATACGGCGGCCAGATCGTCTGCATTGTCTATTTCCGCGCAGAGCCGTTCTCCGAAATCCAGCGGTGCAATCTGCTTGTCAGGAATCTCATTCAGCGCATGTTCCGCGTAGCATTTCCGATTTGCGGGATCCCCGGATTCGCAGTACGCGACGATCCCTGAGAGCCATTTGCCCCATTCCGCCTGTTTCAGATGATAGAGCGGCTGCGCAGAAAGCGCATGATCAAAGAATGCCACGCCGACCTTCTGCACAAGCCCGTTTTCAATCACCGCCTTGAAATCCTTGTCCGGGAGCGGCAGGGCGGATGACACCGTCATGCAGCTGTTCTCCGCAGCAAGCACATCGTCCAGAACTGTCGAATCAAATACGAGGTCGCCGTGCATCAGCAGGATTTCCTCATGCATCAGCGCATCCCGCGCACAGTAAATCGAGTATATATAGTTTGTTTCCGCATAGAGCGAATTCTTCACAAATGTGATGTGCAGCGGCAGCTCCAGACCGCGGCAGTACGATTCGAGCACATCGGAAAATGCGCCGGTTGTCATCACAACCTCGCGGATGCCGCGCTCTGACAGCAGGGCAAGCTGTCTGCTGACGATTGTTTCACCGGGCGCGATTTCCGTCATGCATTTCGGATGTTTCGCCGTCAGCGTACCCATCCGGCTGCCGAGCCCGGAATTCAGAATCAGTGCCTTCACCAGTTATCACTTCTTTTCTGATTGCGTTTCAAAAGCAGGCGGCTGATCAGCTGTCCGTTCAGCCGCAGCATATCCGTCAGGAACTTCACAGGCGCAAACGGCCGCATATACCGTTTGTACCCGGCCGAGCTCTGCCGCGGGAGCATGCCCTCAAAATACAGATACGGGCTGAGCATCGCGTCCAGCTCCGGAATCGAGCAGCGTTCACACGGCTTTGTCAGCTGCACAGTACCGGACAGCTCCGCGATTTTTGCGGCAAATGACATGCAGTTATGCGCCTTACAAATCGGCAGGCCGTGCAGAAGCGGCATCGTCATCATGGCATACAGATTGAAAATCTCCTCGCGGTCGGATTCACACTGTGCAAGAAAACGGCGGATCTCCTGCATATGCGCGTCATCCGGGCAAAGCCGGAACACCTTGATTTTCACATCCTTATGCTTTCCGAAGGCGTAGTAATCGCGGTACTCATGCGTAAAGCCCGCATCAAACGGAAAGCTGTGATACCGCCGGGAATAGCTGACAAAATCTGTCAGGGAGCGGTCAAGGCTGAGCGCGGCGTGGGTATACGGATACCGCGTGAACAGCCTTGCAATGCTGCCGAGCCCGGTATGCGCTCGGATCAGCACAATAAAGATTTCATTCACTTTGGTCGGTCTCCTTCAGTCTGCGGAACAGCCGGATCTGAAGCCGGATCATCTCATAGTACATCGGAATCATGCCGATCAGCATAACCAGATCCATCACCGTGAAGCCGACGGAACCGATTGTGACAATCTCCTTTGTCCGGAAGATCAGGCCGAGGATGCAGACCGCCGCATAGGAAAGATGCGCTTCAATCGGGCCGAGGCGCGGGAACTGGAACTCGTTAAAGTAGATGATGTAGTTCATGATCGTGACATTCGTGACGCCGTACAGCGGGGCTGCGAACGCCGCCAGCTTCATGCTGCAATAGGGCGTCAGGCCCATCGCCAGCAGCAGAAAGGTCGAGAACAGCACATCCGTAATCAGATCAAAATACGCGCCTGCTCTGGACGACATGCCGCGGTTGCGGGCGATATAGCCGTCAAGATCATCAGCAATCAGATGCACGGCAATCCCGGCAACCGTCCCGAGGAAGAACCACGGGCTGAGATTCGTCAGCAGCGTGAAGATGACAGCCGCGAGTCCGCCGAGCGCGCCGACCAGCGTCATATCATTCGGCGTCATGCTCTTCGGGATATGCTTGCCGACGTGCTGATACAGAAACTGCTGAAAGCCGGTTTCCAGCTTGCTCGGGATCATCTTTTTGACTGGGTTCTGATAGGTTGACTTTGCCATGTTATCCTCCGAATCTGAACAGATTTTTCACCATGGAACGAATGTAGAAGCCGTAATCCAGAAAATCGTAGATGCCGTCACGCTTTCCTTTCAGGAACAGCATCACCACAAGAATATGGTAATAAAAATAGTACCGCTTCACGCTCATGTTTGAGGGCTTTGCGACCACATGGAGATAATCCCATTGTCCCGGATCGGTTGTGATCAGTCTGCTGCGGTAATCCGCAAACTGTTCCGAGCTCATCTCCGGCGTGTAAATCGAAATGGCCGTATGCTTTAAGTCATGGCGGCGGATCCATTTGTAGATGCTGAAAAAGTCCGCGCGCCGGAAATCCAGATCGACAATGAACATGCCCATCATATTGATTCCGGTTTCATTCAGAATCCGGACAGCCTCTGCATTTGTCTGCGTTCCGGTTTTTTTGTTATACGCTTTCAGATGCCTGCCGTCAGCGGCCTCCAGACCGGTCAGCACATAGTAAAAGCCGATATCTTTCAGCTGACGCATCAGGTCAGGATTCGCAGCGACAAAATCCGCCCTGCCGTAGCAGACATATTTCTTGCGGATGCCGCGCTGCCGGATCAATGCGACAAAGCGTTCGATGCGCCTGCGGTCAAAGAGAAAATCGTCGTCGATAAAATAGATATTGTCACACTGAATCGAAGCGATTTCGTCCACGACGTCCTCAATCGGGCGGACGGTGTAATTGCCGCAGTTCATCTGATTGCGGGCGCAAAACTTGCAGCGGTACGGACAGCAGTACGCGGAACGGACATGCGCACAGGGCAGCAGCTCCAGATAGCGGTAACGGTCGGTGTGCGCGTAAAAATAGCTTCTGTCCGGCCGCGGCAGACGGCTGATGTCAAACGGCTGCGCGGGCTTGATGATCCACTTTCCTTCATGCCGCAGACAGACGCTGTGTGCGGGTTCGCTGCCGGAGAGAATCTCCGCAATGTGGAAAATATCGAACGAGGTCAGAATCCAGTCGATATCCTCGGAAAAGAAACGGCTGTAATTGAGCTGCACATGCAGCCCGCCGACCATCGTGATGCAGCCTGCCGCCTTCGCTGCGGCACAGTATTCCTTCATGAAGTTTTCCTGCCGCGTTCTGCCGCAGACATACACCGCAAACGGCTTCACCGCACGCAGACGGTCAGCAAATTTCTGCTTCTCGACCTGGCCGTCCCAGATTTCCGGCGCATAGCCGCGCTCTTTAAGCAGTGCGGAGATATATTCCAGCTCCAGCGGTTCATTGTCAATGACACCTGCAAAATTATACTTGTTCCGGGAAATCTCCGGATGCACCAGCAGCACTCTGTTGTTCGTTTTCACCGTCTTCACCCCTCTGCAATCAGCTCGTTATACGCAATCTTTCCGACCAGCGTTTTCGGAAAGCTGTTCACAAACACGATCTCCTTCGGAATCGCATAGGCTGCAACTGACTTTTTCATCAGATGCATCAGCTCGGTGCGCATCTTCTCCTCGGAGCAAGCTCCGCGCAGCATCACGTAGGCCTTGGCAATCTGTCCGCGCTGCGCATCCGGCACGCCGACGACCGCACACATTGCGACCTGCGCATGAGAGCTGATGACGTTTTCAATATTCTGCGGGTAGATATTGTAGCCGTTGGATACGATCATGCGCTTTAACCGCTGCCGGAAATAGACATAGCCCTGCTCGTCCTGATAGCCGAGGTCGCCCGTGTGCAGCCAGATTTTCCCGCCTGTATCCATGCGGAGTGTCTGCGCGGTTTCCTCCGGCTCATGATAATAGCCCTTCATCACCGTTGGCCCGCTCAGCACGATTTCTCCGGTTTCACCCGCCGGAACATCCTTCCCGGTTTCCGGATCGACAATGCGGTAATCCGTATCCGCATACGGCAGGCCGCAGGTTTCGGAGATGGTACAGCCGTCCGGCGTCAGGCAGCTGCCGGTCACGCATTCCGTCAGGCCGTAGCCCTCGCGCACGGTGCATTTGCATCCGTGACTGCGGAGCATTTCGTTCAGCTTGATCTTCGTATTGGCCGCAAGGGAATCACCGCCGGAAATCACACATTTGATAAAATCAAGCGACTGCCCCTGGAAGCCCTTGCTGCGGAGCATAGCCTCATAGATTGCAGGCACACCGGCGATGACATTCGGTCTGTATTTGAAAATCAGCTTATCAAACTCTTTGACGTTGAACTTCGGCAGAATCACTGCCGTGCCGCCGAACGTCAGCACCGTATGAATACAGACACCGAGGCCGAAGCCGTGGAATACCGGCATCACGGAGAGCACGCGGTCGCCCTTTGTCAGACAGCCGCACGCATCAATACTTTGCAGCGCAAGTGCATTGAAGTTCAGGTTCGTCAGCATGATGCCCTTGGGCTTGCCGGTCGTGCCGCCGCTGTACAGGATTGCCGCACAGTCGTCGGCCTTGCCGTCGTTCTGCGGCAGATCAGCAGATTCGGAATCGCCCATGGAAAGGAAGCTCTTCCAGCTCATGAACGAGGAACGCGGCGTGTGCTCCTTCAGGCTTTTCAGAAAATAGCCCGCCTTCATCAGCGCAGACATGCCGTCCGCCGGAGAAACCGTCACCGCCAGATCGAGCTCCGTTCTGGCCGCGACCTTTTCCAGCTTGTCCCCGATCATATCCAGTGCAAAGATGAACCGGCTTTTCGTCAGGCGGATATCGCGGATGATCTCGTCCTCCGCAGAGAGCGGATGGATCATATTCGACACGGCACCGATCTTACTGACTGCATAAAACAGGAAAATCGCCTGCGGGACATTCGGCAGACAGATCGAAACGCTGTCGCCCTTTTTGACGCCCGCTGCCGTCAGTGCGCATGCCGTGCGGTCAATCTCACGGATCAGCTCGCTGAATGAAATTCTGCGTCCGAAGTATTCCACGGCACATGCTTTGCCGTACTGTTCAGCCTTTTGTCTGATGTGCTCATATACGGAGCACTGCGGATAATCAAGATGTCTTTTCATGTTTTTCACCCCATGCATCATAGGCCGTCAGCCGTTTGGTTCTGCGGATTTCCGGCAGCATGATCCGTTCGAGCAGCTGCGCGACTGCACCGTACAGCGCACGGTTGATCTCATCCGGCGTTCTGTCCTCTGGGAAAATCGGTTCCCCGAAGCAGATCGTAACCTTGCCCCGGAACGGCTTGTATGTACCCGAGACCGCATACGGCACAACCGGCGCGCCGGTGCGCTGTGACATGACAGCCGCGCCGTATTTGAACGGCAGCAGCAGCTCATCCGTATAATTGCGCTTGGCCTCCGGCGACACATTCACGAGCTGTCCGCTGCGGAGTGCATCAACGGCTGCATGCAGCGCATCCGGATTGTGCGCGCTGTGCAGATCCACCGGGATCGTTCCGGCTGCCCGGAACAGAAACCCGAATGCACCGTCATGCAGCGCTTTTTTGGCGAGGGTACATACAACGCGTTTCGTGCAGATGTCCACGAAGATCGGATCCAGTGCATGCATGTGGTTGCCCGCGATCACGGCAGCGCCTTCAGCGGGAATATGCTCCCGTCCGATGATCTCCGGGCGGAACAAAAGGGAAAACAGCGGTTTGAATATCAGCCTGAGCGACCGGTACATCACCATGTTTTTCTTTTTCATTAAAGTTCTGTCCTTTCAGTGAAGTCAATTTATTATACCACTTCTGCACGCTTCTTTCAAGTGTCATCTGCTGATACTATCATACTATATCCGGTGCGGATTGTGAAGATGCTGCAAGTCATCACTTCTGTGACATTTGTCACAGTACCGATGCTGACCGGGGTGCTGCATCAAACAGAAACAAAACTGCGGAACGCAGTTACGCTCCGCAGAATGGCCGTTATTCACATTCCATATCTTCTTCCATAGATTCAAAAGCGTCCAGGAACACTTCTTCCGCAAAGCCTTCTGCGTCCCGAAGTTCATGATCCTCCGTCAGCACCTTATACGTTCCGGTTTCGGAATTGAATACGAGATAATCGCAGCAGCCGGAGATTCCGGCCAGAATCACATACTCCGTGCCGTCGATCGGATCCAGACGGTATGCCCTGCGCAGACGCTCCAGACTGAGGATAAACCGGTAATGAAATTCACTGCCGTTTGAGATCCGGATCCAGTTCCGGTATTCAGCAGGCAGCTGCATGCCGTTCTCCTGCTCCCACCGGACAATTTCTTCTTCGGCAGCCGGCGGTTCCAGCTGAATGCCCATTGCAGGCACATCGCCGTTCCCCGCAAACCGCAGCAGCTGATCGTACATCGGTCTGAGCGGATTGCTTTTGCTCTCCTCCATCAGCTGCCGGTAAACAGACTGCTTTGCAAGCTGCTCCTCCAGGTGTACGGTCACCGGATCAAGAATCTCAGCTGCGAAATCTCTGATCGGAGTATACTGATAACGCTGATGCTCCAGATACAACTCACGGGTGAACACATCATAATAGATGCAGTGGTGATCGAGCCACCCGATGCACTCCTTGAACGGAATCTTTTTCTCAAACTGCCGCTTGTGATCTGCGGTGAAATACTGGTCAAGCGGCCAGTCAAGGTGAAACCGCTCCACGCGGAAGTAACCGGTCGTTGAGCAGTAATCTGTGACAAAGCGGCCTGCTACGGTCAGGCACGCAATATATGCCTCCGGCAGCAGCAGACCGTTCTCCTTGCACCAGTTCAGGATCTCCTGCCGAGCAAGCGGCGGATCCGCATCATAATACCACCACCGATTACAGGCATGAAGCGCTTTGGAAAGTTCAATAATCCGTTTCAGCTTTTCACAGATGACTGCTGCATCCTTTCCGGGTTCCGCATGCACATCTATCACGATTTCCGGAAAATCAGGCGCGGCATCGCTGTCAGATACAGCGATTTCATTCTTTCCGGTATCAGGCTGCTCCTTTTGCTCCATCCGCTCCATCAAGGAACGGAACCGATCAAAAATCCCCATCACCAAACCTCATATGCACAGTTGCTTGTTCCGGCCCGTCTGCATTTCAGACTGCACACAAGCCGCAAGTATTACGATTTTATTATACAGCAAATCCGTAAAATTGTCAACTGAACGCAGTTCTTCGGGCAAACGCATTGCATTTTCTGCATAATATGCTTTAAGGCGGCAGTGCCGCCCTCCGATTTTGCTCCCAAGCAGCGAAGATATTATCTTTTTTCACTTCTCCCATTGCACTTTTCAGTATAATATGCTATAATCAACAAAAAGGGAGGTGCATAGGATGTCCGGAATCGTCCCGGCGGTTCTACTGATTATCGGTCTGTGCGGCATGATGGGTTCCGTCATATGGATTATCCACCGCGGCAACAACAACCGCCTGACAAGACTGTTCATCAGCTGTCAGTTTTCAATCGTACTATGGCTGATTTCCGAGCTGCTCATCCTCTTTTCCGTCACAAAGCAGCAATACTGGATCAGCTACTGCATCGGAAACGTCGGCATCAGCTGCTTTGCACCGCTCTGGCTGATGCTTTCTTCCGCATATACGGAATCCGGCAGACGTGTGCAGCGTCTCATGAACTTTCTTCCGCTGCTCGCAGTCGCAGCCGTGACCGTCGTGCTGACAAACCCGCTGCACCATCTGTATTATGCTGTATTTGAAGCGGGACATGTGACCTACGGCCCGCTGTTTTATGCATTCCAGGTACTATATTATGTTCTGATTCTCACCGGCATTACAATCATCTGCTTTAAGCATACACGGGATTCCGCCATGATCTCAAAGCAGTCTGTGCTGCTGATTCTTTCCGCAGCGATCCCGCTGGCGATCAATACACTGACACTGACCGGCATTCTTCGGGCGACCATCGCACTGACGCCGCTGTTCTTCGGTGTTTCAAGCCTGCTTATTCTCATCGCGCTCGGACGGTACGGGCTGCTCAATATCAACAGCATCGCAATCCGCGATACCATCAGCAACATTGACAGCGGTGTCATGATTTTTGACATTAGCGGCATGCTGACCTACCGCAACAAATACATCGGCGGGCTGCCGTTTCTCAGTGACGTGCAGACAATGCCGCAGTTTCTTGAAGCGCTGCATACAGCCGCCGGAAAGGAACTGCCGAAGGGCTTTTCCTCCGCAGAAGTACAAATCGGAAATGAATTTTACAGTATCCGCCGCTCGCTCTGTACGAACCAGAACGGCAGCAAGGTCGCAAGCATCGTGACCATCAGCAATGTGACAGAATATCACGAGCTGGCTGCTGCGGAAAAAAAGCTCAGCCTGGAACAGGAGCGCAACCGTATCGCGCAGGAAATGCACGATTCTGCGGGGCATACCTTTACTATGATCAGCTCACTGGCCAGAATGATGAAGTACGAAACCGGGCAGGATACGCCCGATATGCAGAAGCTGGCCGAGAACATCTCCGCAATCGACGGCCTTTCCCGCAGCGGCGTTACACAGCTCCGCTGTACGATCAACAATCTGCGGGACGACGAATTCATGACGTCAGTCACAAGAGCCGTGCAGACAGTTGTTTCAGCGGTACGCGCCGTCAAGGTTGATCTCTGCATACAGGGCACCGAGGACGAGCGGTTCAGCTTCTGCATCCGCGGGATGTACGACAACTGCCGCGAAACGATTACCAACGCACTCCGCTATGCAGAGGCGGAAAGCATCAGCATCATCCTGAAATTCCTTGCCGACCGCATCGAAATGTACATTCTGGACGACGGCAGGGGCTGTGACAATATCACCGAACAGAACGGGCTGCGCGGAATCCGCGAGCGGACAGAGGCGCTCGGCGGAACGGTCAGGTTCTCGTCCGCACCCGGCGAGGGATTCCAGACCGTCATCCGGATACCCGTAAAGGAGGCAGAAACATGATCCGAGTTATCATTGCAGACGATGTGCAGATTCTGCGGGCTGGCCTGCGGGCGGTGCTCGCGGAGGACAGTGAAATTGAAGTTGTCGGCGAGGCATCGAACGGCAAAGAGGCCTATGAAATGAGCGTGAAGCTGAAACCGGATGTCGTGCTCATGGACATGCGGATGCCCGGCCACGACGGCGGCTACGGCACGCGCAAGATCAAGGATACGCTGCCGGATGTCAAGGTGCTCGTGCTGACAACCTTCGACGACAAGGAAACCGTAGACAGGGCGATCTCCAGCGGCGCGGACGGGTACATTCTCAAGGAAATGGACAACAGCCAGATTCTCAATTCGATCCGTGCGGTCGCGGGCGGCATCAATGTATTCTGCGACAATGTGTTCCGCTCGATCAAAAAAGACGTCGCATTGCAGCAGGACGCCTCCAACTTCGATCTGACGGCGCGGGAAACCGACATTCTGCGGCTGATCTGCGACGGAGCCGACAACAAGGAGATCGCTGCAAAGCTGTTTCTCGCAGAGGGCACGGTACGCAACAGTATCTCCCGGCTGCTCGAAAAGCTCGGCCTGAAAGACCGTACACAGCTTGCCGTCTTTGCGCTTAAAAATAATATTGTTTAAGATACATCCGCTGCGCAGCCGCAGGGCAATCCTGCAAGGCTGCGCAATTTTGTTATATCTGTCGAATATTAAGAATACATTAAAACTTGGTACAACTATTGACTTTCGTGTTTTTTCGTGCTATATTGTAACAAACAAGACAAAAACTTCAAAGAAAGGAGCTATATTATCATAAACACCGCATAGAAATTTCTCCTGTCTGTGCGGAATTGTCTTTCTGATTCTTTACTTGATAAAAACTCATCTGTATATTTTTTTGCATCTTTTTCCCGCATTTCTGATTCTATATCCCAGCTTTCACTTTGATATTGTTGAACCGGTTCATAACAATATATAGCGACCCATATCATCTACCACAATTATATTGACTTAAAAGGAGAATCATGTCATGAAAAAGAGGATTTTATCTGTTATCTCGGCAATCATTATTTCACTGACACTGTTGGTGTCGGCAATTCCGGCAAATGCATTTATTTATCAGGATAATACAGAAAAACTTGCATTTCAGCTTGTAGACCTCATCAATAAAGAACGTGCAGCTCATCAATTACAGCCGTTACAGATAGCTGAACCGCTTTGTGATGCAGCGCAATATCAAGCCAATCAGATCAGTCTTGACATTAACAATTATTATAATACTGCTTGGAACTCAATTCTGAATAGATACCATATCAGAAGTGTTATGTCTCGCGGTGTGGGTGCCATTACCCAAATACCTGTTTATGGGCAAAAATACATTACTGCACAAGCGGTTCTTGATGACTATAAAAACACCTTTTTGGGTAATTACAGTGATAGATATAATTATGTTGGTGTTGGCAGAGTTCAAAGAGGCAGCACTTATTATTGGGATTTGTTTTTCTTGACGGATTATGAACAAACAGATCTTCCTACACCGCAGCAAAGCACACTGACATTTAATACATCCGGGTTAACCAATGCATTCAAAGTCCGTGCAACGAATTGGGATCCATTTTTAACGTATAACATGTGCTTCTCAGTTGCAAATGAATCCAGCAAGACTGTATATTTCCATGGTGTTGACGACAGTCGGGCTGAGCGTGTAGAAATCCCTGAAACTGTTGTGAATCCCAATAACGGAAAGACCTATACCGTTATTTATATCGGAGATAAGCCGACCACGCTTACTCAAAATCTTGCGCTCAGACAATCCATCCGGTATCTTGTGGTACCTAAAACTGTCCTTTCCTTTAGCAAACGCGCATTTTATAACGGCAGCCTCATCAGCGTAAGAGTTGAAGGACCGAATGCAGCACTCGCAGGTATTGCAGAGCGTACCTTTGAAAATTGTTATGAACTTGTTTCTGCCGGATTCCAGAACTGCCCGAACTTAAGTACGATTGATAAGCGTGCATTCTGCATGTGCAACAGTCTGGGCTCGATCAATTTCGCTCAGAAAGGTACGGACGTTATGTTTGCTTACAACAATCAGACCGTTTTCGGTGCGAGCATGCATAAAACAACCGTTCTGTTTATGCCGAATCACAAAAACACAACAAAGTGTATCGACTTATTCTCAACCGATACGGCAAACTGGAACAACGGCAAACTGAGAATCTATACCTCCAAGAGTGAAGTTTACGAAAACTTCGATGATCTCCGCGCGCAGAACACTTCTTCTACCCTGCTGCGTGTCACCCCGAATTCATAACGCATTCCGCACAAACAACACCCGCCCTGCTTACACCAAGCAGGGCGGGTT
>JAEEIA010000004.1 GCA_016281125.1 Oscillospiraceae bacterium | reverse complement strand
CAGAAAGTAAGCAAATAATAGCATTTTGTTTCATAATGTACCTCCTTATTACAGACCTTCAGTCCGCTTTATAGCTTTATTTCACCAAATCTTCAAGGGTGATTTTCTTTGCAATGTATTGTAGAATCTTAGTAGTATCCTGCCCATCAACATTTCCGTCGTGCGTGACGTCAGCGTTCTGCCTTCCCTGATCAGTGATGACTGCCTCTCTGTCCTCAGCTGCAAATCTTGCAATCAGAACAGCGTCCGAGACATCGATCGAGCAATCAAGGTTCACATCTCCTGCGGCTGAAAGCGCGTTCTGACCGGTTAGCGAAGAGCCGGTGGATTCCGGACAAGTCCATTCGCAGGCGATTCCGAATTCAGCATATAGATCGGCAGCGATCGCAAAGTGCTCGGAGAATGCTGTTCCGTCCTGCGGAATCACAGCATACATTTCATCATAGTTTCCAAAGTATGCTCTGTTCTGTTCGTAATCATAGTATCCGATCTCCTTTGCAAGTTCTGTATCTTCAAGGGTCACATGAACAAACTCACATTCCGGATACTGATTCTTTACATAGGCTTCAATCACATCCCAGTCGTAGTAGATCGGTTCCAGTTTTGTGTAATCTTCGTTCCATTTCTGTCCGGTCGGATAATACACGGTCGGACTTGCATTTCTGCTGTGCAGTGTAACCTGCTGGTAATTCGCTGTCTGTCCCCATGTGTAGAATTCAGAGATCAGTCCGGCTCTGGCGAGATCGCGCATAATGCCGCTTGTAATCTCCTCCGAACCAGCAGTTTCGCTGCGGTCGGTGATTTCAATGTAGTTCTCAAAAACACCTGAAATGATAATAGGGAATGTTGTCCCTTTTGCCATTTCGACTCCGTAATAATTGTTGCCGTTCTTGTAATTGAGATACAGTGTGCTGATTTCAGGATAGTATTGATCCAGAATTTCAAGCATCTTTGTTTCTGCTTCCGTTTCATCCAAATCCTTTTTGAGAACAAACCGAAAGCTGTTCTCCCGTGGACAGACCACATAGATCGGATTGCCTTCGTAATGGTGCGATTCCGTTTTCGTTTCGCTCGTGTCAGCATAGGTCACGGTTTCTTCACGGTCAAACGAATAGTGATAGGTATAAACCTGATAATTATCGGCTGTTCCGATTCCTTCTCCGCGGGGTATCCATGCAAACAGCCCCTTGTCATCCAGCAGTGTCATGTCCTGAAATTCCTCGCCGGCTGCATTTCCCCACCACCACAGTGCGGAAACTGGCGCGGCGGGAATTGTACCGCACAGCATGACTGCGCCTGCAAGTATTGCAGAAAATCTCATACGCTTTTTCATAAGAATACCTCCTTACTCTTTTATGTTTATCATCGGTTTTTCAATTTGCATTTCAAGGAATTCTGCCTCATCCTCCGAAATCAGATATTCCGCGAAACAGTTTTCCGGTTCAATCGTATAATCATCTGGTATAGGAACAGCACAGTAAATATGCGCGTTCGCAGAAAACTGATTAAGCCAGTCAATGTTCAGGGTCAGTCCTTTCACTGTCAGTTCACCGTCATGTACAGCCATCCATGTATATCCGGTTTTGATTTCAACGAGCAGGCACTGATGTTGTGTAAGGTCATACTCTGCCGGAATTCCGAATCTCTGACGTATTTGGTTGCTTGCATTCGCCGGACAGAGCGAAAACTTACAGTCAATTGGTAATTCGGGATCAAATAATTCTGGTTCCGGTAAATCGCCTTTCCAGATTGGAATAGTGACCGGCTGTGGTTCCGTTGTACGTGCCTCGACGGTTGTTTGAATGAACACAGTCGTTTCAGCAGGGCATTCTGTTAGTGCTGGTTCGGTTGCGGGTGCTTCCGTATCCGGCGGTGCTGTTTTTGTCGGTTGTACCGCTGTTTCCTCCGGTGCTGTCACAGCAGTTGTATCCACATTGACCGCAGCCGTGGTCTGGGTTCGCGTGAGAGACGTGCGTGCTTCTGTCGTCTGTACTTTTGCGGATTCAGTCAGCGTCCCTGATGTTTGTTCCGCTCCAGTCGTTACAGCGGCTGTTGTGACTGCTGTCATCATTGGTGGCTCTGTAACCTCCGGCATCTGCATCCTAAGTTTAGGATAGACTGCCGCAAAAATGCCGATCACCAGACAGGCTGCGATCGCCGGAAGAAACCGGATCAGCTTCGGTCTGCTGCGGTATTCCGCATGAACCGCTTTGACGATCATATCATCCGGCAGCGTATTCATCAGTTCCATAAACCGTTCAGCATTCAAAGCAACCCCTCCTCCCGAAGATATTTTTGCAGACGCTTGCGAATCCTTGCGAGCGTGATCTTGACATTACTCTCACTCATATCGAACTTTACTGCGAGCTCTGCAATCTCTGCAGACTGCCAGTACCGGCAGATAAACAGATTGCGCTGCTTTTCCGGCAGGCTTTGCAGATACAATATAACTCCCTGCATCAGCTCGCGTTGTTCCAGCTCCTGCTCCACATTTTCAGATGATGGGAAGATCTCCGTCAGCTCATCGAGTGCCTGCGCAGTTTGCCCGCCGCCGCGCTTTTCTCTGCGGCGTGCTTTGTAGCGATCAAATGCGGCGTTGCGCACGAGTTTCAAAAGATATGCACAGAAATTGGAAGGCTTTGCAGGTGGAATGGCGTTCCAGACTGTGAGCAGCGCATCATTCAGGCATTCTTCGGCGTCCTCATCGCTGCCGAGAATATTGCGTGCAACAGACTGGCAGAGCGCTCCGTACATCTGTGCGGATTCCTGCAACGCCTGCTCATCTCTGTTATTTAGTCTCTCCTCATTAAGGCCTAATTTTCAGAGGCATTCTAACTGACCATACAAAAGACGGATATTCAGCAAAAACTTAATGAAGCGCAAAAGCATCGCCGCAAGGCGGTCGATGTTCATTGCAATGATGCTGAGAACAAT
>JAEEIA010000036.1 GCA_016281125.1 Oscillospiraceae bacterium | reverse complement strand
TCTCGTCGATGCTCTGAATGAATTGCTGATGGATGAGGTGTTTGGTTGATGGCAGTTTCAGAAATTCATGCTGCACGGATTACAGTCAATCGGATGATCGCGTACATCATGAAGGATAAGGATGAGACTGTTCAGTCAGAGAGAGAAATCAATCAGCAGTATCATCATGAGATCCTTGATCGCGGAAAGAACGGTATCTGCGTTCGGTATTTTACACAATCGAGTTTTCACCGTTGCATTCGCACGAATCCGTATCGTACTTTTAAGGAGTTCCAGCAGAAGTTCCAGCAAGATAAATCGAGTGCCAAAACGCGCTCAAAAAATAATGAGGAACCTCTTGCGTATCATGCCCGCATCAGCTTTGCGGGACATGAGTGTTCCCAGGAAGTTGCTATGGAGATCGGAGACAGAATTGCCGAGTCACTGTTCAAAGGATTCCCGACTGTTGTTTCAGTCCATACCAATACTGACAATATTCATATTCACTTCGCTGTCTGTGCATGGAACACTGACGGTCGCAAATGGAATAATTGCCACAGAACGACTCAGATGCTTCGGGATGTCACAGACCAGTTGTGCGAGGAATACGGACTTTCCGTTTTGGAGCAGACGCGGAAAATGCACATTGTTCGGACTGAGACCGGCAGCTATGAAAATACCGATCACCGGTTTGAGCACGGATCACCGGCTTATGTGAATACGAAAAAATATGAGGAACTGAAAAAGAAGCGGATGACGCAATCTGATATCGTCAAGCAGGATATCGACATGCTGCTTCCGCGAGCATCGTCTTATGAGAACCTTTTGGATCTTCTCCGGATGCTCGGCTATCAGATCCGGGCGAAGAAGCAGGACGGCGATTGGATGAAGCACGTTTCGTTCCTTGCTCCTGCGTTCAGCAAAGCAGTCCGTGAGGACAAGATCGGTGACGGCAGCTACTATTGCCGGAAGAATCTTGAAGCGGTTATTGCTGAACGTATCGCAAAGCATCCGGAGCTTGCAGAGGAAAATCTGGACGGCATTGACGATATTCCGATTTATGACGATTACAGATATACGAAGGTTCCTGTTCAGTCCATGCGCGAGGACTTTTACAAGAAACGCAGAACGGACGGGACTGTTGTTCAGCGACGCAGAACGGAGTGGCAGAACAAAGCGATCCGTTCACTGAAAAAGGATGATCTCCATGTGCGCACACTTCTGGACACGACAGAGATCTGGAAGCTGGCAGAGGAACAGGAAAAGCTCTCGGCTCGGAAGTTGAAGCAGCGTGAGGATTCGGAAGCAGCACGGTACGTTGCTCAGATCGAAAACACCTTCCGAGCGCTTCACTATACGGAGCAGAATGAGTTTGAGTCTTACGGTCAGATGCTCAATGTTATAAAAGCGATTCACAGGGACTACGCAGATCTTCTTGTCAAGAAGGAAGAAGCTGAAAAGCTCGTTTCGGATAGAGAACGGAATCTGCGCGTCCCGGAGCAAATTGCTGAACTGAAAGAAAGAATCAAGAACCGTGATCTGTCATATATGGTCGAGCATTATCAGGACGATGTATCGAAACTTGATAAGCTGCTTGCCAGATGCAAGACGCTAGGATTTCAGGATCCGGAGAAGTTCAGACAATATAAGGAGAAGACGGAAGAATACAGAGTGCAGCTTACGCACCTGACGAAAATGCTGCAAGCAGCCGAGGAAAGACTGGATGAGGCAGATAACTGCCTCCGGACATATGCCCGTATTGATTCGGAATGCGGAATTGATGTTTCGGCACCGATGCAGCGTTATGAGCAAATTCTGCGCGGAGAGTATGAGCTGCCTGAACCGAACCGTGAGAATTCGAGAAATAATGCCGGTAGAGATGAACGATAAAATTGGATACCCTTCGCTGGGGACATTATCTCCAGATCTCATTATAATAAAAAAGTATTTCCACTTCGGTCGATGCGCAAATTAAACGGCAATTTTGCAAAAACAGCAATAAACGACTTGCGCTCTCTGAAACAGAATGCTATAATAGTAAAATAAAATTCCAATTATACATCTTGTATTATACATAACGCCATACGGTCAGTCGGCACACAGCAGATCTCTGCCTGCAGTGTGCCTGCAGCATAAGAAAAAAGGAGGATATCATTCATGAAAAGCAAATTGGTCAGGCAGGCAGTCGCAGCAGTGCTGGCGCTTGCATTGGCATCAGGCACGCTGCCGGCATTCCCGGCAGCGGACGTATCGCTGTTTCCGACATCGGTGACGGCCAGCGCCGCAGACTTCACCCTGACAGTCGCAGACGGCACACTGACGCTCGCGGGCGATCTGCGGGATTCTGACGCACTGTGCGCAGAGTTCAGCCAGCTGGACTGGACGCAGATTACTGCCGTGAAAGCCGCAGTAAATGCGGTCTTCCCGGAGAACTGCTCGGCACTGTTCGCAGGAAAAAGTATCATCAAATCTGCCGATCTTTCCGGAGCGGATTTCTCTCATGTTAAAACCGCAGAAAATCTTTTTGTCGGCTGTCAGGCGCTGGAAACTGTCACAATGACCGGCCTTGACCTTTCCGCACTGGAATCTGCCGCCTATATGTTCTGTAACTGCACGGCATTGAAATTTGTCGATCTGACCGGCTCCGCCATGACAAAGGTGAAAGACATTTCCTATCTTTTCCAGAATGATAAGGCACTGGAAGAGGTCAGGGGGCTCGCTGTCAACAGCCCTGACCTGAATACGCTGTCGTCGGTGTTCTACAATTGCTATGCCTTGAAAAGCATTGATCTCAGCCAGGTCCATACAGACAGTGCTCAAAGCTTCGGTCAGATGTTCTATGGGTGTACTTCATTGACAGAGCTTGATCTCAGCGGATTCCGCACAGGCAACAGCAAAAACTTTGAATATATGTTCGGCAACTGCACTTCGCTTCGCTCGCTTGATCTGCGCAGCTTCGATACATCCAATGCAGAGTATATGGGCTATATGTTCAGCTACTGCAAATCGCTCCGTTCGGTCGATGTCAGCAGCTTTGACACCTCCAAGGTTATAGATATCAGCTGGATGTTCACGAACTGCGCCAGACTGAAAACGGTTGATCTCTCCGGCTTTTCCTTTGACGGCGACGTCGATGCAGAATATTTGTTCAACTATTGTTACGATCTGACAGAAATTGATCTGAGCGGTTTTGACAGCAGCAAGATGTATAGCACGAGGGCAATGTTCGCAGGTCTGAAACATCTGAAAAAGCTGACCCTCGGCGAGCATTTCACTGATATCACTACCGTGATGTACCTGCCCGAGCCGGTGTTCGGCTGGGCGAATGAAACCGATCCGGACACTGTCGTTTCCGTTCCGGAGGAATACAGCACCTCTCTGTACACAACGATTTCCAACAGCGGCAAAAACACCTACATCAGCAGAGGCGGATACGGTGAGATCACCGATGTGCAGCTGATGCTGATGGAAGACGGCAGCACAAGCCTCCGCTTCTACGCCAAACTGTCCGACCTTATGGATCCGCAGGACCGCGAGCTGGGCGAGGTCATGTTCTTCTTCTACAATTTAGCAGGTGCAACGGATCACTATATGGCACAGAAGGATGAGAACGGCAGATACTATGTCACGGTCAACGTGCCGGCCAAGTGCATGACGTCAAAGATTGATGCCGAGCTTCACTTCTACAGCCGTCAGATTCACAATCTGCCGGAGGGGCAGGAGCCACCGCAGGATATATGGAGCAAGGAGTTTGACAGAGTGTACTACTCCGTCCGCAATTACGCAGATACGCTGCTCGATGATCCGGAAACCTATGCAGCGGAGCAGGATCTCATCAAGGCCATGCTCTGCTACGGCGGCGCGGCACAGCGGCACTTCAATTATGACTATGATGCGGATCAGCCGTATAACTACCCGGCGGCTGATCATGGCATTGATTACAGCGGCAGAAACTTTACTGCAGCAAGCAACTTTGTCAAGCCGCAGCCGATCAACGGTCTGTCCTATGCAGGCAGCTCTGTCGTGCTGAAATCGAAAATCATGCAGCGGCACTATTTCAAGCTTGAAAGCGGCAATATTTCCGATTACAGCTTCTCCGTGAAGAACGGCGGAACAACAACTGCCGCAGAACCCTCGCTGTTTACCGGTGATGACGGCGATCTCTACTTCATTGAAACAGAGGGCGTTTCTGCCATGAATCTTTACGATGCGCTGACAATCACTGCGGCAAGCAAGACAAGTGCCGCGCAGAAAATGCAGTTCTGCTACAGTGCCATGGATTATATCCGCCTCGGTCTGAACAACGGCAGACTGACCGGCACCGCTGCTGAGGTCGCAAAGACGCTCGGCTGGTTTGCGGCAGAAGCGAATAATTATCAGAAATGAAAAGGAGAAGCAAGATGAAAGCATATACATCACCCGAACTTGAGATCACGGCGTTTGAGGCTGAGGACGTCATCACATCCAGCACGTTTGAAACCGGCGCCGAGGACGAGATGACGGTTCTCATGTAACCGCTGATACAAACGAAACACGCATCTGCGAGAACGTTCACAGATGCGTGTCAGACTGTCGAACAAGCCTAGCCATCGCTAGGCTTGTTCGCGTTATTATGGTATAATATAGGGGAAGGTGCGCCGGTTTGGGGCAAACAATACAGCACGGTGAAAGTCCGCGTCCGGTAAAGCTCAGGCACAAAAAGTGCTGCGTGCGATGAAGCCAAGGCTTGGCAAGTTTTCACTGGAACTGGCAGAGGACCGGTATATCAAGACGCTGACGTGAAAGTAGATCAGGACGGGGATTTTATCGTAGAGGTAAAGGTTAATATATATTGACACGCATTTGGAATTGTGTTATGGTAACTGTTCAGTCCTGCTGAGAATTCCACAAAGTTGAAAACAAGAAGTTCAGAGTCAAAAACTGTGATTCTGTCAATTTACAGCCACCGAAAAAATGTGCTATACTGAAGAAAAAGCAAAATAGCGGTGGTGAAAAAGGATGACAGTGATAGAAGAACTCATGGCAACCGTCAGGGCACAACAACATACGATTGAGGTTCTGACCATCAAATTGGAAGAGACCAATGCCAAGCTCGACAAAGCCAATGCCAGAATAGCAGAATTAGAAGAACAGCTGCATAAAGACAGCCATAACAGCAGCAAACCACC
>JAEEIA010000035.1 GCA_016281125.1 Oscillospiraceae bacterium | reverse complement strand
TCCCTTCTGCGCGTCAAGACCGAAATGCTCCAGCAAAGAAACGCAGACTTCGGCATCTTCCGAGAACGTATAATACGCATTATAGTTTTCGGTATGCAGTGATTTGTCTGAAAGCAGCGCACGCTCAAAGAATGCCATTTTATCTTTGCCGTACAGCGGGGATTTTGCGCCGCACCAGAGATACCACATGAAATCGCCTGCATATTCCTTTTCTTCCCCTTTGCTGAAATACGCCTGATTGACCAGTTCGCCGAGCTTGTCCAGAAGCGCCTTTCCGGCATACTGCTGCCCGCGGATGCTGACGCTCTGGAGTGCGCCGTTTTTATCCATCGGGATACAGCCGTGGAACAGCAGATTGTTGTTGCAGGTCTGATACATCGCGCCCTTTGCATAGATAAAGCGGATATGCCGCTGCAATTTTTCGCTGTGCCGGAAGGATGCCCGCAGTACTTTCATCAGTTCCGCTTCGCCATCTGAGAGCACCAGCGGTGCGGAAGGATCAACGGTCGGGAAGCATTTGTCAAGAAGCTCATGCATTTTGCCGTCAATGCAAACGGTGCCGCAGTTGAAGTCGGTTCTGCCGAACAGGTCGCGGTCAGTCATTTCCCATTCCGGATGCTTGGCAATCAGCTGACCTTCCAGCTTCATCTGGATTACCGTGATTGCCTTGTGCATTTTTGCAGCCAGCTTTAGATCAACGGGATCATAGACATTATCATCCAGCGCATTCGGCATATACAGCGCACAGTCATCATCCGAATAAGTTTCTGCCGCGAATACTGCCAATGCGCGGAGATTCAGCCCGTAGCCGTCTTCCAGAACATCGAAATTGTTGTACCGCATGGCAATGCGGATGACATTGGCGATCAGCACAGGATTTCCGGCAGCAGCGCCCATCCATGAGATGTCGTGGTTGCCCCATTGAATATCCACATCATGCATTTTCATCAGCTCATCCAGAATGACATCTGCACGCGGTCCTCTGTCGAAGATATCACCGATGATATGCAGCCTGTCAATGCAGACCGACTGAATGAGCTTGCAGAGGGAGATGATGAAGGTTTCGGCAATGCCCGTGCTGATGATTGCGCTGATAATCTCATCGTAATAATAGTCCTTGTTGACATCATCCGTCACGTTGAGCAGTTCATCCAGAATGTAGACCAGATCCTCCGGTACACGCTTGCGGATACGGGAGCGGGTATACTTGGCAGAAACCGTTTCACATACCAGGATCAGGCGATAGATGGTCAGCCGGATCCATTCATTTGACAGCTCGCCGCTGTTCGTCAGCTGCGTCATGATCTTTTTCGGATAATAGATCAGCTCGGCGAGCATTTCACGGTCGGCAGCCGAAACCGTTTTGCCGAGCACAAGGTCAATCTTGCGCTTGATCATGCCGGAAGCACTCCGGAGCATATGCAGGAACGCGCCTGCTTCTCCGTGAATATCGCTGAAAAAGTATTCGGTTCCTTTCGGCAGACTTTTAATCGCCGAAAGATTGATGATTTCGCTTGCAGCACTTTCGATTGTCGGGTATTCCTTTGCAAGAAGCTTCAGATATTTCAGATCCATGTTTTTCTCCGTTCAAAACCTTGTGAAAACAGGCAATGCAGTTTTTTTCTTATGTAATTGTATCATACTTCATTCAAAAATGCAAGCGGGAATATGCAGACGTTAGACCTGAAAGAACTGACCGCGCAGATTCCGGAGGATGACAGTCGTTTGAAGAAAGGGAAGATACGGGCAAGGGATTGGAAATGGCAGTCTGCATATCAGGATTATCTGTCAATGCATAAATCCCCATCTGCGGCAAACAATACCGATAAGCTATCTCAATAACAAACCAAACAGGAGGCACAAAATGAAAGCAACAGGTATTGTACGCAGATTAGACGATCTCGGGAGAGTCGTCTTTCCGAAGGAAATCCGCAGAACCACGAGAATCCGGGAGGGCGCCCCCTTACTGAAAACATTGACGCAAGATCTGATGTTCTGCATAGGGGGTGGAATCTGCGAAAAAACGGTACATCGGGAACTGAAAAAACAGATCCGCCGTCTGCATTGTGTTGCATACGGCGGTTCGTTCATACTGTATAATCGGGGATGTCAGGTTTTCATTTCGGAACGGAGGGATGCTGACAGAGGCAGATAGGCATTCAGTAATTGTTCAATCAGATCATCTTTTCTTTCAATCTGCTGTTCAAGTCTGGCAATGTTCTTGTCATATATATTTTTTCGCTCTTCATACATTGTTTTGCGTGACTCGAATTCTGATTCTTTCTCATCCAGTTTTATCATCAGAAATTCAATCAGTTTATTCTTTTCTCGAATAATATGACGCAAAGAGTCTGCATCTTCGAGATTGCTGGTATCACCGTAGATATCCAGCAAGACATCTGCGATTGGTGCTATACTATCCTGATACCGAAAACTCTGCTCCTCTGAGCCGTCTGCAAACACACGCTTAATCGTGGATTCTGATACGAACTGTCCGCGTTCTTCCAGAAGATCCATGATTTTTGGTATCGTCAGTCCCTGCTCTGATTTAATCTCTTTTAGTCTTTTGATTGTTTTGCGTTTCATTTTTTCGATTTCCATGGTACGAAAATCTCCTTTCCGGTTCATTTTAAGATACGTTTACGACACTTTTTTGAGCTTGCTATTTTCTGCATTACTTAGTATAATACTAGCATAAGGAGAATATCTTAGAAAGCCTATAAAGCCAATGTATATTATAGCATATAAGACGAAAAAAGTCAATCGGTAATTGTGTGTCTGCTGAAGACAACGGAAAAAGGTATGCCGCATACAGAATCTGTGTGCTCATATAATAAAATACAAGGAGAATTCAATGTCACCAATCACTTTATTTTCTGCTGAACAGCGTACAGAAGTACTGTTCCCGCAAAACAACGGACTGCCGATCGAACGCACAGTATTAGCTGCTAAGCAGTTTGTCCGAAAAATGTGCATCCGTTCACATCTGAGAGGCTATTCGTATCTGATTACTGCGATTGTCCTCGGAAAGAAAGAACCATACCTGCTTTCCTCACTGACAAATCTGCTTTATCCGGCAGTTGCAGAAATATATCATACAACGCCGAATGCTGTTGAACGAAATATCCGATCTGCAATCGAATCAGCTGCGCGAAATGATCCGGAACAACTGCAATCAGTTTTCTATTATCATACAAGAAAACCATATATTTCTGAAGTACTTGCTGTGGCGATGGAGACACTTCTTCTTGATCAGGAAATAGGTGATGTCTCCGTTCATGAGCCTTCATCAGACAAGCAAACGGCAGCTGTATCTTCATCTGCCTTGTAATTTCAAAAATGAATCTGAATTTCCTCTGCATAACAGCCGAATGAAGAGGAGCAGCCGCCCGCGGGCAGCTGCTCTTCTATTATTGCCAAAAAGTGCGCGAAGTCAATGCTGACCTCACGCACTTTCTATATACTCTTACAGGTCAATCTTATCGGAGAAGTCGCCGTTGACAACATAGTAGACAGCTTTATCCTCCGGTTTGATGTAGATCTCGATGGCTTTGATCTTGCCCTGAACCTTGCTCTTGCAGTCAGCTTCGACAGCCTTTTTGATCTCGGCAAAGTCATACTCATCAGCACCAAACTGAATCTTGACAGTTTCCTTCGGTGCAGTTGTTGCTTTCGTGGCAGACTTTACGGATGCCGCTGCTTTCGGTGCAGGCTTCTTTGCGGCAGCTTTCGCTGCGGTCGGTCTCTTGAGCATCAGACGAATCTCGCTGTTCAGCTCCTTGAAAACGCCTTTGGGACTGACCTCATCCAGTAGCTCGATCGCCTTTCTGATCTGATCGTCCGAAAGCATTGCATTTCCGGTAATCTCCTTGAACTTGGCTTTTGCAATCTCAAAGCAGATTTCATCAGCTGTTGCCTTGCTTTCGATCAGGCTGCGCACCTGAGCACTTTTCTTGGCATACTTAATCAGCTCACGGTTGAGCAGATCGTAGGAGAGCTTGCCTTTCTTGTCAGTGAACTTGGCAACGATTTTCTGATAATCGGCACTGTCGATGACAGCCGCATCCTCTTTTGCAACAGCTTCCTCAGCAGGCTCCTCGGTCTCCACGACTTTTTCTTCGGCAACACGGACACCCTTCTGCTTTTTGTACGGCATACCGGCTGTCAGCTCGATTGCTTCACTGAATGCCGCCTGCGGAAACAGCTTTCTGGAAGTGTTTGCAGCAGGAATAGCCTTGCCGGAAGACTTGCTGATGGATGCGATACCAGGCTGAACGGTATCATAACGATAGATCGTGATACCGGAGCCTCCGGACGGGAGTTTCTGACGATAGGCGATCGCATGGATCACAGTCAGAGTCACAACATTTGTACGAATCATACTCATTCACCTGATTCCTGATAGATTTTCCATATTTCCGCAGAGGATAACATGGAATTATAAATATTATATCAATTTTTAAATGAATAGTCAAGTATAGATCGGATTTTTATGGCAGATCATTGCGGTATCCCTTCGCAATTTGGAAAAGATCGGTTATACCCATTCATGGTTGAATTTCATATAGATGCGCTTGAGAATCTGCGCGAGAACCGTGTAAACGATCATCAGTCCGGCAAGCCAGAGCAGATAGGACGGCACCATGACCGGCAGATCAAACAGCTTTGCAATGCCGGTGAAGCCGATCAGCAAAGTTGCGATCACGACCAGCAGCGTTGACAGACTGAGCTGCGCGGATGCCCGGTCTTTGAGAAACGGCATTTTCGGGGTACGGATCGTATGAATGACTATTGTCTGCGATATGACGCCGAACATGAACCAGCCGTTCTGGAAGAATCCTGCGAGGCTCTCATGGTTGAAGCGGTACACGAACCACAGCACCAGGAAGCAGAGTACATCCAGCACAGTGCTGAGCAGGCCGAAGATTACCATGAACTTCTTGATGCCGGGGATGTTCCATTTCTTCGGCAGACGGATGCTCTCATCCTCCACATGGTCAAACGGCATACCGAGCTGCGCGAAGTCATTGAGGATATTCTGCACGAGAATGTGAATCGGCAGCAGCGGCAGGAACGGCAGGAAAATACTTGCGATCAGTACGGAGAACATATTGCCGAAGTTGCCGCTGACCGACATTTTCAGGTACTTCGACATATTGGCAAAGGTGCGCCGTCCCTCAATCACGCCTTCATCCAGAACATTCAGGTCTTTTTCAAGCAGAATAATGTCCGCGACTTCCTTTGCAATATCGACTGCCGTATCGACGGAAATGCCGACATCCGCCTGTTTCAGCGGCAGGCTGTCGTTGATGCCGTCGCCCATATAGCCGACCGTATGACCGTTCGTCTGGAACGCCTTGACCACGCGCTGCTTCTGATATGGCGACAGCTTGGAATAGATGTGACATTTTTCGCAGGCGGCGAGCAGTTCTTCATCGGTCATTGCCTCGACCTTTGCGCCGGTCAGTGTATATTCCGTCGGGATGCCGAGCCGCCCGCAGATGTTGATTGCAACACCCTCGGCATCACCGGTCAGGACAACGGTGCGCACGCCGTTCTTTTGCAGCGCCTTGACTGCGGATTCCGCAGAGGGCTTCGGCGGATCAAGGAATCCGACAAAGCCGATCAGCACCATATCGCTTTCATCCTCTACGCCGAAATCACCTGCATCGCGGAGCTGATTTTTCTGCGCAACTGCAATCACGCGGATACCCTCAAGATTGTTTTCCGTTGCAATCTTCTGCGCATTGTCGATCAATTCCTGCGTGATCGGTTTGACCTCGCCCTCAATCTCAATATGGCTGCAAATCGACAGAATTTCCTCGACCGCGCCCTTTGTCACAAGCTGACGCTTGCCGTTTTTATCGTGCAGCACCACGCTCATGCGGCGGCGGCTGAAATCAAACGGAATCTCGTCTTCGCGGACATAGGTTTCCTTCAAATAGGACAGTTCTTCCTTTTCGGCGCGGTTGATGATCGCCACATCCATGAGATTTTTCAGTCCGGTCTGGAAGTAGCTGTTCAGGAACGCATGACGCAGCACACGCTTGTCCTCTCGGCCGAGCACATCCATATATTTTTCCAGCACGATCTCATCCTGTGTCAATGTGCCGGTTTTGTCGGTGCAGAGAATGTCCATTTCGCCGAATGTCTGGATCGCGCCGAGGCGTTTTACAATCGTCTGCTTCTTCGACATATTGACAGCGCCCTTTGCAAGCGACGAAGTCATGATGACCGGAAGCATCTCCGGCATCAGTCCGACCGCAATCGTGATGCCGAACATCAGCGAATCGAGCCAGCTGCCCTTCGTGATAAAGTTTGCAATAAAGATGATCGGCACCATCACGACCATGAACTTGATGAGCAGGCTGCTGATCGAGTTGATATTGCGTTCAAAGCTGCTCTTGTCCTGATAGGTGTTCAGGCTTTTCGCCATGCTGCCGAGATAGGTGTTGTTGCCCGTTGTCAGGATGACCGCCTTTGCGCTGCCGGAGATGATGTTGCTGCCCATGAAGCCGATGTTGTCCAGCTCCGTGATGTCGTCGCCTTCCGGATCGGGGCCTGCAAACTTCTCGACCGGCTGACTTTCGCCGGTCAGCTGCGACTGGTCGGTGAACAGGTCTTTCGTTTCGATAAAACGCACATCGCCGGGGAGCATGTCACCGGACGCAAGCCTGACCACATCGCCGGGCACGACCTCTTCGATGCTGATTTCCATTGTGCTGCCGTTCCGGATCACGTCGATCTTGTTCGTGATCATGTTTTGCAGCTTCTGTGCAGCACTGTTCGATTTTTCCTCCTGCACAAAGGAGATGACGCCGGACACCGCGACCACAAAAATCAGCATCAGGAATGTTGCCCAGCTGGGTTTATCAGCAATGATCACATCCGTCACTAGCGTAACAGCCGCAACAATCAGCAGCACGATATTAAACGGATTGATGATCGCTTCCCGGATACGCTTGGCAAGACTGTTTTCGTTTCCCGTGTCGATGATATTCCTGCCGTATTCTTCCAGACGGTCTGCTGCCTCGACCTGATTCAGGCCCTCGGGGTCTGTGTCAAGCCTTTGAAACAGTTCTTCGTCGGAGAGTTTTGCGATTTCGGCAAGCTCTTTTTCAGCTGCCCGTTTCTTTTCGTTCTTGTTTTCAGCCATAATACGCCTCCCAAGCTGTTGATTCTCGAATGCCTATTCGGATAAAAGTCTATCTTAATCATATCATATTATATCGTATATTTCAATGGGAAACTACACAAAATTGTTGCTTTTTCTTAATTGAAAGCAAAAATGGCGACGCATACAGTATAGTCGCATCATATAACTAATCCGCTATAAATCAATCTGAAAAAATATCAAAAGGCTTGATTATGCCATGAAAAGATGATACCGTATCCTGCAAATTATAGGGACAGATGGCATGAAATGCCGGAAATAACTGTCAGCTGCATATTCTTCCGCAATCGGCAAACAATACCTCTATGCTTCCCAATTCATCAAAATTGAAACTAGGAGGATATCATGAAAGCAACAGGTATTGTACGCAGAATCGACGATTTAGGGCGGGTAGTCATCCCGAAGGAAATCCGCAGAACGATGAGAATCCGGGAAGGAGACCCCCTTGAAATATACACGAGTGCGGACGGAGAGGTTATCTTCCGGAAGTATTCGGTGCTGGGAGAAATGAGTGAAAACGCCGTGCAGGTCGCGGACATCATGCAGCGTCTTGCGGGCTGTGCGGTACTGGTCTTTGACCGCGACCATGTTGTTGCGGTATCCGGCACGCAGAAAAAGGAGTTTTACGAGCGCCGGGTTTCGCCGGAGCTGGAAGATCTGATGGAGAACCGCAGAATTTACGGAGCCAAGGAAAGCGACAGCACGCATCTGCGTCCGGTGGAGGGATTGCCGCGGACGGCGTTCTGCTGTTTGCCGGTTATTACGGCAGGCGACGTCACAGGCGCGGTCGCGTTTCTGGATCCGGCGGATCAGATGCATCTGCCGACAGATTTGCAGCTTTCTCTGATCAGTGCCGCGGCGCAGTTCCTGGGCAAACAGATGGAAACCTGATAAAAGCAGCGCGGAATTGAACCTCCGCGCTGCTTTTGCCTATTTGTGCATCATCGGAATCGTAATGATTGCGGTGGAGCCATCCTTGCCGCGGGTCAGACTG
Source organism: Oscillospiraceae bacterium (assembly GCA_016281125.1). Classification (GTDB taxonomy): domain Bacteria; phylum Bacillota; class Clostridia; order Oscillospirales; family Ruminococcaceae; genus Firm-04. The sequence goes on along the minus strand of JAEEIA010000035.1, from coordinate 31,021 downwards.
ATTTCACCGCCGCATTGCGTTTGCAGGCGTGTCCGGACGTTTTTCAGGCCGACGCTCTGGTGATTGCGCTGCTTCTCGGTGATTTCACTGCCGTTTCCGTTATCGGAAACGGTGATTCGGATGATTTTTCCGATGTGCTCAGTCTTCAGGCATACCATACCGCAGCCGTCCCTGCGGCATCGCGCGCCGTGCTTGACTGCGTTCTCTACGATGGGCTGTACCGTCAGTGCGGGGAGCAGGAAATCTGTGATTTCCAGATCGTAGTTTACGGTAAATGTTCGGTCGGAGCCTGCGCGTTCCAGTGCGATATACTGCTGAATATGCTCCAGCTCTGCTTCAAAGGGAATCGGTTCCTCAGAGGTCAATGCGTCGATATTGCCGCGCAGATAGCCGGAAAAGTCCTCAAGGCATTTGGCGGCTTTTCCGCCGTCGGTATAGCAGAGCTCCTGAATGCTCATCAGTGCGTTGAAAATAAAATGCGGCTGCATCTGCTCGGAAAGCAGTTTGGCCTGCCGTAAATCAAGCACCTTTTCTTTTTCATTCAGAGTCTGCTCTTCCTCGCGGATCATGATTTCCCGGCAGAGCAGAATGCCGACGGTAAAGCTGAATCCGATCAGGCGGACGCCGTGAAATAAATTTTCCAGCAGGAGCGCAGCAAGGATCGGGAGCAGCAGGGCAGCCGCAAGACGGACGGGAATCGGCTCTTCCCGGTTGATGAACCGCGGTTTTCCGTCTTTGTCACTGAGGATATATTTGAGAACGATAACAGTGGCGGCGATCACGTTGAGTACAACGGAAAGCAGGGAATACATATTCAGCCGCGCATATTCCGGATGACGCAGGATGATCACGGTACTGACAAGCGTTGCTTCCTGCGCAATCAGATGGAGGATTCCCGCGGCAGTGAGCATAAACACCTGCCGGTTGATTTCGTTCCGGCGGAGCAGCGGCAGAATAAACAGCAAAAGCAGTATGGTACTGACCGCGTCAAGGGTGATATTTGCAGCAATTTGGTTATTCATTGCAGATACCTCATTCAGAAGCCGTGTCGATCAATTTCTCGATTTGATTCGCCAGCCTAACAATCCGGTGTTGTATCATAAACCGGATTGTGATGATGATGATATTGGTCGCGGCCATGATCGAACCGGTGCGTGCGGCAGCAGCGATGACCGTGCGGTCGGAGCCGGCGATTAGCTCCGATATGACCGACAGCAGCATGATCATAGCGCCGCTCATGCACATGATCTGCTGATTGTTCCGGACATGACGGAGCATTTCATCTGCACCGCCGAAATCACGCCAAAGCGCTTCCAGTCCTTTATAGAGATAGAAATAGGAAAACAGATGGAACGTAAAAAAGCAGACGAACAGGAGCGCAGTCGAGAGGTAGCCGTATAAAATGTTCAGGGAATCTGCGATTGCTTCTGTTTCCGATCTGTTTGCGAGCGCCACGCGCAGTCCTTCCGTGAGCAGATTGAAGAATTGGAGCGCGACCTGACAGAGGAACCACCGCTTTGCACGCTGAAGATCCCCGGAGGCAGAAGCGGTTTCGTTCAGGCCGTTCAGCATGACCAGATTGCCGAGCAGCGTCAGTCCGCCGAGTGCAGTAAACACGGAACGCATTGTGTATTGAACAGCATCTGTGATACCCGGCAGGAATTCCGGATGCAGGATGCTGCAAAACTGAAATCCGTGGAACACCGCATGACCGAACGGAAACAGCAGTCCGAGCAGAATATCCGCAAGGATGCCGTACCGGATCAGGCGGATGTCAGAAGTGCGAATGATTATCATTGCTATGCCTCCGCAGCGGTTGTATGTGCAAACTGTGCGCGGTACAGCTCCGCATAAAAGCCGTTCCGTTCCAGCAGGGACGTATGATCGCCCTGTTCGATGATTTGTCCGTCCTTCATGACGAGTATCAGATCTGCTTCGCGGATGGTGGAGAGCCGGTGCGCGACGACGAAAGATGTGCGTCCCTGCATCATCTTCCGGAATGCGGACTGAATTTTCTGCTCAGTGCGCGTATCAATGGAGGAGGTCGCTTCATCGAGAATGAGCATCGGCGGGAGGCAGAGCATCAGTCTTGCAATACAGAGCAGCTGCCGCTGTCCCTGAGAAAGAGCGCCGCTTCTGTCGCTGATGACTGTGTCATAGCCCTGCGGCAGCCGCTTGATAAAGCTGTGTGCATGCGCAGCCTTTGCTGCCGTGATGATTTCCTCATCGGTTGCATCGGGCTTGCCCATGCGGATATTCTCGCGGACGGTTGCTGCTTTGAGCCAGGTATCCTGCAAGACCATGCCGATCTGGCCGCGCAGACTGTGACGGGTGATGCCGCGCAGATCGGTTCCGTCAATGCGAACCGCGCCGTCATTGACATCATAAAAGCGCATGATGAGGTTGATCAGCGTGGTTTTGCCGCAGCCGGTCGGCCCGACGATTGCAACGCGCTGACCGGGTGTTACGTCAACGGAGCAATGTGAGATCAGCGGACGGTCTTTCGTATACGAGAACGATATATCGTCAAAACGGACGGCACCCGCAGCATGTTCCAGCGTAATAGCATCAGGCGCATCCGGGCGTTCCGTCGGTTCATCAATCAGTGCAAAGACGCGGTCTGCGCAGGCGAGTGCATTTTGCAGCTCAGTGACGACGCCGGAAATCTCATTGAATGGCTTGGTATACTGATTTGCGTAGCTGAGGAAGCAGCTGAGCTGACCGACAGTCATGGTCCCGCGGATTGCCGCGAGTGCGCCGGTCAGTCCGACTGCCGCATATACGAGCGCATTGACAAAGCGGGTGCAGGGATTCGTCAGTGAGGAATAAAACGTCGCTTTCAGCGAGGCCGCAGTCAGTCTGTCATTGATTTCGTCGAACTGCGCCATGGCCTCCGGCTCATGCCCGAATGCCTGCACGACCTTCTGATTCGTGATGGTTTCGTTGATGACAGCGGTCTGTTCGGCTCTGGTTTCCGCCTGCAAACGGAACATCGAATACGTCCGCTTGGCGATGAATGCCGCGGCGAACAGGGAAAGCGGCGTCATGACAAATACAACCAGCGTAATGCCGGGGTGAATGGACAGCATAAAGATCAGTGTGCCCAGAATGGTCAGAATGCCGGTGAACAACTGCGTAAAGCCCATGAGCAGGCCGTCCGCAAACTGATCGACATCGGAAATCATGCGGCTGACCGTGACGCCGGTCGGCTGCCGGTCGAGGTAAGAAAGCGGCAGCTGCTCGATGCGGCTGATTGCGCGGTTGCGGATATCCTCGACAACCTCAAACGCAATTTTGTTGTGGATGATGCTCATGACCCACTGCGCGAGTGCGGTCACGCCGACTGACGTGCCGACCGTCACCAGAATGCGTGTCAGGGCACTGAAATCGACAAGTCCGGCGCCCTGAATTCTGTCGATGGCACGGCCGATCAAAATCGGAACATAGAGTGTCAGTGCAACCGTGACGACCGCCAGCAGGACGGTCAGAATCAGCCAGCCCTGATAACGCCGGAGATCCTGCATCACCCTGCGGAGCGTCTGTCTTTCAGCACTGTTTTTCTGCTCAGCCAACTGTCTGCACCTCCTTCGGGAACTGCGAGTCGTGGATCTCACGGTAAATATCACAGCGCCGGAGCAGCTCCTCATGGGTGCCGATGTCAGCCAGTCTGCCGTCATCGAGCACCAGAATCTGATCCGCGTGCTGAATGGAGGCCGTGCGCTGGGACACAATCAGCACGGTCGGACGGTCGGGAAGCTCCCGCAGCGCCTTGCGGAGTGCCGCATCGGTTGCGAAGTCCAGCGCCGAGGCACTGTCATCGAGAATCAGGAATTCCGGCTTCCGGACAAGTGCGCGTGCTATCGTCAGGCGCTGCCGCTGTCCGCCGGAGAGATTCTGTCCGTTTTCTGAGAGTATTTCGTCGAGCCCGTTTTCTTTCGACGCGACCACGTCGAGCGCCTGCGCCGTTTTCAGGGCATCATACAGTGCATTGTCGGATGCATCCGCTTTGCCCCAGAGCAGATTCTGGCGGATGGTTCCGTGAAAGAGAACCGCTTTTTGCGGTACGATGCCGATGCGGCTTCGCAGTGCTTTATGCGGGAAGTCCGTCACCGGAATGCCGTCTACCGTGACGGTTCCTTCGGTTGGTTCGTAGAAGCGGGGAATCAGGTTGACAAGTGTCGATTTGCCTGCGCCCGTACCGCCGATAATCCCGACGACATCTCCGCGCTTTGCCGTGAATGAAATATCACAGAGCGACGGCTCTGCGGCATTGGCATATGTGAAGGTCACATGGTCAAAGCAAAGTACACCGCGCTGATTCTCAGCAATTTCCGGTACGGTGTCATCATCCGGAACGGGCGTGCCGGATTCCAGCACAGCCTGAATGCGGTCACCGCAGGCCGCTGCTTTTGTTAAGGATATAATGAGATTTGCCAGCTTGATAAGCTCTACAAGAATCTGCGACATATAGTTATACAGCGCAATGACTGCGCCCTGCGTCAGAACGCCGGTCTGAACGCGGATCGCGCCTGTGTGAATCAGCGCGACGACTGCCAGATTGACAATGACATAGGTCAGCGGATTCATCAGCGCGGAGAGCCGCCCGACCTTTTTCTGCATTGCGACCAGTGCTGCATTTTCCTGCCGGAACTCATTTGCCTCAGCTTCCTCATTGCGGAATGCACGGATGACGCGGACACCGGTCAGATTTTCGCGTGTGGTTTCTGTCAGAACGTCCAGTGCGCCCTGTACATTGCGGTACATCGGAATCGTGAGCAGCATGATGCCGAACACGACGACAGACAGCAGGGGAATCGCTGCCACAAAAATGAGTGCTGTTTTGACGTCCACAGTGAATGCCATAATCATGGCACCGAACACGATGAACGGGGAGCGCAGCAGCAGGCGGATCGTCAGATTGACGCCGGTCTGCATCTGGTTGATGTCGCTGGTCATGCGCGTAATCAGCGAAGAGGTTCCGAGCGTATCAAGATCGGTATAAGTCATTCGCTGGATATGCTGCATCAGCGCATGCCTGAGCTTTGCCGAAAAGCCGGTCGCGGCCTTCGCGGCAAAATACTGCGCAAACATGGTGCAGGTCAGGCCGACTGCGGCAAGCAGCGCCATCAGCAGGCACATTCTGACGATATAGCCCTTGTCACCCGTCCCGATGCCGCGGTCAATCATCGACTTGACAACGAGCGGGACGAACAGCTCAAAGGTCGCCTCGAGCATTTTGAACAGCGGCCCTAAGACGCATTCCTTTTTGTAATCTGCGAGCAACCGCAGCAGCTTTTTCATAGTATGCCTCCGAATGACAGATTCTGTACGGAAATGACCGCACACAGGCGGTCATCCGTATTAGTATTCCTCTTTCAGCAGCGCGGTTTTCCAGGCGCCGTCTTCATATACGATGCGGAAATCGTCATTTGCCCATTCCGTGAAGTCTGCATCTGCAAATTCCGGACGACGATGCACGGTGACATGATAGTCCAGTGCATTGTCCGACTGCCCGGTCATAATGTCCGGCAGAACGTAATCCAGTGCGACATTGTCGCCGTAACCGACCATCACATACAGCTTTCCGCTGTCCTCAAGATAGCATTCATCCAGATAATTCTCCATATCGTGTGAGAAGTAACGGTAAAACTCCTGCTTCAGCGTGTCCAGCGAGAGCGGTGCGGATGCGTCCCAGAGCACGCGGCAGTAGCCGTCCTTGAACTGATCGGTGTAAGTGCCGAGCGGCCCGCCGTGCCGGTGATAATCCGGAAACAGATGCAGCGACTGATAGTAGAGGATCAGGCCGAGCGTGCCGCGCTCCTGTTCCGAGAGCGCAGAAGCGGGCGCCGTGCATTCCACGGCAATATACTCGGCCAGTGCAAAGCCCTCGTGTCCGTTGAAGCTGATTTTGAGCCAGCGGCTGTCGGAATTGTATACATTGCCTGTCCGCACAAAGCCGAGCACGTCCACCTCGGTTTCCGGGTTCAGCGTCTGGAGGCTTGCGGAATTGACATCCGGGGCGGTGCGGAAGTTCAGCCCGTCCCGCACAATGACGCGACCGGTGCAGCGGAGTGCGGCAAAGTTTTCGTCATAGATCTGTTCCAGATCAAAATTGGATACGGCGTTTTCCGGTACAGCTTCTGAGGATTCCAGGGCTGCCTGCGAACCGGCAGAATCGTCCTGAGAACTGTCGGTTGTCACAGGTGCAGTTTCAGGATTCTCGGAAGTTGTTTCCACGGCTGAGTCCGTTGTTTCAGCAGCTGCAGCAGTGGTTTCTGCCGGACTGACATTCGTCGCCGGAGCCGGTTTATCGGTGCCGCATCCGAACAGCAGCAGACAGGCTGCTGCCGGAATCAGAGCAAAGTGTTTCTTCATAATTCGGCCTTCTTTCTGTAAACGGATGATTGATTCTATCTTACCATATTTCGCAGGAAAAGTCAAATATTCGTCAAAAAACGCCTGAACCGATTGGAACAGGCGTTTACGTCATATGGAGTATCGGATTACCAATCTCTCCGGATTGCGGCTGCGTCCATGGAGCGCACATGCCTGGTCAGCAGTCTGCTGAGCGGGAAGAACAGCAGATAGACGGGGACAGCGGCGATGACGGTGCGTACAGCGACCGGAATCAGCAGATCCGTCCAGAGGCGTTCGCGACCGGGTGTCCGGAAAATTCCCGCAGTCAGAAACCACCGAAGGATACTGTGCAGAAAGGCACAGGCTGCGGTCATCACCATATAATGCAGGAAGCTGCGGCGAAGAATCTGCTCAAACAGCAGGCAGACCAGCGTGCAGAAGCATACCATATAGATAGCGTTTGTGCCGAGCGCCGAACCGCAGGCGAGGTCAATGCAGAGCCCGGCTATGACGCCGCCCGCCATGCAGAAATAGAGATCTTCATTCATGCTGATGCAGATTGCGGCCGGAATGACCCACAGTGCATGGGTACCGCCGCCGAGCATCGGCACGGCACAGAGCAGCAGAATCAGAATGCTCAGTGCTTTCCGGAAACCGTTCCGGCGTATCGTCCGCTGTTCGGAGCGCGTCCGGCGCTGCCGCTGCTGCTTTTTGTTACCCACCGAAGGACTCACCCTTTCCTTCAAAATCAAGCAGAACGGTCACGGCCTCCAGCTTTTCGTAGTCCACGGACGGCACAAGAATTGCATACTTTGCAAGTCCGGTATCCTCAATGCCGGTTTCGGTGATATTGCCGACAGGCAGACCGTAGGGAAACAGCCCGGTGGTGCCTGCCGTGATAATCAGGTCACCGTTTGCAGCGGTGCTTTTTTCGTCGAGGTACATCATTTTTGCCTGATTGTCCGAAACTGCGCGCAGATCGCCCTCGACAATGCCGCTGTCACCGGTGCGGAGCACGACGGCGCCGACCGACAGCTCCGGCGAGAGAATCGTTGTGACAGTGGAGTAATGCGGGCTGATTTCCGTGATAACGCCGATCAGGCCGTCACCGCAGACAACAGGGGAGTTCAGTGTAATGCCGTCCTCCTCGCCGCGGTCAATCAGAAAGCCGTGCGCGAGATCATTGGTCAGCGGCATGAGTACCTTGCAGGGCTCAGAAAGGACAAAGTCGCTGTGTTTTTCCTTGATGGACAGCTGATCGCGCAATGCTTCAAGCTCCTGCATCGCATCGTCATAGCCGATCAGCTGGCTGTTGAGGTCCGCGATTTCCTGCCGGAGCCGTGCGTTCTCCTCGCGGTATGCTCTGGATTGAAAATACGTATCGAGCTTTTCGTTGACGCTTCCGGACACGGACGCAGAAAAGCGGCGTACCGGAGCGGTCACGCCGCGGAGCGCGCGCGTCAGATGATCTGTGCGGGCTCCGGATTTCAGCGAATACAGCATGATGCCGGTCAGCACAGCCAGTACGCAAAGCAGCACGCGGAACTTTGTGCTGCGGAAAAATGCGTTGAGATTCATGGGATGCTGCTCCTTTGGTTTTGTTCGTTTTCTCTGTTACTGTTTGCAGTGGGCTCCGAGCTCAACATTCGGGTGCGCCTCACGAAGATGCGCTTTGAGTGCATTGAAGGATTCCGCACTGATGACATGCTCCATGCGGCAGGCATCTTCTGCAGCGGTTTCCGCGCTGACGCCGAGATCGACAAGCCATTGCGTCAGGATACAGTGCCGCTCGTAGATACGCTCCGCAACTTCCGTACCGCTGTCGGTCAGCGTGATGTTGCCGTCCGCCGCGATTGCGATGAAACCACCGTCGCGCAGGATTCCCATTGCACGGCTGACGCTCGGCTTCGAAACGTCAAGCTCATGCGCAATATCCACAGCCCGGACATAGTTTTCGCGCAGATGAAGCACGAAGATCGTTTCCAGATAGTTTTCTCCGGATTCGTACAGCTTTGCCATTTCGTCTTATACTCCTTTATGATTTGCTTCACAGACCGCACAGACTGTCAGCACACCGTCTGCGGCGCGGAACCGGATATCGTATCCGGCGAAGCTGACGCCGTAGATGCGTGCAGGGTCGTCTGCGTAGCCCGGGCGCGGATCCTGCTCCAGCACGGCAATGGCAGCATCCTGCTTATCGGCGGGGAGCTGCGCAAGCAGTTCAGCAGGGAATACTACGCGTATCCCGTACTGCCGTGTCTGTTCCGTGTAGCCCTCTGAGGCCTCCGGCTTGCAGTCCGCAACGGGGATATACGGTTTAATGTCGTAGATCGGTGTGCCGTCAAGCAGATCAATGCCGGATACAATCAGCCGCACCGGCTGTGTATCCGCAAGCACGGATTCCAGCCTGACGCAGGACATGCCGAGGCCGTTCGGCCGGAACGGTGCGCGTGATGCGAATACGCCGACACGCGTATTTCCGCCGAGCCGCGGCGGGCGAACCGTTGCAGACCAGCCTTTTCCGGGCAGCTTTTCCGCGGCATGAAAGCCCCAGATCAGCCAGATATGTGAGAACGCATCCAATCCGCGGACGGCGTCCGGCTGACTGTACGCAGGCTGAAACACAATTTCTCCTTTCAGCGCCGGAATCAGTCCGCTTTGCCGCGGCAGTCCGAATTTGTCCGTAAAATCTGTCCGGATATAAGCGACCGGTTCGATCCGCAGAATGCCGTCATCAGTCATAGATGATGTCGCTCTTTTTGTAGTATGCGTTCAGCTTATCGCTGGTAGAAAGCGTAAATGTGACGGTCAGACATCCGATGATTGCGAGAATGTAGAAGATAATCGACCTGACGCCGCCCTCGGCACCGGCCTTAACGGAAATCAGCTGAACGATGCCGGGAATGAACAGCAGGATGGATGTCAGGATAAAAATACCCGAAGTCAGACCTTTGATTTTCTTGACACGCGTCACGATTGTGAAGGAGAGGATAAACAGCAGAACGCCGAGCAGCATGTAGATCTTGTCAAAGAATCCGAATGCGCCGTTCTTCATGCTGGCGTCGCTGTATGCGCCCGTTGAATACAGGAACGTACAGACGCCGGAGAGCGCACCGATCACGGTCATGGCGATGGAAACACCGAAGCCTTTTTCTGCAAGTGCTTCCTGCTGCTGGAGGCGGAGCAGCGCCATATCCTCACGGGCACGCTTCTGCTCTTCAGCGGTGCGCTCGGGAATATCCTTCAGGCTGTCGCTTGCACGTTTTGCGGCGGCGCGCTTTGCGGCCTCAAGATCCTCCTGATTGAAGGCAGCAGAGCGGGGTGCTTCCGGGGCAGGCTCCTCAAGCAGCGCACTTGCATCGACCTGCGGGAGTGCTTCATGCACCGGCTTCTTTTCCTGCTGCTGATAGGTTTCCGGTTCAGAGAGCAGTGCAGCTGCCGCCTGCTGCTGAGCAGCGGCCTGTGCTGCGATTGCAGCCTCCTGTGCCTGAATGCGCTGACGGTTGATGAACTCTGCTTTCAGATCGGCGATTTCTTCTTCTGTATACGGCGGCTGACCTGCTGCCGCGCGCTGCTGCTGCAAAATCGCAATCTGCTCGTCCGACAGTTCCTGGTACTGCGGCTGAACATTCTGTCTGCGCGGATCGGAATATGTCATATCACCAAGCAGCTGTGCTTCTAAGCTCTTCGGATCATCCATTGTATTGTTCTCCTTTTTCTTCAAAGAATCATCAGGTGCGGCAGGATATACAGCCGCATGATACTATTATAGCAGAAATATCCGGAAATTGCAATAGAAATCAGAAAATTCTTCTGCTGAAATCCGTGAAAAAAGCACGCTGTGTGAAATCTTATATGTCATTTGCGGACATCATGCAAAAACTCCCATGCAATGCTGCATGGGAGTTCTGATGCATGCGCGGGACACCCGCGGATGCTGCTGACCGGACTTGAACCGGTACGGTGTATCCACCGAGAGATTTTAAGTCTCTTGCGTCTGCCGATTTCGCCACAGCAGCATATGCAACATTATAGCACAACTCCGCAAAAATGTCAAGGATGCTTCTACAAAAAAACGCAGCATCCGGAAAGCACGGATGCTGCGCCCTCGATATTATTCCTTTGTTTCGTCCTTGTTCTCGTCACGGCGTTTTGCAAATTTCCGCAGCGTATAGCCCTCCTTGATATGGAGCGTGCCGCGGTCGATGGCAAGCGCGTAATCCGGGACATCCGTTGTAATGGTCGCACCGGCAGCGGTGTAGCAGTCCTTGCCAAGAGATACCGGCGCGATCAGATTATTGTTGCAGCCGATGAAAGCGTGATCGCCGATCTCGCAGCGGGACTTTTTCAGACCGTCGAAATTGACGGTGACGGTGCCGCAGCCGATGTTGACATGCTTGCCGATGTCGCTGTCACCGAGATAGGCAAGGTGTGCAATCATAGTGCCTTCGCCGATTTCGCTGTTCTTGATCTCGACAAAGTCACCGATCTTCGCTTTTGTACAGATATGCGAATTCGGCCGGATATGAACATACGGTCCGATGCGGACGTCGCTGTCGATCGTGGAATCGTAGGCCTGAACGGTATTCAGCGTGACGTTGTCACCGATCACGGTGTTCTCAATCACACAATTCGGGCCGATTTTGCAGTTTTCACCGATGACCGTATTGCCGCGGATGATTGTGCTGGGGAGAATCTCTGTGCCTTTGCCGATCTGCACATGACGCTCGATGATGATGCCGTCCGTGCAGACGATGCCGATGCCCTCATCCATGAGATCGTTGAGCTTTCGCATTCTGGCGGCTTCGTTCAGTCTGAGCAGACCTTTTCTGTCATTGGCACCGAGTACGACATCGGGATTGTCGGAGCGGAATGCGCCCGCGCGGAGCCCGCTTTCCAGTGCAATCGCAATCGTATCGGTCAGGTAGTATTCACCCTGCTTGTTGTTGTTTGTGATTCTTCCGAGCAGTCCGATCAGGTCACTGGTGCGGAACCAGTAGCAGCCGGAGTTGATCTCGCGGATTGCGCGCTGCTCGTCCGTCGCATCTTTTTCCTCAACGATACCGGCAATGCCGCTGTCCGTGCGCAGGATTCTGCCGTAGCCGGTCGGATCTGCGACCTCAGCCGTAATGACCGTGACAGCGTTGTTTTCCTTGATATGGCGTTCCAGAGATTTGCTGATGGTTGCAGCATCAATGAACGGGGCATCGCCGCAGAGCACAAGCGTATTGCCGTTTGCGCCTTCATTGAGGAACGGGATCGTCTGCATGACGGCGTGTCCGGTGCCGAGCCGTTCTGCCTGATATGCAGTTGCGCAGCGGTCACCGAGATAGGAGCAGATCTGTTCTGATTCGTAGCCGGTCACGACGCAGATGCGCTCCAGACCGCCCTTTTCGCATGCACTGAGCACCCATTCGAGCATCGGTTCTCCGAGCACCTGAAACATCGGCTTCGGGATCGGCGCTTTCATGCGCTTGCCTTGTCCTCCGGCGAGAATAACAGCCTGATTCATAGTATCATTGTGTCCTTTCCGTATTTTTTCAGCCTGCGGAATCTCCGCATCGGTTTTATTATAACACAAATTCCGGATGCGGTCAAGAGATTCTATAAAATAGTGCGCCGCGGATGCAATATAATTATATGAAATGCAGGAAGCTGTTCTGTTTACCGGACAAATCCGGATTTGTACTTGACAAATACGCAGAATAGAGATATAATAAAAAGTACGATTCATAAATCGGACAAACCGGAGCCGTCTGCCGTGCCGTACAGCTGTATCGCCGCGCAGGCCGCTTCTTTTGAGATATTGAAGAAAACGGAGGTTGACAGTATGGAAACCATCAGTGAGATCGCTGCACGCATCCGTGAACTGCGTGAGGTATGCGACTATACGCAGGAACAGCTTGCAGAGGAGCTCGGCCTGACGGCGGAGCAGTATGCCGGCTATGAGCAGAACGGCGATTTTCCGATCAGTGTGATCTATGAGATTGCCAACAAGTTCAAGGTCGATTTCAATGAGCTTGTTACCGGCGAGCCGAGCCGCATCGACACTTATCAGGTCGTGCGCCGCGGCCACGGCAAAAGCATCAGCCGCTTCCCGGGGTACCGGTTCAAGGATCTTGCATTCCGCTATGCGGACAAGGTCATGCAGCCGCTGCTTGTCACGCTGGAGCCGTCCGATGAACCCGCAAAGCTCGTATCCCACTCCGGTCAGGAGTTCAACCTTGTGCTGAAGGGGAGCATTGCGGTTGTGTTTGAGGATCAGGAGATCATCCTGAATGAGGGTGATTCGATCTACTTCAATCCGACCTATAAGCACGGTCAGCGCTGCCACGGCGATACCAAGGCGCGTTTCCTGACCATGATCGCTGAGTAATCAATCAGAATAAACTGTGTATGGTGCAGCAGCGATACACATGATAATAAAGGAGAACTGATCAATCATGCTGTTAGACCGTTATCTGCCCAGGATCGACTTTGATTCCTATGAGGATTTCATCCAGAATTACCGCGTCAACGTGCCGGAGGACTTCAACTTCGGCTGGGACATTGTCGATGAATGGGCGAAGCAGGAACCGGAAAAGAAAGCGCTCGTCTGGCTCAGCCACGAGAAGCAGGAGCGTACCTTTACGTTTACCGACATTTCCAAGCTCTCGAATCAGACCTGTCATTATTTCCGCAGCCTCGGGCTCAAAAAGGGCGATGTTGTCCTGCTGATTCTCCGGCGCCGCTGGGAATACTGGGTCATTGCGACCGCGCTTCATAAGCTCGGTGTCATCCTGATTCCGGGCAACCTGCTGTTTACGACACATGATATTGCCTACCGCGGCAACATGGCGGAGATTTCTGCGATTATCGCCTGCGATGACGAGTATATCCGCGGACAGATCGACGGCGCCGCACCGCAGATCAAGACGCTGCGCAAGCTGATCGCTGTTGCAGAGCCGCGTGAAGGCTGGGACTTCTTTGAGGACGAGATTGCGAAATATCCCGATACCTTTGAGCGTCCGACCGGCGACGAAGCAACCAAAGCGACTGATACGATGCTGATCTACTTCACGTCCGGTTCCACCGGTATGCCGAAGATGGTATGTCATAATTTCGCGCATCCGCTCGGCCACATCGTCACCGCAAAATACTGGCATCAGGTGCAGGAGAACAAGCTGCATATGTCCATTTCGGATTCCGGCTGGGCAAAGTTCGGCTGGGGCAAGATCTACGGCCAGTGGATTTGCGGCGCGATTCAGTTTGTTTATGACTTCACCGGCAGATTCGATGCCAAGGACATGCTGTCCGTCATCAGCAAATATCAGCTGACGACCTTCTGCGCACCGCCGACGATGTACCGCTTCATGCTCCAGGAGGACATGACGCAGTTTGACCTTTCTTCGATCCAAAACTTCTGCAACGCAGGCGAGCCGCTGAATCCGGAGGTCTTTAACCGCATTTACGAGCTGACCGGCAAGAAAATGCGCGAGGGCTTCGGACAGACCGAGGGTACGGTGCTGATTGCGAACTTCCCGTGGATTGATCCGAAGCCGGGCTCCACCGGAAAGCCGTCGCCGCTCTATAATATCCACCTGCTCCGTCCGGACGGCACCGAATGCGAGGACGGCGAAGAGGGCAGCATTATGGCCTGCGGCATCGACAAGAACCATCCGACCGGTTTGTTCTGCGGATACTATAAAAATCCCGAGCTGACCAAGGCGGTACTCGGCGGTCAGAATTATGATACCGGCGACGTTGCATGGCGTGATTCCAAGGGCTATTACTGGTTCGTCGGCAGAAACGACGATGTGATCAAATGTTCAGGCTACCGCATCGGACCGTTTGAGGTCGAGAGCGCGCTGCTGACGCATCCGGCGGTTGTGGAATCCGCGATTACCGGTGCGCCGGATCCGATCCGCGGACAGGTTGTCAAAGCGACTGTCGTACTGGCAAAGGGCTATACACCTTCTCCGGAGCTGACAAAAGAGCTCCAGAACCACGTAAAGAAGGAAACCGCGCCGTATAAGTATCCGCGTGTGATTGAGTATGTCGATGAGCTGCCGAAAACGCTCGGCGGCAAGATCAAGCGTGCGCAGATCCGTCACACTGACGAGGAAAATGCTGCGAAGTGAGATGTTTCTATTCACGGATCAGCAATCAGAATACATATGATACTGAGAAGCGCCGGCTGGGTTCAGCCGGCGCTTTTTGATATGGAAAGAAATTACTCAATCAGACCGATGCCCCAGATAGTGAACTGACCGCTTCCTGTGATTGAAACATCCAGATCACCGGCCGTATCCTGATAATAGCCGAGTTCCGCATCCGGACCGCCCCAGCAATACTGCTTGTTGCCGTTGACCTTGGTTGTCTTGCCGTTGACCGTCACGTCAATGCTGCCCATGCCGGAGCTGTTCGCCTTGAACACGATAATCAGACCCTTGCCCGTGGTCTTGAACTTCATCGGGCTGCCTCCGTTCAGTGTGTAGGAATACGGCAGAACCTGTCCGCCGTTATAGCCGCCGCCCGCCGTCCAGGAGCCTGCGTTAAAGCCGCCCAGATCCTTCGGGTTCACGTACTTGCAGTTTTCGTATTCTGTCCCGTAGACCGTCTTTGACGGAACCGTGTACGAGTCTGCACGGTTCTCCGTGCGCATGGCCTGTCGGAAGAAGTAGCTCAGGCAGTCAGAAACGAGCTTGCCGCCCTTGTCATGCGGGTGGTAGTCGTCAGAGAAATAGTCACCCTGCGAGAGCAGACCACTCTGGAATGCCTTGGTCAGTGCATTGTCCATGCTAATAATCGGAATATCAAAATTCTCGCCGACCGGCACCATCTGCTTCTGACTGGAAAAGCCGCTCTTTGCACGGTGAATCAGAATGATGACCGCGGGCTCATTCGGCAGATCGAGGAAACGCTTGATGACGCTTTCAAAGCATTTCTTGTACATGATATCCTCGTGGTCGTTGACCGAGAACTCCACAAAGACAATGTCCGGATTCTTGGAGATGACGTTCGGCTCGCTGCGCACCAGTCCGACGACGGACGAAGTGCCGGAAAGACCTGCGTTGACCTCCGTAAAGCCGCCCTTTGCAAAGGTGGATTTCACATACGAGGAGAACGGTGTGGTGTATTTGCCCATTTCGGTGATCGAGCCGCCGAGATATGCCATCGTCAGCTTTTCGCCGTTTTCGGCAGCCTCCAGCTTCTTCACAAGCCGGTAGGTATTGCCCATGCTGTAAATCGAATCCTTGTAGAACTGGAGATAACGCGCATCGGCGGTTTCCTCGTACTTGTCCCACTTGTTTTCCTTCGGCGGCTCGGTGATCTCCGAAGCGCCCTTTTCAAATGCGTTCTTCTGACAGGTCAGGAAACTGCGGAGCATATCCGCGTCAAGCTGATTGACGACGCCGCTTTCGTTGACGTCTGCCCGCTTGATGAAATCCTTGTCCGTATTCTTTCCGATTACGCCCTTTTTGAGCAGAGCAAGGTCAGACGCATTCACTTTGCCGTCCGCATTGACGTCGCCGAGGATGAATTCGCCTTGCTGCTGCGGATCGCTTCCGTGACCGGGGTCGGTTGTCTGTCCCGGATTGGACTGCCCGCCGTTTTTGAAGAACGTGTCGAGCTGTTCCGTCCAGTATGCAGCCATTTTTTCGTAGCCTCCCGCATTCGGATGCACGCCGTCAGACAGATCCTTCGAGGCGTCGATGACGCTGTGAATGTCAGCGTAAAACACATGCTGGTCCTTGTAATCCTCCGCGACCTTCTTGATCAGTTCATTATACAAAGCGATATTCTTGTTTGTATCCGAGGAACTTCCGCCCCACATCATATTACCGAGGTCGGGAATCGTCGTCAGGAAGATCGTGCCGCTTGCGGGCATCTTTTCCCGAAGATAATCAAGCAGCTGATGAAGGCGCTCCTCGGAGCCGTCTAGATGGCCGTTGTTGATATCATTGGTGCCGATCTGGAGCAGGATGATATCCGGCGCATATTTCGTGATATAATCGCCGCCCTGCATCGTTTCCAGAATGCCGTTGAGCTGTCCCATCCACCCGCCGGGCAGATTTGTGATCGTATAGCCGCTGTAACCGGCATGGTTGTCATCGTAGGTGACCTGCTGACCCTTGTAGGTGAATGTGGCGCTGTCCTTGCCTTCCGGGCCGACAAAATCAATGTTGTCGTAGCCCTTGTCTATCAGCATCCGCCAGAGGAATTTCCGGTAACCGCCTTCGTCCTGCATACCGTAGGTGATGGAATCACCGAGCGGCATGATTTTGACGGTACTGCTGTCCGCTGCCAGTCCGCGGAGCCCGCTGCCCGGCAGTGCGGTCATCGCCAGTGTGATTGCTGACAGGATCGCAGTCAGCTTTTTCTGCATTTTCATTTTCTGTAACCTCCTGATTCATCAGTCGGGTTTTCTCTGTGTATCCCTATTTCTTCTTTGACCCCTGAAACACAAGTGTTCCTGCGTATTCTGTAATGCGGCAGCCCTCCTTTCCGCGGCTGAAAACAAAACAGCCGCATCCTTGTGAAGATGCGGCTGCCGCTGAACAAAATACAGGCTGATCTGCTGCGCTCAGGACATACCGCATACATTCATGCGTTTTGGTATGTTCCCCCGGAAAAGCAAAATCAGCCGTTTCTTGCATATATTTATCTAAATGATATTATACCACGGAAACTGCCTGATGTCAACCCTTTCCGGGTTCCGTACTGCGGGAATACATAAAAATTCGGAATTGTCCTGAAATGACTTGCTTTTTTCGGAAAAGTATGCTAAAATAATATAGTTTGGTTGTGCCGCGGGAAAAAGCGGCAGAAATCGTCAGAAAGGATGCGAATACACATGAAGGTTGCAAACATGCTCGGTGAGCGCTTCAAAAATGCACCGAAGGACTGTGTGATCGAAAGCCATGCGCTCATGATGCGCGGCGGCTATATGAAATACATGGCAAACGGCATTTTCTCGCTCTACACACCGGCAAAGCGCATTATGCGCAAGATCGAACAGATCATCCGTGAGGAAATGGATGCTGTGGACGGACAGGAGGTTATGTTCCCTGTCGTCATGCCGGCCTCGCTCTGGGAGGAGTCCGGCCGCTATACCAGTATCGGCAGTGAAATGGCGCGCTGGAAGGATCGCTCCGGCAATCCGATGGTGCTCGGTATGACGCATGAGGAGGCCGCTGTGCATCTGGCACGCGACACCGCTTCCTCGTATGCGGATTTCCCGTTCATGATCTATCAGATCCAGACCAAGTTCCGCGATGAGCCGCGTGCCAGAGGCGGTCTGATCCGCGTGCGCGAGTTCACGATGAAGGACGCGTACTCCTTCCATACCTCGCAGGCAGATCTGGAGCGGTACTATGCCCGCGTGTATGATGCATATAACCGCATTTTCCAGCGCTGCGGCTGCAAGAACTTCATCTCCGTGCAGTCTGATTCCGGCATGATGGGCGGCAGCATCTCCCACGAGTTCATGCTGCTGACTGAGGTCGGTGAGGACACGCTGGCGATCTGTGACTGCGGCTACCGCGCCAACATGGAGGCAGCAGTCGTATCCGTGCAGAATGAGCCCGGAACCGAGGAGCCGCTGACTGAGGTTTCTACGCCCGGCACCAAGACGATCGAAGATCTGAAAAAGTTCCTGCACATGGATGAAAAGCAGCTGGCCAAGGCGGTTGTCTATCAGAAGAATGAGGATGACAGCTACGTGATCGTGTTTATCCGCGGCGATCTGGAGGTCAATGAAACCAAGCTGCGCAATTTCCTCGGCTATGAGATTCATCCGGCTGTGGAAATCACGGCAGAAAGCGGCATTGTCGCGGGCTTCATCGGCCCGGTCGGCCTGCCGAAGAATATCACGGTTGTATACGACAATTCCCTGAAGGGTATTGAGTCACTGGTCTGCGGTGCAAACAAGCCGGACGCGCATCTGAAGGGCCTGAACATCAAGCGCGACCTCGGTGACGTGCATTATGTCGATGTTGCTAAGACCTTTGCAGGTGCTGTCTGCCCGGAGTGCGGCAGACCGAATATCCGCATTGAAAAGGGTATCGAGATTGGCAACATCTTCCAGCTTGGCAAGAAGTATACGGAATCCATGGGCATGACCTATCTGGACGAGAACGGCGAGCGTCAGACCCCGATCATGGGCTGCTACGGCATCGGTGTCGGCAGACTGTGCGCATCGGTGTGCCAGGAGAGCCACGACGACTACGGTCCGATCTGGCCGATGACCATTGCGCCGTGGCAGGTTGAGATCTGCAATCTCCGTGTGGACGACCCGGAGGTCAAGGAAACTGCTGACAGACTCTACGCAGAGCTGCTTTCCTACGGTGTCGAGGTGCTCTACGATGACCGCGACATCCGTCCGGGTGCTATGTTCGCAGACGCCGACCTGTTCGGTATCCCGCTGCGTGCGGTTGTCAGCCCGAAGGCACTTGCGAACGGCTGCATTGAGATTTCCGCGCGCGACAAGTCCTTCCGGGAAAACATTCCGGTCGCAGAGGCCACGATCTGGCTGCGCGATAAGATTGTCGAAATGCTGAAAGTATAATCAGAATGAGATCAGAAAGGCAGGCTGTGCAGATATGCTGTGCAGCCTGCCTTGTTTTTTGCAGAGCAGGGCGGAATCCGGCTTTTTTCGATTGACAATCGGAAAACCGTATGCTATAATAACTCTTGAGGGGATGGATCCGGTTCCTGCTGCGGATGCAGCGGAAAGGGGAGAAACATATGAACAAACTGTCGAAGCTGACCGCGGCTGCCGCTGTTCTGATGCTGACAGCGCTGCCGGTATTTGCAGAAACAGAACAGGACAATCTTATTGTGGTGCATGTGCCGCCGAAGCAGATCGGCTCCGGCAGTGCGCTTTGCGATGTAATCAATGTGCAGCGGGAGGCTGCCGGTGTTTCTCCGCTGACACAGAGCGTGCCTCTCATGGAAAAGGCTGCGGAGCGTGTTCAGAAGCTGGCGGGGAATCAGGGCGGCGCAGATGCTGCTGTGCTTGCGGCTGAATGCGCCTGTGAAACCGTGATTCGCGGGCGTGCGGACATCAACACTGCAATTTCGGCTATGATCATCAGTGAGCAGCAGCAAAAGCCGCTTGTCTGCGCTGAATATACGCAGTTCGGGTTTTCTTGCTCGGAGGATGAAACGCTGTGGGTATTCCTGTTTACGGCATGATGTTGTTTTCTCCATGAATTCCGCAAAGATAAGAATGAAAACTGTCTGATTCGACAAATTTTCGGAAACAGCTTGACTTTTCGTCTGTTTTGCGTTATACTGTATAAGTCGCTTACAGTGATGTGAGCGAAAATGGCTGCGTAGCTCAGCTGGCTAGAGCAATCGGTTCATACCCGATCGGTCACTGGTTCAAATCCTGTCGCAGCCATCCATGGCCCGTTGGTCAAGAGGTTAAGACGACGCCCTTTCACGGCGTAATCATGGGTTCGATTCCCGTACGGGTCATAGTAAAGAAGCTCAGAAATGACAGTTCTGTTATTTCTGAGCTTTTCTTTTTTCACCGGGCAGTGCCCGGCTCCGTTTTTGCACCTGTGCAGTTTTCCTGCACCGTTTTTTATCATTCTCCTATTGCGTTTTACGGTATAATATGATATAAGCGGGCAGTGCCCGGCTCCGTTTTTGTACCCATGCAGTTTTCCTGCACCGTTTTTTATCGTTCTCCCATTGCACTTTTCATGATATTATGATATAATCAATGACAGAAAACCGTGCGCGGAATGCGGGAGGAATACAATGGATCAGTCAAAAACAAGAAGTGCTTACTGGGATAATATCAAGGGCATCCTGATGCTGCTGACAGTATTTGCACATGTTTTATATCAGCTTCAGGACAAGTCAGATATCCTGAACGGCATCGTTGATGGAATTTACATGTTCCATATGCCTGCGTTTGTGTTTGTGTCAGGCTTTTTCGGCAAAAGCGAGCGCTCGCACGGCTTTCTGGCTGTGATCCGGCTGATATTTCTGTACTTTGTTTGCAACAGCATCATGGGCTTTATATACGGGTGCCATTCGCTGATTACGCCGATGTACTCGTTCTGGTATCTTCTTGCTTTGATTGTCTGGCGCCTGACAACGCATCATATTGCAAAATTCAAGGAGATCCGTCTGATTCTGTTTGCGCTTGCGCTGTTTGCGGGCTTTTACGGCAGCATCGACAATACATTTGCCGTTGCGCGGATCATCGGGTTTTATCCGTTCTATATGATCGGCTATCAGCTGAGCACGGAAAAAGCTGGGGCGCTCGTGCAGAAGGCTTACGGCAGGCGATGCGCGCTCGGATTGGCGTCGGCTTTGGTGACGGGGTGCATTGCGTTTGCAGCGTATCGGTTCTTTGACTATACGGATGATTCGTTTATAATGGCGGCTTACGGACATCCGATTGACGCGTTCGGCCGGATTGCGATTTATGCGGTTGCCTTCGGTGCAATTTACGCGCTCAGGCTCCTCTCTCCGGACAGGCCGCTCCCGCTGCTGACCGTGATCGGGCGCAATTCCCTGTGGATTTTCCTGCTGCACCGTCCGTTTACGCTGATGCTCAGTGACCGGATTGAAAAGATGCCTGTTCCTGTTGTCATTGCGATTGCTTTTGCTGCTGCGATTCTGCTCAGCGTGCTGGTCGGCAATGAACCGGTTACGAAGTATCTGAACCGGTTTGCGGACAAGGGCGCCGCGATCTTTACCGAAGAGGATGACGGAAAATTCAATCTTGCAAAAGGCGTAGCCCTGGGCGTTGCGCTCTGGTTTATCGTTTCTGTCGTGCTGGAATCGTACAGCGGTGTCCGCGTTGAGGATCTGCTGAAGCTGGCCAGGGGCGAGTATGTCGATGAGGAATCGCTTTCTGAAAACAATGCTTCTGCGGATGTGTTGTATCCTGTCATGAATGCAGCACAGCAGCGTGCCTTTGATAATGCATTTCGTCTGACGTTTGCGGGTGATCTGATTCTGCTGGAGGATCAGGTGAAACGCGCCGAAACCGGCAGCGGATACGATTTCAGTGAGATGTTTGCATATGCAAAGCCGTATATAGAATCGGCGGATCTGGCAGTCGGCGTGTTTGAGGGGCCGATGGCAGGTTCTGTTTCCGGATATACAAACGGCAATTTCGATGACGGTAAATCACTGCGGCTGAATTTCCCGGATGCGTTTGCTGATGCTGTCAGGGATGCAGGCTTTGATCTTGTCACGACCGCAAACAACCATCTGACCGATATGGGTGAGGACGGCGCGCGCAGGACGCTTGACGTGCTGGATCAGGCCGGGCTCGCGCATACAGGATCGTACCGGGATGCTGCGGAAAAGGCAAGTCAGCATATCAAGCTGATTGAATGCAGCGGCATCCGCATGGCAGTTCTCTCCTACACCTACGGCACAAATAACACTGTCCTGGATCAGCTGATTGACGGTCGGATGGCTTATCTGACCTCCGTAGCGTCCGGCACGGAGGGGGAGGACTTTGAGAAAATGAAAGCCGCCGTTGAGCAGGATTTTCTTGATGCGAAAGCGCTGAATCCCGATCTGATTGTGGTACTCCCGCATATGGGCACGCAGTTCTCCAATGAGCCGGATGAGCAGCAGAAGGTCTGGTTCGGGATTTTCAAGCAGAACGGCGCGGATATCATTCTCGGGGATCATGCGCACGCAGTTCAGCCTGCAATGATCGAGCAGATCAACGGCAAAAATGTATTCACGGCCTATTGCCCGGGCAATTTTGCGAATCTTTACCGTGAAAATCAGGGCGATATCAGTATGCTGACCGAAGTTTATATTGACCGCAGTACGAAAAAGGTAATCGGCGGAAGCATCGTGCCGCTGTATACCTATGCACCTGCGGACGGCAATTACCGTGCGGTTCCGGTATGCGAATTCCTGACGAACGATGCGCTCCGCGCGCAGATGACGACGGACGACATTGAACGCGCGGCCGCCGCGAATAAAACGGTTACGAATGTGGTGTTCGGTCATGAAATGGATCTTACTGCGACAACAGAACGCTACTATTTCAATGATGCCGGATTCCTGCGCAGCAAAGCAACAGGGCTCAAACTGACCGCTGAAATGAAGAACGGCACGCTGTATCAGGCGCTGAAAGCAGCGGACAGCATCTGCTTTGTCGGGGACAGCGTCACAGAGGGGACAAAGAACGGCGGCTGTCCGTGGTACGAGCCGCTGGAGGAATATCTGACGGAACAGAAGGTCATGAGATATGCCAAGGGCGGCTGCACGGTGTCCTATATGATCGGACAGGCGGATTCCATTCCGGCGGCGGATCTGTATGTCATCGCGCTCGGTACAAACGATGTCCGCTACCGCGATGAGAGTATCTGTGCGATGACTGCGGAGAGCTTCGCAGCGGCGTCGGATACGCTGCGGAAGAAGCTGCTTGAAAAATCGCCAAACGCGAAATTTGTATTCATTGCCCCGTGGTATTCCGTTGACGGTGACCCGTTCTGCAATCTTTCATTTGCAGAAAAGACAAACCTGAATGCATCCTATGCAGATGCACTTTCGGCCTACTGTCAGAAGAACGGCCTCGGATATATCAATGCTAACGATGAAATCAGCGCAATCCTGCAAAAGGAACCTGACCGTCGGTATCTACTGGATCATATTCATCCGAATGCCTCGGCCGGTGTTCTGATGTATACCGAAGCGGTGCTGCGTGCCGCCTGACAGAATAAAACCTTCCTCCGCATTCTCAGCAGGGGAAGGTTTTCACATGTTTATTATCATGGGAGCCAAAACAGAGCCGGGCACTGCCCGGTTGACAGGGGTGCATCCCCGTGCTATAATAAAACCGAAAAAATGCTTCAGAAAAATTTTTCTTCTGAAATCCGTTACTTTTCCATTGCGTTTCCTGTCAAGCATTACAGGGACGGCAAAACAGGCGGTCTGAAAAGGAGGTGTTTGCGATGTACACAGCAATCGAGCAAACGTTGAATGGTATACAGAAAATGCAGGAGGAGCAGGTGTGTGAACCATGCGTACAGCCGCAGACATCTGCCGATGAGGAGATTATCCGCATGTTTACGGCACGCGATGAGCAGGCGCTCCGGGATACCGAGGCGCGCTACGGCAACCAGAGCAGACGGCTCGCATTCCGCATTCTGGGCGATCGGCAGGATGCAGAGGAGTGTGCCAACGATATGCTGATGCAGCTTTGGAATTCGATTCCGCCAAAGCGCCCGCGTTCTCTTCCCGCGTATATCGCGGCACTGACACGGAACAATGCGCTGAATCGCTATGAGGAGCGGAAAACCGCCAAGCGCGGCGGCGGACAGATCCCTGCTGCACTGGATGAAATCTCCCCGTATCTTGCCGACCCGGATCAGGACGTTGAGGACAGGCTTACAGAAACGGCGCTGCGGGATGCACTGACGCAGTTCCTCGGGACACTGACAACTGAAAACCGGCTGATTTTTCTCGCAAGGTTCTGGTCGTTCCAGCCGATTGCAGAAATCGCGGCCGATCACGGCATCAGTACCGGCGCCGTCAAAATGTCACTCAAACGCACCAAGGAAAAACTAAGAAAGCATCTTAAAAAGGAGGGGCTGATATGAAACGCAGGGAAACAGCATTTTTCAGGGCGCTCGGAGAGATTCCGGAGTCCTATATCGACGAGCTGACGCAGTTTCAGGCTGATCATGGTAAGACCTCCGGAACGGATCGCAGCGGAACCGGCAGGAAACCGGATTCGCGTTCTACTCAGAAGGAGAGATTGCATATGAAGCATACTGTTACAGATACAGCAGATAAGAACAGAGAAGCCGGTATTTCCGTCAGAAAGTTAAGACCGGTCACAGCAGCTATTTTCGCCTCGCTCGCAGCCTGTGCGGTCATCGGCATCGGCTTCGGCACAGGATTTATCAGCAAGGACGGCATCGGCAGGAAACCCGCTGATTCTCCGGAACCGTGCCTTGTGTCCGACGGAGAGGAGCAGCAAAGCGAGGGTGAAGAGGCATACATTTCGACAGAACTGACAGACGAAAACGGCAGTGAAACGCATACTGACTATGTGGAATCTGAACTCGGAGAAGAGCAGCTTTTTGACGATGAAAACAGAGTTTTCACCATATATTCCTGCTTCGGTGACAATACCGAAACCGGCGGCATTCCGGAGATTCCGGAAAACGGGGCTCTGCTCTTTACCTCTATGGAC
This sequence comes from Oscillospiraceae bacterium, assembly GCA_016281125.1. GTDB lineage: Bacteria > Bacillota > Clostridia > Oscillospirales > Ruminococcaceae > Firm-04. Next base: position 6,486 of record JAEEIA010000035.1, on the reverse strand, counting down.
GAGCTGCGTCCGGTTCTGGAACGCGCAACAAACACGGATTTCCCGGTCAAGGGCGCGGATGTTGCACAATTCTGCTTTGAAAGCGGCAGAAATGTGCTGCTGATCAAGGTAAAGTGGGTCCTGGACAGCTATGACGAGGTTCTCCGTTCGATATATGTGACAGCTGACGGCGTGCTCCATGCGAATGTTGCATACTATATGAATGACAATACAGAACCCGGCCTTCCGGATTTCCTCACGCACTCCTATCTGATGCTCTCCGTGCCGGGTAGCCTGACACAGATTTCAGATTCCGCAGTTCAGCAGACGCTGTATGTTTCTGACGCTGTATCTGAGGGCGTACAGGATCCGTTGAGAGATGAGATGACCAGATATTTCGAGGACGGCGTGTATCTTCAGCACCTGGATTTTCTGGATGCAGATTACATCTTCCCGGAAACGTCATTTGAGCTGTATACATCGGAAACCTTTGATGCAGATACGATATCTTTTCTCGGCAATCATCTGGATACGAAAACATTTCTTCCTGACCGGCTGCGTTCCTTTGCAACAGAAATCGCAGAGCCGAATCTGACGCAGCTGAATGAAAACTGTTTCATCGTCCTCAATGATGTGCAGTACGTATGTGAGCCGTACATTGCGGTTTTTGAAAATCCTGAGCAGGACAATGCACCGCGTCGCCTGGTTTTCCCGGAACTGAAATACCAGGGTACCGTTCAATCCGGAACACGCATGACGATCCTCTGTTCCTCCGCACTGTCTGCAAATGCGACGAACACTAAAATAGACTGGAACGGCCCGTTTCGGGAGGAAACAGCACTGCCGCACAACCAGTATTATTCTGCATGGGCGATTGTCAACAATCCCGATCAAAACGATGCAGCGGACGGTATCGTTTCTCCGTCAAATTCCGGGACGCCGCAACCGTAAACATCTGCTGATACCCTTATAACAGAAAGAAACCGGCTCCTGTGCCGGTTTCTTTGTTTCTGATGCGGTTCATGGACGTTTGAAAAAACAAAAAACGGACTGCAAGATAAGCAGTCCGATTTTTGTTGTGGTTGGGGTGGAAGGATTTGAACTTTCTAAGTCCACGTCCATAATTATCGGATAATCCCATAGCCAGCAGCTCAAAAGTGATCTTACTATATATATTATAGCACATTTTGGTCTTCTTGTCAACCTATAATAATAAACGCGTGTAGCTTGTTTTCTGTTTAACTCAGAAAACTTGCTGCACGCGTTTTTTTATTTTTCAAATTACGCATATACACGAAATCCATCAATATGGGCTCGTGTGTATGCGTTTTTTCTTTTGCATGACTTTTCCGCTTGCACAGTATATAATTAGATTACCCGACGTCTGTAATTCGGGGAGACATCTAAAACGACCAGATTAAGGAGGAAAAGATCATGTTTGAAAAGAAAAATGCTTGTGAAGTCCCTAATGATCCTACGATCTTGGAGCAAATGCGCAGTTTGTACCCTAAAGAAAACATCGTACTGAATGTTACAACTGTTGCAGAATGGTTCCGGGAATGGCATGGAAATCATACTATCCATCTTGGAAAGTCCACTCGGTACACATATAGTGTGTCGATTAACTGTCATATTATCCGTGTGCTAGGGCATCTGCGACTGGACGAACTCTCATTTGAAGATTGCCAGTTATTTGTTAATAGCCTTATGGTCGGATGCGGATTATCAGCTCCGTTGCAGCCGAAAACGATCCACAATTACTTTGGAGTGCTTCATGTAGGGCTTGAAACCGCCAAAAAGATGGGTTTAATCACTTCCAATCCTGCTGATGGGGTTATGCTCCCGGCTATTCCGCAGTATGCCTATCACCCTTTGAATCAGGAACAACTGAAAGCACTCTATAAACGCCTGAAAAACCATCCGAAACGCGACCTCTTTCTCTTCACTCTCTATACTGGTCTGAGACAGGGAGAAATCATTGGTTTAACCTGGAGTGCTCTTGATCTACCCAATCAGACCATGAATATCTATCGGCAAATTCAGTACAACAAAGATACAAATGAATACTATTGGTGCGATCCCAAGGGCGGCAGGACGAGAGTGTTGGCTCTCAATCGTCATGCAATGGACATTCTGATAAGACTGGATGCACAAATACGACATGATCCCGATGATTTTGTATTTCCATCAAGAGTCGGGACACATCTTACCCCTCCCGCTGTTTATGACTCTTTCAAAAAGGTTATCTCTTCGATTGGTTGTGAAAAAGTGCGGTTTCATGATCTGCGCCATACATATGCAGTCATGTCATTGCAAGCGGGAATGGACCCGAAGACTCTGCAATACAACCTCGGACACTTTTCGGCGGCTTTTACGCTGGATGTTTACTGTCATTGCATTGACGAAATGAAGCGAAAAGCAGCCGAAAGACTGGATGTTTTCTTTGACAATCTCTTTGATTCCATATAATCCTGAACGAAAGCATAAAGGAGAATAGCCATGATAAGAATAGCATTGTATAACAATAAGGGCGGTGTTGCGAAGTCAACATCTGTCATCAATCTTGCATACTGCTTTCAAAAAGCAGGGAAGAAGGTGCTGGTCGTAGACTGCGATCAACAGGAAAACTGCTTTATGTTCTTTATGACCGCTAAGGATTCAAGTCCAATCCTCCCCAGCGATTATGAGAACATAAAGCATACAACATGGACACGATATATTGAATTGGATGCTTGTGAAACAGACCAATTCGACTATATCGTGTTTGATTTGCCTCCGGCTATGACAGATGAAGTCAAAAGAATCATTCACCACAGCGGAATTGTCTTTGTGCCGACCTTGCTTGGAGAATTTGAGGTTGCAGGTTTGAAAAAAGTAACAGTTGAGATATCAAAACAGCAAGCGCGGCTTGGTGGCATCTTTATCACAATGTATCAGAAAGAAAATGATGCGGCAATACTTACGGAATTTCAGAATGTTCTGGATGCTCAGATGATGCGAACTGTTATCCCCTTTTCCCGCACGGTGCGCGAGAGCCTGAAAGCAGGCTTACCCATTGAAGCATACTTTATTGATAAAAAGGTTCCTCGTTCTCCGACCAGTTGGAAAATCGTTGATGCATACGACAATCTGGCATTGGAGATGATGGAGCGTCTCGAAAAAGTTGACACACCTGTCACATTTCAGCCGAAAGGAGTGGTCTGACCATGGCAAAGATGATGCTCAGTAATCTGGCGGCAATTGCTCAGAACACGCAAAATGAGAATATCCGAATGATTGACATTGATGAATTGCACGATTCCCCAAGTAATTTCTTTCGCATGGACAATATAGCGGAACTTGCGGATGCAATTCTCGGTCAGGGCGGAATAAAAGACAATCTGGTTGTCACACCGATGGAAAGCGGGGGCTATATGATAGTCTCCGGACACAGGCGGAAGGCAGCAGTTCGTCTATTGCTGGATCGCGGCGAAGCGATATCCCGTCTTCTCCCCTGTTTGGTTCAACACTATAACAGCCAGGAAACCCTTGAATTAGACCTGATTCTCCTGAATGTCACTGCCCGACAGCTGAATGATAACGAAATCTGGCAGTCGTATCAGCGATTAGATCAATATTTGAAAAAGCAAAAGGCGGAAGGGGTAAAATTCGGCAGTATGCGTGAAGAACTTGCACGGCAGCTGCATTTATCTCGCTCACAGGTTAGTAAATTGCAGCATATCAGCAGCAGTGCTTCAACAGAAATACAGGAAGCGGTATCTGACGGTAGGATCTCTATCAATACTGCGAATGAGATTGCAAAGCTGGAACCAGAGCAACAGCAAGTACTGGCAGAGGGTGATTTACGAGAAATAACGCCCAAAACAATAAGGGATAAAGCCGTAGATGATGCTACTTCTGCGCCGAAAGATTTGCGCTGGGATGGAGAAATCCTATTTGAAACTATGAAACATCAACTCATGTATCTTATTTCTGATGAATTGCGTGACGCTGCACTGCATAAGAACAGCGTTGATTTTGTCAATGAATTCCGCAGGAAGTGTAGAAATAACTATTTGACTGTTGATGAAGGAATAGCAATTGAATGCGGTTATGACCGAATTACTATTTCTTTTTCCAATCCGGCAGATTTCCGAAATATCAGGAGTATTTGGCTAGCATGGCGTACAGCCGGTAAATATGTGCAGTCATGGATCAAGGAGTCAGTATCAGATAAAAGAAAAACAGATAAAGTTGACACACCTGTCACATTTGATACTCAGGGAAAATGCTCAGAAGCAATACATTCCTCACTGCATGATAAAGACGATATACTGTTTGATTCCGGATGCTTCAACGAAATCGCTCTCGGCTATCTGACGCTGACACTGCAAGCTATGGGAATGCAGTCAGGTACTGTGCTGGCAGCGCAGAAAGCTATGAACAGCATCTTCGACAAGTATAATTCCGCCGCGGCGCGAAAGGCCTACAAAGAAAGCTGAACGGAGGTGGCTGAAATTGGATACCATGTTTTCTGAACTATCCGGGAAGCTGAAAATGCATCTCGTGCTGTTTGGACTGGAGATTCATGCACTAAAGATTCTGAGTGCTGACGGGACTCCGAAGCCGTATTCGCAGGCAAGCAAGGACGACCCATGCGAAACCTTTTATTATGATGATACCTGCCGCCGGGAATATCGGGAGCAAATCGGCTATCCGCTCCTGCATGACGGCATCACCCCGCATGAGCATGAAGAGCTGAATGAACCGCTCAGCAGTCTGTATTGGGAAGCGCATCAGGAACTGTCAGGATTACATATTGATGTAGTACTTTCTGATAAAAGCGGCTGGTTTCTTCTCTTGTATGCTGATGGCATCGAAGGTGCCTTGATTGAAAACGGTGAGATATTCTGGCAGTAATAGAAACGGAGGAAAACATGAAAATCAAAAGAAGTCTGACAGGACTGACATTTGCGGTTGCCGCAATGCTGCTGACAGCCTGCGGCAGAACAGAGATCAATGTCAATGACTACCTTTCGGCTGAGACCAGCGGAACGGACGGACACGGTTCCGTCGTCTGGGCGCTGAATTCCGATGCAATGGTGCGAGACAATCATGATGCGTTCAAGCTGAAAGAAACAGCTTCACAGGCGGAGTTTCAGCGAACCGCCGCAGATGTAAACGATAATCTGTATGGCGCGTTTGATCGTGCAGAGAGCCTTTCAAACGGTGATACCGTTACATTCGTCTGGAATACTGACAATGTAAAGGCGTTGGAGAAGGCTTACAAGATCAGGCTGCGGACTGACAGCATGGAATTCCCTGTGAACGGCTTACCGGAAACGCAGCAGCTTGATCCGTTTGACTATGTGACGATCGACTATCAGGAGTATGAAGGTGAAGTGGTGGTAATCATCAAACCGACCGGTGACATTCCGTTCTGGCTGGATTTCATGGTAAAAGAACAGAATACGCTGCATCCGGGTGATGAATTCACGGTGACAGTCGGAAAGACCGTAGATAATCAGGAATTGACGGAGGAACAGCTTGCTGCGTTTTGTCTGGATCAGGGATATGAGATCACAGCCTTTGAAAAGGTATATCAGGTACCGGATACGCTGCAATGACTGATTCCTCGATATGATGAACGGCGGCAGCGGCGGTGTGGTAAACAACTACTACAATAACGACAACAGCCGGACAGTGAATCAGACCAATAATAGTCCGAAGTCGCTGTCACGGCTGGAGATTTATCGTATGACGCGCAATGCGCTGAATGTGTGATATTTCTTTATCCAACAAGTCCTGATATCACGGCTCCCAATCCTACTAAGGTATGGCAAATCATAGGTGTAATCAGGTGACCTGTCTTTTTATATGCAAATGACCAAACTAAGCCTATGATAAGGGAGTATCCGAGATTATGCCAATCAAGTACAGCAAACAGCACATTGAATATAAGAAGAGCTGCTGTTTCGCCGAATACAGGAGCGCAGAATTTCTTTGCAAGACCACGGAAATAGATTTCTTTGATAATACCGCTGACAAACACCATAGCGATTATTTCCATGATCGTGACGCTTAATCCCATCTCTTTTTGACTGCAAGCCAGCTCTGTTGCCTTGATTCCCGGAATTAAATCAGGTATTTCAGAAAGCAAACCTGCAATTTCTGCAATCACAAAAGCAACCACACCATAGAGTATGTCTTTGCCAAGTGTTTTTTTATCATATATCTCGTCTTTCAGACTTATCCCGTTCTCCTTATAGAGAAGCAGTGCCGAAGGTAAAAAAGTAAGATTTGCAATTATAAGAAGAAATAGGTAAACGATACGGTTATCTCGTGTAACATGGCTTGCAACATCGCATATTGTCATTCCGGGCTGATAATGACTGAATGCCATAAACAGTTCAAATCCGGCTGTGAATAGTGTTAGCATTGAAACTATGGTTATTGCTCTTTTCGCATTACTGTATTTTTTCTCTTCCATTATGAATCTCCTATCATTGCCTAAACGCACAGATGAAC
>JAEEIA010000003.1 GCA_016281125.1 Oscillospiraceae bacterium | reverse complement strand
TAGCGAGCTCTACCGTCACATCGGCCCGAACCTCGATGTTCCGGCAGGTGATATGGGCGTCGGCGGCCGTGAGATCGGCTACCTGTTCGGCCAGTACAAGAGATTGAAGAACGAGTTCTCCGGCGTTCTGACCGGTAAGAACATGGAATTCGGCGGCTCCCTGATCCGTCCGGAGGCAACCGGTTACGGTGCTGTCTACTATGTCCAGAACATGCTCGACTACTTCAAGGATGAGATCAAGGGCAAGACCTTCGCAATCTCCGGCTTTGGCAACGTCGCATGGGGTACTGCAAAGAAGGTTGCTGAGCTCGGCGGCAAGGTCGTTACCCTGTCCGGTCCGGACGGCTATGTCTATGATCCGGACGGTGTCATCACCGAGGAGAAGATCAACTTCATGCTTGAGATGAGAGCAACGGATCCGATGCATGTCAAGCCGTATGCTGACAAGTTCGGCGTTGAGTTCATCCCGAACGAGAAGCCGTGGGGCCGCAAGGTTGACATCATCATGCCGTGCGCACGCCAGAACGAGGTTCTGGAAGAGGATGCCAAGAAGATCATCGCAAACGGCATCAAGTACTATGTTGAGGTTTCCAACATGCCGACCACGAACGAGGCAATCGACATGCTGAAGAAGGCCGGTGTCATCGTTGCGCCGTCCAAGGCTGTCAACGCAGGCGGCGTGGCTGTTTCCGGTCTGGAAATGTCCCAGAACTCCATGCGTTACAACTGGACTGCCGAAGAAGTCGATGCAAAGCTGAAGAGCATCATGGCAAACATCTTCAAGGCTTCCATCGAGGCAGCGAACACCTACGGTCTGGGCGACGATCTGGTTGCAGGCGCAAACATCGCTGGCTTCCTGAAGGTTGCTGAGGCGATGAAGGCACAGGGCTGCGTGTAATTCAATTCCGCAAATATACTGCAAAAACCGGAGGCTGCGTGCCTCCGGTTTTTTGATACAGAAAACCCTCTGCCGGAGCATAGGGCATTTTTGTTATGTCAGATCTGTAATATCACGGGAAAGGAACCCGATAATGCCGGTTTTTTCGGTGTCCGGCTCCTCATCATCCGCCATTTTGCAGTCTGTGATGCAGTCGAGCGTCAGCAGTCCGGAGAAGCAATCCTCCGGTGCATCCGGCTTGAAATCCATCATCCGGACGGAACGGTTCAGCAGCAGGTTCAGCTCTTCGTGCTTGCTCATGTCCGTGTCGTCCAGGAACAGCAGCACAAGCTGCTTCTGGATATGCGCGGCGCCGCGAAGCTGATTCGTGTATTTTTCCTCCGCGATCCAGTCCTTTGAAATCAGGATGACGGCGACGCGGCTTTCTGCCAGCCGGACGGCGTCGGCCTTCTTTTTCGGATTGCACCCGCGGTCATTCGTCCAGACACGGAAACGCTCCTGATTCAGCCGATCCACGATCTGTTCGGCGGCATTGCGGTTTTGCTGCGCATAGCAAAGTGCAATGAAATCCGACTTACCCTTGTATACTTCCATGATGATTCTCCTTCCGCGGGCGCGTTCTCTGCGCCGTTTCGTTGACTGATATGCATATTATAGCATAATGTTGACAAAATTGCAAGACAATTTTCCCTGTATCTGAAAATTTCCCGGCAAAATCTTGCGCAAATCGTTCATCCGTGTTATACTGAGTACAGGCTTTTCATAAGCAGAAGGATTTGAGAATCAAAAAGGAGGCGCCGTATGAAACGATTGCTGACCGCTTTGCTTGCTGCGCTGATGCTCTTTTCAGTGACAGATTCTGCGGATGCAGAACAGCCTGTGCCGCTGTTTGATGCGAGCTTTTTGCAGGGCTGGCTCTGCCGTGACTGGACAGCAGAACGCTTTGCGCAGGAGCTGCGCGATATGAAAGCAGCCGGATTCCGTGCGCTGATTTTGCAGTCAACGGTGGATCTCACGTATGTGCAGAATGATATGTCAAAGCCGAAAACGGATCCGGATGCCTTTTCGCTTGATTCTGCGTATGCACTTTTCCCGACGGCACTGGTTATCGGTTCGGAGAAGGCACACGCGCTGGAATATGCACTGGAGGCGGCGGAGCAGACCGGAATGCAGATCTGGATCGGGCTTGTGAACGACGGCCGCTGGTGGAATTATGGCTGGGGCGCACCGGATTCTGATACGGAGAAATGGATCAGCGGGAATGCGGCGGATCACTGCACGGTAATCCGGGAAATCCGGAGTCTTTACGGCGAACGCTATGCGGCGCAGATTGCCGGGTTCTACTGGACAAACGAATACTGGAATATAGAGGCGGCGCATGCAGAAGCGTACGCGGAACAGTATGCGCGCCAGCTGAAAACCGTGCGCAGTCAGCTTGCGGAATCGTTTCCGGCACAGCGCCTGATGTTCAGCCCGTTTTACAATACGGCCCTGACAGACCGGGAAACCTTCTGTCACTTCCTGACAGCGCTTGTACGCGGCAGCGGGCTGCGGCAGACGGATATTCTCGCCTTGCAGGACGGCGCGGGCAGGGGATATGCTGCGGAAACCATCCGCGCGTGGACTGCGGATGCTGCCCGTGCGGCTGCAAATGACGTGACGGTCTGGGTCAACAATGAAACCTGTACGCCGGAATTGCAGGCGGTTCCGGTCGCGCAGCTCCGGGACGATTATCTTGCGACGCAGTCCGCTGCACGGCATATTCTGTTTTCTTGGAATCATTATTATCACGGCACGGAGTTGGAAACGGCGTTTGCACAGATGCTCCGGAACATGGCCGGGGACGTCAATGCGGACGGGCAGTGTGACCGCGCCGATGTGCTGTGCCTGTGCGGGATGCTCCGGGGTGAGGCACCGCAGGAAACCGTGAACTGGAACGCTGCGGATCCGGACGGCAGCGGTTCGCTGGATGCTGCCGATCTGACGGGCGTCAAGCGGCTGCTTCTGCAACAGCAGGCAGCAGATGGAACGTGATGAAAAAGACAACAGGTTCATAAGTTCTTAATTTTTTCATAAGAATCCGGAAACGGGGTGTTCTGATATTGACACAGAAGCGCAATTTATGGTAAAATATGTGTGTTTCCGATGAAACGGAACGGAAAGGAACATTTCAACTATGGCGACAGTAGAAAAGTCGAAGAAAAAGAAGAGAATATCCTGTCTGGTGATTGCGGTGCTCGTGATTGCACTTCTGGGTGTTCTGGTCAAGGTCGGTCTTTCCGCGATGCAGAATATGAACCTTCTCGGGGAGAGCTACACCTACGGAGAAGCGGCGGTCAAGGATCTTTCGACATACGTGAATATCAGCGGCGCCGTGTCGAGCAGCTCCACGGTCAATCTGACCTCTGAGGTGCTCCAGAAGGTTGTGCAGCTGAATGTCAAGGTCGGTGACAGCGTCAAAAAAGGCGACGTTGTCTGTGTGCTGGATTCCGCCTCGCTTCAGGAGCAGCTTGACAAGCTCAAGGAGCGTGCAGCGAAGTCTGCGGATGCGGATGCCTACAATGACGGCATTCTGCGCAGAACATACAACGATGCGGTCAATGCGAGAAACGAGGCTGTCGCCAAGGCGCAGCAGAGCGCCGCAGATGCAGAGCGTACCCGCGATCAGGCGTATGAGCGCCAGAAGGAGCTGGTCGAGCAGTTCAATGCGCTGATTACGCGCATGAACGATGCAGATGCGGAAACGCAGGAATCCTTAAAGCCGCAGGCCGATGCGCTTGAGGCTTCGATTCAGAAGCTGACGGAGCAGCTGCCTGCACTCGACGAAGCCGCCGAGCAGGCGCGTCAGGCGATTCAGACCGTTCAGGACTCCGGTGACAAGGCCGTGCGTGCGGCACAGGATGCGATTGACGCTTCCAAGTACAGCATCAGTGATGACACTGCCGCAGAGCAGATGAAGAAGCTCCAGGAGCAGATCGACAGCTGCACCGTCAAGTCCACCGCGGACGGCGTCGTGACGCAGCTCAATATCACTGAGGGGAGCATTCCGCTCAACAACAATCTTATGGTGATCGAGAACACGGAGCAGCTCGTGATCCGCGGCAAGGTCAGCGAGGCTGACGTGCTGCGCGTCGAGGAAGGCATGAAGTGCGAGATCAAAACCAGCGCCACGGAAGATGAGATCATCGGCGGCGAGGTGAAGCGCATTGAGCGTATCATCTCCTCCGTTGACCAGAATGCGGCGGGCGGATACACCGTCGAGGTCGCAATCAATAAGAACAGCAAGCTGCTGATCGGCATGTCCGCCAGCTGCAAGATCATCATTGACCAGAAGTCGGATGCGCTCGGCGTGCCGTATGACGCGGTTAACGGCGGCGAGAATGACGGTTACTACGTTTTTGTCGGTGAGCCTGGCGATACTCCCGGTACGGTACGCGCGGTCAGAAAGGATGTCAAGATCGGATTTGAGGGTGATTATTACACCGAGATCACGGAGGGCGATATCAAGGACGGCGATCTGATTCTGATGCAGCCGCCTGCATTCTCCACGCTCAAGATCCTGGAGGACGGCATGACGATCCCCGATCCGAGAATCAGCGGACAGAAGGACTGATTATGCGGGACACACAGACATACGGAGGTGCGGCGAATGTTCATCATTGAAAATATCCGGCTTGCATTCGGGGCACTGCTCACCAATAAGATGCGCTCGCTGCTGACGATGCTCGGCATTATCATCGGCATCAGCGCGGTCATTACGATTACAACAATCGGCAACTCCATGCAGAAAACACTGTCCAATACCTTCTCTCTGATGGGTACGGCAGGCTACGGCGTGCGTTATGAGTTGAAAAACCGGGAAGCGGATGAATATTCCGGCAATTACTATGATATTCAGCAGACAGACCGGGTTTCCAAGGATATGCTCAACGCACTGCGTGAGGAATTCGGCGACAAATATCTGGTTTCGCTGGAAAACAGCTTCGGCGCCGGTTCGGTCCGGAATGCCAAAGGCCAGGAGCTCACGTTTATCATCATGGGCGGCTCCTCCGGCTTTTTCAAGAGCAGCGAAATGTACTACAAGCTGCTCAAGGGACGGTACCCGAACGATACGGACAGCGACCGCATGAAGAATGCGATCATGGTTTCCGATGTGTTCGTGGAGCAGTATTTTGACTCGGACGTTGATCCGATCGGCAAGACCGTCAGCATCAACATGATGCGTGACTGCAACGCGGATTTTGTCATTGTCGGCGTCTATAAGTATCCGCAGGATCTGATGAAGTACCTTGATCCGGGCAAATCCACGATGGACATGATGACGCTGATGTTTATTCCGTATCAGACCGCACGGCATCTGAACGGCGATTCGGAAGAGGATTATTTTGAGCATCCGGAGTTCATCTGCGCGGAGGACGAGGAGGACAGCGAGGCCAATACGCGCGAGCTCCAGCACTTCTTTGACGAGCAGTATCTCACGAACAAGAATGTCGGCGTGAAGATTATCAGCAGCAAGAGCGAAATGGAGGACGCCAACAAGATTCTGAACCTGATTACGATTGCGATTTCGGTCATCGCGGCAATTTCGCTGCTGGTTGGCGGCATCGGCGTCATGAACATCATGCTTGTCAGCATCACGGAGCGTACCAGAGAAATCGGCGTGCGCAAGGCCATCGGCGCCAAGAGCTCCGTGATCCGCACGCAGTTCCTGATCGAGTCGGTGATCCTCAGTCTGGTCGGCGGCGCAATCGGGGTGCTGCTTGGCATTCTCGGCGGCATGCTGATCGGTTATGTGGCCAAGACACTGCTGCTGTCCAATGTTGCATATGCGGATCTGGTTGAAATCAGCATTCAGCCTTCGATTACGGCAATTCTGATTTCTCTCGGCTTCTGTATGTTGATCGGTATTTTCTTCGGCAGTTATCCGGCATCCAGAGCTGCAAAGCTCGATCCGATTGAAGCCCTGCGGTATGAGTAAAACAAAAAGCAGCGTTCCTTTGAAGCGGGACGCTGCTTTTTATATGATTATAGGAAGGATAAAAGCCGACTCCCGTACATTGCTGTACGGGAGTTCAGAGAATCGAAAAGCTGATCGCTTCGGTCGATGCTGAGGACGGTACGGAAAATGAAAACGGCACATATACCTACCGCTTTACCGATACCGGAAAGAATGCAGTCGGCAGCGAAGTCGAACTGACTGCCGGTCAGGAATATCTGTACTGCATCGAAACCGTGAACGGCAATGCAAAGTCCCTGATGAGCGAGGATCTGAAAGCCTACACCAACAACGATGTTGCGGAGCCCGTCGTTGCACTGCGCGGCGTGACCGGCAGCCCGATGATCCTGTATTCCAACCGCAATTCCTATACCGTGGAAGCGGTCGTGACGAATCAGGAGCAGTTCCGGCAGATCGACTATCAG
>JAEEIA010000034.1 GCA_016281125.1 Oscillospiraceae bacterium | reverse complement strand
TTTTCTGCATAAACAATGCAGAATCGTTCCGTCTTCCGGCTTATAAATGTTTCCTTTCTCACAAAGGATCACATCAAAGCCCGCCAGCTCTGCAAACTGTTTCAGATCAGCCGCTTCAAATGCCTCCCAGTATATTCCGGAACCGGCATAAGGATAGAACCTGTGACCATCCAGACAGTTTGGATAGTGCTCCGTCAGAAACCTGTAATCATGTGCTGAAAAGCTGCATAATCCGCCTTTTTTAAGAACTCTTTTACATTCTGACAAATAGTCCTTCCTGAATTTGTTTCCATACAACAATCCAAATGTCTGCGCCCAGATAATGACGACATCGAATGATTCCGCATGGAAATCCAGATGTTCCCCGTCATATTCCTGAAATGAAATACGATATCCCTGATCGGCGGACAACTGCTTTACCTGTGAAATGACTTCTTGTGAAATGTCAATTCCTACTACATCATATCCCAAATCGGATAATGCAAATGCTTCCCGTCCCAAGCCACAGCCAATATCCAGTATTCTGACGCCCGGAGGAAAAAAACTGACAACCGACCGTTCCCATTCTTTCAGTGCAGGATTCCAGTTCCGCATTTCATCCACATTCTTTTTTTCTTCATACCACTCTGAAACAATGTTGTTCATAGCACTTTCTCCCCGTCAAATTCCGATTTATGTTAGTAACAATTATACCATGACATTGCTGCACTGTCAATAGAAATGCCATAGTACTTCTGACTTTCAATCAGAAATACTATGGCTTAATGCTTCTATATGCGTACCGTCTTTAAACCGGACAGTGTTCTGTTATCTGTTCAATATGCAGCCTGCGCTTTCCGCATTACAGCTTCCTGCAAAAGAACGGAAATCATGCAGTCGGATGCGCCGTACCGCGCTTCAGAGCGGGCAGGCATACACCCTCTGAACGCTCAGGAACGGTTGAATGTCCTGATTGCCTCATAGCACATATACACGTCAATCTTGCTGACAACCTCCATCGGCGCGTGCATGGACAGCACCGGCACGCCGACATCGACCGTATCAATATTCAGGTTCGCCAGATATGCCGCGACCGTGCCGCCGCCGCCGATGTCCACCTTGCCGAGCTCGCCGGTCTGCCAGATCACGCCTGCGCCGTCAAACAGCGCGCGCATCTTCCCGATGAATTCCGCCGATGCATCCGAGGAGCCGCTCTTGCCGCGCGCGCCCGTATACTTCATCATGCAGACGCCGTAATTCACGAACGCGCAGTTTTTGCGGTCGTTCACATCCGCAAAGGTCGGATCAAATGCTGCGGTCACATCCGCGGACAGGCACTGCGACTGCGCAAACACCGTATGCGCCTCCGTGCCGAATGCCGCTGCCAGATCCTTCATGAAATCATGGAAATATGCCGAGCAAAGTCCCGTGTTGCCCTCGCTGCCGATCTCCTCCTTGTCCGTCAGGATGCAGACAGCCGTATGCTGCGGATGCTCCGTGTTCAGAATCGCCGCCAGCGCCGGATAGGCGCAGACGCGGTCATCGTGGCCGTATGCGCCGATCATGCTGCGGTCAAATCCGAGGTCACGCGCCTGCCCCGCCGGAACCGCCTCCAGCTCCGCAGAGAGGAAATCCGCCTCTGTGATGCCGTATTTTTCGTTCAGAATCTGCAAAATGCGCAGCTTGACAAGGTCGCTGCCCTCGTCGCTGCGGAACGGTCTGGAACCGACCAGCAGGTTCAGTTCCTCGCCCTTGATGCCCTGTGCCAGCGGCCGCTTGACCTGCTCGCTCGCCAGATGCGGCAGCAGATCGGTCACACAGAACACCGGATCTGCCGGATCCTCACCGATGTTCACCGTCACGGCGGTGCCGTCCTTTTTCACAATGACGCCGTGCAGCGCCATCGGAATGACCGTCCACTGATATTTCTTGATGCCGCCGTAATAATGCGTTTTGCACAGCGCCAGCTCGTTGTCCTCGTAAAGCGGTGCCTGTTTCAGATCCAGGCGCGGGGAATCAATATGCGCTGCAGAGAGCCGGATGCCCGATTCCAGCGGATCCGTGCCGATCACCGCCGCAATGACGGCCTTGTTCCGGTTGATCATGAAGATCCTATCGCCGGACTGCACCGCGTCGCCGCGTTTCCATGCACGGAAGCCGTTTGCCTCCAGCAGCTCCCTTGCATAGGCGCAGGCCTCGCGCTCGGTCTTGCCGTGATCGAGGAAGGTCTTGTAGTCCTCACAGAAAGCGTCTGCCTCCGCGATTTTTGCGTCATCCAGCAGCAGTGCTGCGTTCTTCTTCTGCATCAGCAGCGATTCTTTCAGCTGCTTCAGCGTGTCCTTCTGTTCCATAACAGGTTCCTCCTTTGAAATATCGTGTTTCTGCGTATCAGCGGAATGCTGACATCGCAGGGAATCCAGCGTTTCCCGGATGACCGCCCGCAGTGCCGACGGCTCGCCGTTGTTTTCGATCACGGCATCGGAATGCGCACGGAAAAAATCCTCGGTATGCTGCGCGTCCATGCGCTGCTGCGCCTGTTCGCCGGTCAGCTGATCGCGTGCCATGATGCGCGCTTTGCGGACGTCAGATCCCGCGACCACGGAAACGACCGCATCGCAGAGATGATTCAGCCCGCTTTCAAAGAGTGTCGGCGCATCGAGTATGATCTCATGATATCCGTCCGCGGTCAGTGTATGAATCTGCGCGCGCAGGGCGGCGGTGATATGCGGATAAATAACCGCCTGATAACGCTGCCGCACCTCCGGATTCCCGAAGATGAGGGCAGCGGTCGCCTTGCGGTTCAGCGAGCCGTCCGGGTTCAGAATTCCGCTGCCGCAAACTCTGGTGAGCGCTGCAAGGCAGGGATGCCCCGGCTGCACAACCTCTCTGGCGACAGTATCCGCGTTGATGACAGCGGCGCCAAGCTCCGCAAAGCCCGCACTGACGGTGGTCTTGCCCGCGCCGGTCTGCCCGGTCAGGCCGATCAGAAAGCAGTTCTGTCTGTCCAAACGATCCCCTCCTGTTCGGGAATATTATAGCACAATCACCGCAAAAAATCAAGCAGGCGCGCCGGACACTTCCCGCACAGAAAAAAGCAGCCCATGCATATGCACAGGCCGCAAAAGTGTTTTTTGTTATTCCGGATAATCCTCCGGCAGAATGCTGTAATCATACACGATCGTATATTCTTTGCCCTGATACTCCTCCGATACCGGAACCTTGAAATCCGGATAGAACTGCATATCCGTGATGCGCCAGTCAAGCCGCTCTGTGTCCGCGGGGATACAGTAATGAATCACAAGTACGCCGTCCTTCAGCAGCAGCGTCTGATCGTGTCCCTCGGTATGCGGTTCACGCGAGCTTGAAAGCTCCATAATGCCTTCAAATTCTTTTGTCACGGGTTCCAGCGCGATGACCTTTTCAATCGAGTCACCGATGTGAATGTCATCGAAATCGCTTTTTTCCAGTGCCTTGGACATCCATGCGGTATTCATCAGGATGTCGTTCTCAAAGAACGAGTAGAACAGGCCGCCCGGGCAGTTGTTTTCCCTGCTGATTCGGTTGATCGCATACATATGATGATCGTCCGGCTTTCGCAGCAGTTCAATGCCCGCAGTCTGATCAAAGGATACGATCGTACACGAATAATTCCGGAAGTAACCCTCCCGGAAGTTATGGAATCCGGTCACCGCAGAAGCCGGTGTCTGAACCCGGATCACCTCGTCATACGGCCGGTCGGTGATGCGCTCCAGAACTGCGTCATATTCCGCTTTCCGCTGCGCCTCATAGGCCAGCGCAGCCGGATTGGCGGTCGTCACGGTTTCCCCGCCGCTGATCGTCGGATCCGATGCAGGCGTAACGGTCTTTTCCGTCTTTCTGGTCTGATCCGGCGCGGTTTCCGGGGGCGGTGTTTGGGGAATCAGCGTGACCGGTGCGGTTTCCGTGCTGTCATAGAACGCAAAGTTTGCGAACATCACGCCCGGCGTGCCGTCCAGCGCCAGATAACCCGAAAGCTCCGTGCCGAGCAGATCAAGCATCGCCAATTTCATGTCGTTGATTAGCAGACCGCACTCAGCATTGCTGATAATCTCACCCTCCGCATTTCTGCTTGCCCGCGCGGCTTTCAGATAGCAGTGATGCCAGACACCGCACTGATAATCCGGCACCTGCAAAATAACGCCGTCGCGGTCGCGCAGCTTCTCATAGTGCTTTCCGAAAGTCGATTGCCGTTCAAGCATGCCGGTCGGCGTGATCCGGAACCAGAACTGCTCATCTCCGAGCCGGTCATCTGCATATACGGTGTTGGATTCGTCATACGGTACAAAGCAGATCTGCCCGCCCTCCGGCACGTAAAAATCAAAACCGACCGCGTACATTTCCGTATGGGGATTTCCGATCCGCAGCTGCGGGCCGGGGTTTCCTGCCGGAGCAGGCTGTCCCGCCGGATCTGTCCGTGCAATCACAGACATTTTGGCGGGAATCTCCGCACCGTTGTAATAGATGCCGGGCTCCTCCAGCGCCGTTGTTTCCCATGTTTTCCAGTCAGACAGATTTTCATATTCCGGCAGCGCATAAAGCGCCGGGGGCGCCGTATCCGGCTCGGTATCCGTGGAATACGGGGTATTCCCGCTCATTGTCATTTCCTCTGATACACTTGTCTGCACGGCATATTCCGCCTCCGAATCATATGCAGAATCCTGCGCGTTTTCTTCGGAATCCGCCGCGGAGCTCAGCGCCCGTTCCGCGAGCCGTCCGTGCAGCAGCACCGCGCTGACGCCGACAGCAAATACCGTACACGCTGCGAGTGCGCCCGCCGTCACAAGGCGCGGCAAACGAAAAGGCGTTTCCCGTTTCCCGGAAGCACCGGGCTGCGGCAGGCTCTCTGCAAAATACTGCTCAGGCAGATCCCCGAGCGCCTCCATCATCTCAAAGCGATCCATTGTAGCCCTCCTCTCTGAGCATTTCACGCATCTGTTTTCTTGTTCTGTGGAGGAGCACCTTGACGGCACTGACCGTCATGGCGTTGTCCGCCGCAATGTCCCGCACCGGCATCGCCAGCAAATACCGCTGCAAAAAGATCCGCCGCGTGCGCGCCGGAAGCGTATCAAGGCATTTCCGGAGCACGGCTGTCAGGCCGCGCCGGCTGTATTCGGATTCCACGGTTTCAGCCGCGGGCAGGATCTCTGAGAGCTCATCGAGTGCCTGCACGAACTGTCTGCCGCCGCGCTTCTGACTGTACATACGCCGCAGTCTGTCCATTGCGGAACGGCGGAGCAATGTGACAAGATAAGCCTCCAGATGCTCCGGCTGATGCGGCGGAACGGTATTCCACACCGCAAGCAGCATATCGCTGACGCATTCCTCTGCGTCCTCTGCGCTGCCGAGCATCTGCTGCGCGATCTGAAAGCAGAGTCTGCCGTAGACCGTGCGGATCTCTGTCAGCGCCTGCTCGTCCCGCTGTTCCAGCTGCGCAATGATTTCGCTGTCGCTGTACATTGCTTCACCTCCTCTGTACACTGAGTCGCAAAAAATGCGGAAAGGTTACATGCTTTTTTTATTTTACCGCATTCTCCCCCGTTCGTCAAGGCAGGCGCTGAAACCTGTATTGTGTTCCATGTCAAAATTGCGCAATAATTCGTTTGCTTTTTTCGGAAATATATGCTATAATGCTATAATACGAGTTTCCGACTTTTACCCGGAGGTGAACTGTTATGACGATCCCGCAGAGGCTGCCTGCACTGCTGACAGCCGCCGCGCTGCTGATCTCCGCTGCTGCATGCCCGTTCCCGCAGACTGTTCCCGCACAGTCCGTGCGGAAGGCCGACCCCGTGCAGCAGCATACCGAACACCGCACCGATCAACTTTTTTCCACGCTCTGCCTGGATGCGCAGACCGGCAGGCTGCTCCGTGACGGCGCCGATACCGGCACGGAATTCGCAGGCTTTTCCGCAGAAAACGGCGAGCTGCGCGTTCAGCGTTCAGCCGTCCTGACGCAGGCCGAAGCCGAAAGCGGCGCCGACAGTACCGGCACAGTTTCCGCCGCGGAAGCCGCCGAACGGATCGGCTGCGTCGTGACCGAAACCGGACAGGGCACCGAGCTGTGCTCGCCGTTCCAGTCCGGCACGCTGATTGTCCGCGCAGACGGTGCCCTTGACGCACACGGCGGCACCGAGGTAGAATGCACCCCCGACGGCCTCCGCGTGCTGCAATACCCCACTCCCGCAGACGCCTACGCCGCATACAATGCTTTTTCCGCAGACAGCAGCGTATCGCTGGCCGAGCCCGAGCTCGTCTATCATATCTGTGCGGAGGGCAATCCCGAGGACAATGAACGGATGCTCTCTAACGGCATGTGGGGCTATGACGCAGTCGGCTGCGATACATTCAAACACCGCCTCGACGCGGATGATAATGAACCCGACCCGATCTGTGTGGCTGTGCTCGATACCGGCATTTTCGCGGAGCATGACTGGTTCCGCGGGCGCATCGCAGAGGGCGGCTGCTCCTTTGTTCCCGATACCGACACCGATGACGACAACTGGCACGGCACGCACTGCGCCGGTATTCTCGCGCGGTGTACCAGAGAGAATGTCCGCATTCTGCCGATCAAGGTACTCGACGAAAACGGCTGCGGCACCTCCCTCCAGATTTACAACGCCATGCTGTACGCCGCCGAGCAGGGCGCGGATCTTGTCAGCATGAGCCTCGGCGGAAACGGCCTGTCCCTGCTGCTCCAGGAGGCCGCACAGAAGCTGAAAGAGCAGGGCATCCCCTGCATTGCCGCAGCGGGCAACAACAAGCGGGACGTCAAATATGAAAACCCCGCGAACATCAGCAGCGTGATTGCGGTTTCCGCAGCAACCGATACCTATCAGCTGCAATCAGACGGCGCATTCAGCGAAATGCTGCTCTCGCTCATGCAGGATATTCCGGAAAAGCGGTATCAGAAGGCCGATTTTTCCAACAGCGGCAGCGGCATCGACTTTTCAGCGCCGGGTGCGGAAATCACCAGCGCATATCTCTACGAAACCGATGCGCTGCACACGGACAGCGGCACAAGCATGGCCACGCCCTTTGTCACCGCCTGCTATGCAAACCTGATGGATTACGACAGAAGCCTGACGCCGCAGCAGATCTATAAGATTCTGCAAGCGAATGCGTATGACCTCGGAGAGCCGGGCTTTGATCAGGAATTCGGCTGGGGCATGGTCAATCTGCACGATCTGATTATCACGGATTCAGACTGCCCGCGCCCGGAGATCATCCCGGATGAAAGCTATAACCCGATGGTTCCCGTCACAAATCTGTTCACGGTGACGATGCAGGCGGCCTCCCAGAAGGCGGAGATTATCTATACCGTAAACGGCAGCATCCCGACGCGGACAAACGGCATCCGCTATGACGGAACGCCTGTGCAGATCACGCATGACATGGATCTGAAAGCCGTCTGCCTGTACGGTGACCGCAGCAGCGCCGTCACCGAAAAAAAATACCGGTTCAGCATCTCGATGCCGTCCGCGGTCAATGCGACGCCCGGCCTGTACTACCATCCGTTTAAGCTGGAGCTGACCGGCCCGCAGAACAGCACGGTGTATTATACGCTGGACGGAACCGATCCGGATCCCGAAACGTCAATCCGCTATCAGGGCGAACAAATCAACATTTCGGATACAACCGTGCTTTCCGCGATTGCCGTCATCGGCAAGGCACAAAGCATGATCTACCGCGCCGTATACGAAATCAACAACACAGACCGCGGCGGTCTGCTGATGCTCAGCGGCACGGTGCTGGAGCACTGCTATGCCAATGACAAGGAGCTCGATCTGGAAAAGCTGGCGGGCGACCGCGTCATCACGGAAATTGCACCGAATGCCTTTGAAAACAATGATATCATCCGGCATATCCGGCTGCCCAAATCGGTCACGGCAATCGGCGCGTCCGCATTTGCGCACTGCCACGCGCTTGAGGGCATCACAGCCACCGGCGTCATATCGGTCGGGGCTGCCGCCTTCAAGGACTGCACCAAGCTGAAAAGCTATGCGTTCGGCGCGCTGGCATCCGTCGGTGCGGAGAGCTTCCGCGGCTGCAAGCAGCTGGAAATTGTTTCCGGCTGGGACGATTACACGCAGCTGAAATCCATCGGGGATTACGCCTTTGCGGAAACCGGCCTGAACGCCCGCTTTGAGCTTCCGGCGCTGCGCTCGCTCGGAGAATTCGCGTTTACCGAAACCGGCAATCTGGAGCTGATTCTGCCGGATACCTTCACCGCGCTGCCGCGGGGACTTTGCAGACATACCGGATCGCTGAAGCTGACCGCCGAGGGCGTCACAAAGATCGGCGCAATGGCACTGGAACAGGAAACCAGTCAGAACGCGGTCACAGAGCTGCACATTCCGTGGGACTCCGTCACTGAGATCGGTGCAAGGGGGCTTGCGCATGTCAATCTGAACCCGGTCACAAACGGACGTATCGTATTCTCCTCGCTGACCACCGTCGGGCGCGGCGCATTCAGCTCCGTCGCCTGCCGCGGCATGGCATTTCCGATGCTGAAGGTCATCCCGCAGGACGCATTCGACAGCATCAAAACAGAGGTTCTGCGCTTTGAAGCGGCTGAGGCCGTCCGGAAAAATGCAATCAACCCGAATGAAGCACTCCCCTGCTGCGTCATTTTCAGCGATGCGCTGACCACAATCGGCAGCCAGGCCTTCGGCAAGCAGGAGCGCTTCTGCAAAATCGCCGCACCGCCCGGATCAAAGGCGGCGGCCTACTGCCTCAAATACGGCTATCCCATGCCGGAAAGCCGTGCGGAAATGTACCTTGAACAAAAGGAACTGAACTGTGAGCAGAATACCTCTGCGCGGCTGACCGCAATTCCACTCGGAATCGGGCTGAATGTCACATGGCAGGACAGCGACACGGTTTCCGATCCGCCGCTGACGGGCGGAGATATGCTGCTTTCGGATCTCGACGTTCCGACCGACCGGCTCGGCACATTCACGCGGTATGCGGTGCTACGGCAGGACGGAAAGGCCGTCGGCACCCCGCAGGGCGTCACCGTCAATGTCTTCCGCAGCCGCAGCTTCGGCGAAATCACAGATACCGATCAGCCCCTGCTGCTCTGCTGGGAGGACGTGCTCTCCCCGCAGGAGCTTGCCGCCTCCGCAGGCAGTCTGCGGCAGGCAAAATGCACCTTTACCGCACCCCATGACGGGCAGTACGCCTGCTTTACGGACTCCGCCGCCGCCGAGCTGCGGATCCGGCAGAATGACAAGGCCGAAATCACACAGTCCGGCAGCGGAGAACGTCCCTCCGGCATTTCGTATGTCACGCTGAAAGCCGGTGAAACCGTCACACTCACGGTCAGCAGCAGACAGACCGGCCGCAGCGCCGCCGTCACCGTCACGGAAGCGATCCCGCAGAAATCGCTGACGGACACGAATATGCAGCTGACCTTTACCGAGCGTGACGTCATTCAGCCGCAGATGCTGCCGACTGTCACCGTCAGCAGCACCAACCCGGTCACGACGCTCCGCGAGGGTACGGATTATGTGCTTCGCTATCACAATGAAAACGGCCCCGGCATCACCGAGGTCTGTGCGGTCGGCATCGGCCGGTACGGCGGGATGCTCTCCAGACGCATCGTCACGACCGAAACAATCGAACCGGACAAGGCGGTTTCCGTCAGCTGCACGGACGGCAAGACGCACTGCTACCGCTTTGTGCCGCCGTCAGACGGAACCTATCTGCTCCGGCTGATGCCGTCAGCTTCGGATTACGCGCTGCTGCCGGAGGCGGACGACAAGGATGCGCTCTTCGCCTCCGTCAGACTGTACCGCGCGGATCTCAGCGAGGCAGAGCTCAAAAACACAATCTCTCCGCTGTTTGAAAGCGTCTGCACGCTGACAGCGGATACCCCGGTTTACATTGCAGCGACAGCGGTATCAGAGAACATCAGTGCGCTGGAGCTGGAAATCTCCCCGCTCGGGAACAGGACGCAGCTGCTCGCCGTACTGAAACAGCAGGAGCTGCCGTTCACAGGCGATCCGGAAAAGGATCTGCCGGATATTTTCTGTCTGCCCGCAGATTCGGATTCGGCGGCGGTGAAGCTCAGTGCAGGCACGGATTATCAGTGTACCCCGCTGGATCCTTTGATGCCCGGAAAAGTGCGGCTGCTCCTGACCGGTCAGGGCAGTTACCGCGGCCATGCGCTGCTGGAATACCGGCTCCAGAATCCGTACGGTACCAAGGGCACGGAGATCACATTCAACGAGCCGTTTGCCAGCGGAGCAGGCACACAGTTTTTCAGCTTCGCGTCCAGCCGCATCATGCAGGATCCTGCGCTGGTTTCGTCAGACGGCACGCCGTTTGATGCTGTATTCTATCCCGGCGGGTTCCGGACGGCAAACGGCATCCGCATTGCACCGGGCGTCCCGTTCCGGCAGGAAAGCGGCGGCATCCTCGCCGTCCGGATGCAGGACGGCAAAAGCCATTCGCTGACCTTGCAGGCCAAGAAGCAGTATCAGCTGCTCGCTGATGCGGAAATCGAGCCCGCATCCGCAGTGTTCACCGGTCTGCCGATCAGACCTGCGTTCCGCGTGACCTATCAGGGCACCGAGCTGAAGGAGCACGAGGATTACGAGCTTGACACGAATGCAGTCCAGCAGATCTGCGGCACATTCACCGTCACGCTCCACGGCACCGGCAGATTCTACGGCGATGCCAGCGGTGTCTTCACGGTCGCCATGCCGGAGAAGAAGGAACTGCTCCTGCTGGACAACGGCGAAGCGGATATCCCGCTGGACGAAAAGAATCAGACTGCGCTGTTCCGCTGGATTCCGCAGACGGATCAGTGCTGCCTGGAAAAAATCTCCCTGACAGATGCGACCGTTTCTCTGAACACCCCGGACGGCAGGCCGACAGCTTCCGCCTCGGGCACCGGCCGGATCAGCAAGGTCTTTTCCGTGGAACGCGGCAAAACCTATTATCTGAACGTCACACTGCCGAAAAACGCACCGGCCTGCACCGTGCGTGTCAGCCTCAGCGATACGCTGAAATCCATTGTTTCATGCAGAATTGAGGGAGAGAGTCAGCTCCGGATTCCGGACTGCACCGAACCGCCCGCGCTCAGAATCTATGACGGCGATACCCTGCTTAAAGAAGGCACGGATTATATGCTGCTCATCAGCGAAACCCCGATGCAGCCCGGAAGCAATCTCATTTATGTCCGCGGCGCCGGAATCTACACGGGCGAAACGACGTTTACCTACTGCTGCATCCCGCCGTTCGACGCACTGCCGTTTGACGGCACCACAAGCCTGCTGACCGTCGGCGAGGCATATCCGGTTCACCGCGCCGAGCAGGACAGGCTTCTCCCGCCCGGCCATGCGGAACGCCTGCGGTTCATCGCGCCGGAGGACGGCACATACTATCTCAACCTGAACAATTACGACAACAACTGCTGCACGATGCTGCTTTATAATGATAAAAAGGAGCCACTCGGCAGCACACAGCTCTGCTTCAAACTGAAAAAGGACGAAACGCTCTGGCTGGAATCGG
The DNA here is from genome assembly GCA_016281125.1 of Oscillospiraceae bacterium. Classification (GTDB taxonomy): domain Bacteria; phylum Bacillota; class Clostridia; order Oscillospirales; family Ruminococcaceae; genus Firm-04. Next base: position 96,442 of record JAEEIA010000034.1, on the reverse strand, counting down.
TCACCAAATGGCCGGAATCCGGCACAGACCCCATGAACACCGCCACAATTACCATCCAGAAGGAAATGCCCTTTGTCCAGTTCCGGGACCAAAATTACGAATACGAAACCGAACGGGAGGGCACCTGCGTCATCACCAGAATGCTGAAAACGCAGTACGGCTACACACTGCCGGAAACAGTCACGGATCCGGAAACCGGCATCACGGCGGATTTCCGCGAGGTGTTCGCCGCGCTGGCTGCCCACGGCAGAACCGGCGATACGTTTGACGGCACCGTCACCTTCTACGGCATTCCCGGCGGCCGGGCGGAGCATTTCTGCTCAACGGACGATTACTGCTTCTGCTCACTCGATCCGGACTGCAAAATCCCCGGCGACCTGACCGGCGATTACACAGTCAATGAGGACGACTATCTGACGCTGCTCCGCTGGATGACGGAGGGCAGCGGCATGATGCTCCCCGGAAAGGCCGCGGAGGCCGCCGATCTCAACGGCGACGGCATGATCACCATGGCCGATCTCAGCGCGCTGCTGGCGCTCGCTGCAAAGACGTAAAACAAAGAACATACTGTCAGCTTACAGGCGGCAGGGATGCAAAAAACAGCTCCCTGCTGCCTTTTCTTTCCGGGAATATCATGATATTGCACGGAACTCTGCACTGTTCGGCAGGATTTTTTCGCGTTTTGTCCTTTTTTGAAAAGATTTTTCGTTTTTGCCCGGAAAGCACTTGCAAAATAAGTCGAAATATGCTATACTGTAAAGGAATATCAATGCCATCATCTTGGAGGTTCGCAATGAAGAACGTCAGCATTGCCGTTGACGGGCCGTCCGGTGCGGGTAAAAGTACACTGGCCCGCCGGCTCGCAGCCCGACTCGGCTATATTTATGTTGATACCGGCGCACTCTACCGTGCGATCGCATACGATATGCTGCAGCACCATGCCGAATCCGAACAGGATATTACAGAGAGATTGTCCGAGCTGGATATCGAAATCGAGTATCAGGACGGCGAACAGCACGTTCTGGTCAACAGCGAGGATGTTTCCGGACTGATCCGGACACCGGAGGTTTCCATGGGAGCCTCCCGTGTTTCTGCCATCCCGGCTGTGCGGCAGTTTCTGTTTGATTTGCAGCAGCGCCTCGCAAGAGAGCATTCGGTCGTCATGGACGGACGCGACATCGGTACGGTCGTCCTGCCGGATGCAGATGTCAAGATTTTTCTGACTGCGTCCCCGGAAAAACGCGCTATGCGCAGATTTCTGGAGCTGGAGGAGAAAAAGCCCGGCACGCAGTCCTATGAAGAAGTGCTTGCGGATGTGATCCGCAGGGACGAGCAGGATATGAACCGCGCGATCGCCCCGCTGAAACAGGCGGAGGATGCCGTGCTCGTGGATACCACGAACGCCGATCTTGCGGAGTCAGAGCAGATGCTGCTCGATGTATGTAAGGAGAAGCTCAGGATATGAACGGGTTTTATAAGTTTGCGATCAGTGTGCTGCGCTTCGTCATGCCGCTGTGGTACAAGCTGGAAACCGAGGGACTGGAAAATGTCCCGGAGGGCAGCGGGTATCTGTTTGTCAGCAATCACCGCAGCAATGCCGATCCGATCCTGATCGGGGTGCAGAACCCCGAAACGCAGTTCTGCTTTCTCGCAAAGCAGGAGCTGTTTTCAGACGGACTGATCGGCTGGCTGCTGAAAAAGCTCGGCGCTGTCGCCGTTGACCGCGGCGCAGGTGATGTGACCGCGCTGGAGGAAATCGAATTCCGCCTGCAAAACGGTCAGAACGCACTGATTTTCCCGGAGGGTACCAGATCCAAGGACGGCAAGCTCGGTCACTTCAAGACCGGCGCCGCACTGATCGCCTCCCAGACCGGCGTCCCGGTTGTGCCGGTCGCCATTTCGTTTGACGATGAGCTGCATTTCCGCAGCAAGATCTATATCCGGTACGGCGCACCGTTTGATATTCCGAAAACAACGGTGAGCGACCCCGAGCCCGCTGTGCTGAAGCAGGTGCGGCAGGATATGTCAAAGCATGTATCCGCCCTGCTGGAGCTCAATGAGAAGGCTATGGAGGCCGAGCGCGCAGGGCTTGCGCTCCCGGACTTCGGAGAGCCGGAGCCCGTTCCAGAAGATGCACCGGCGCACCGCGTAAAGGCTGCCGCCGAAAGCGGTGAGGAACGTCCGCGGAATAAACAGAAGCCCGCGGCGCCCGCAAAGCCGCCGAGCGCTGAGGAAGCAGCACAGGAACATCCGGCACGCAGAAAGCCGGAGGAAGCGCAGGAACATGAGAACAGGATCAACAGAAAAGCAGAGGAGAGAGATCAGAAAATGAGCAAGCATCTGAATGAGAATCCCGCTGAAAATGAGGCGGAAAAGGATACTGTCAAAAACACCGGCGATAAGGTTCCGTCCGTAACCAGCGAGCTGGAGGATATTATCAGCGGCGTGGAAAAGGATACGGAAAAGGCATCCGGAAAGCTCCGTGACAAGAAGGAGAAGTTCTCCGATGCGGTCGAAGATACCGCGGAGGATCTCTCCGATGCAGCCGAGGAGCTCGCGGACAGCGTCAGCGATGCGGCTGATGAGGATTATGACGTGGATGAGGAGATCCGTCAGGCGATGATGGAGGATGCGGCAGGCGCTTCCCTTCCGTTCAAGATCCGCAATCCGTTCAAGAAGAAGCTGCGCGGCGATCTGCCCGAGGACGATCAGAACGATGCGCCTGCGGATGCAGATGCAGACTTCGATGACGAAGGCGCAGCAGAAAAGGGCAGCCTGTTCGGCGGTATCTCTCTCAAGAATCCTTTCCGCAAAAAGGATGAGGATTACGATGACGAGTATGACGAGGACGATCAGGACTACGACGATATGGATGATGAGGACTACGATGACGACTATGACGATGAGTACGAGGATGAGGAGCGTCATGTCGATCTCGGCAAGATTGCACTGATTCTGACCTTTGTCATTCTCGGTATCTTCGCAATCGACTTTGCGCGCAGACTGATTCATGACTGGCGCAGCGAGGAGGGCAATCTGACCGTTCAGAGCCACGATTCCTCCCAGGTCGAATCCATGAACGCCGCTGAAACCGATCTCCCGGCCGTCACGACCGGCCTCCAGCTGGAAACCACCAGATACACCATTGAGATTACCGTGGAAACCACAACCGCGACCGTCGGCACCGATGTCAGCGGCGTGACCACACTCGGCACTACGTTCCTTGACAAGCGTCCGACCGAAACGCTCGCGGTTCCGAACGAGAGCAAGCGCAGCGGATGCCTCGCGCTGATCGACAGCGATCACCAGCAGGTCTTTACGCCGAATCTGCTCGCGTTCAACCAGTTCCCGATTGAGCATCTGCGTATGGTATCCCCGGTCAACCAGAAGGTCGATGCACAGCTTGCAGCACCGCTCAAGAACATGTTCAACGACTTCTTCAATGCGACCGGCATCGGCAATGTGCTGGTTTACAACACCACCGATACCCCGGCTTATCCGCCGTATTCCGTGTCCCTGCCGGAGCGCAGCACCGGTCTGACACTGGACTTCGCAATCCTCAATGAGGCAGCCAAGAGCCACGCTCCGTATACGCCGGACGGCAACTACGCATGGCTGACCGAGCACGCATGCGACTACGGCTTCATCGTGCGTTATCCCACCAACAAGTCTGAAAAGACCGGTATGGATGCACTCACATGGCACTTCCGCTATGTCGGCGCACCGCATGCAAAGTATATGTATGATAACGACCTCTGCCTTGAGGAGTACCTCGATACTGTGGCAGCGCATCCGTGGAACAGCCAGCATCTGACCGCAACAGTCGCAGGCATCACCTACGAGATGTACTATGTACCGGCATCCGAAACCACCGCAACGACTGAGATTCAGTATCCGGTCAATGAGAACGGTGCAATGCCGATGGTTTCCGGCGACAACATCAACGGCTTTGTCGTGGCTGTCGCAAGAGAATAACCGCAACCGTAAAACGCCTGAGTGAAAAAAGCTCAGGCGTTTTCATTTTTTATTTTCTGTGTGACCGATCCGATCCGTTTTGCGTCTTATCAGATGAAAGGACCTTTCAGAGAGGAGGCTGTTTATGACAGACGACCGTCAGATCATCGAACTGCTTGAACTGCGCGACGAACGCGCAATCTGTGAAATGCGGCGCAAATACAGCAAGGGCTGCCAGACCATCGCATACAACATCCTCGGAAACCGCATGGACGCAGAGGAGATCGTTAACGATACGATGCTGCACACCTGGAATGCAGTTCCCCCGCTGCATCCGGAAAACCTGTTCTCATTCCTTGCTGCCGTTACCAAGCGGCTCTCCATCAGCAGAGTGCGCAGGGAGCACGCGGAAAAACGCGGCGGCAGCCTGCCGGCCGGCGCAGTTCTGGATGAACTGGAGGAGTGCCTCCCGTCCGCTCAGAATGTGGAGCAGCATATCGAACACAGGGCACTGGTCGAAGCACTGAACCGGTATCTCCGGCAAATGGAGCCGGACGCACGCGCGATCACGGTGCAGCGATACGTCCGGGCGTTGTCTGTCAGGGAAATTGCGGAGCTTTACGGCTTTTCAGAGAGCAAGGTCAAAATGACGCTGCTCCGCGCCCGCAAACAGCTGAAAACGCATCTGGAACAGGAGGAATGGATATGAACGCACAGGAACTGTTTGACGCATTCCGGGATACGGATCCGGCTTTTCTCGCTGAGGCAGATCAGCTGGCCGACCGTGCTGCGGAACAGGCTTCCGGCGCAGCGGATACACAGCCCGAGAACGAGATTCAGCAGATCTTTGCACAGGCTTCCGCCAGCAGGGCAAAAGCGCCGGCATATCATCTGGAAGAACGTGAAACCGCAGCAAAAACAGATCTTTTCGCAGATCTGACCGGTTCTGCGGAAACGCTCCCGGTTCGCCGGAACATCGCACAGCCGAAGGAACGCATTAGCACAGGCACAATCTTCCGCAGGATCGGCGGCAGCGCAGCTGCCGTCGCAATTTTCAGCATCGGCGCATTTGCACTGTCCGTCATCACGTCGCGGAGCAGCGGCATCAGCACAATACCGGCAGCGCAGCCCGCAGCAGAATCCGAACCGGAGGTTGCGGTACAAAACGGAACCGCACAGGATCAGTCCGGCAGCGAATCAAATTATATTCTGAAAGTCAACGGGGAACTATACAATGCAGAAGGCGTCACATGCGAATCAGAGGTAGACAGCGACGGCAATACCATCTATCATTTCAAGGTGGACGGACAGACTATCACAGCAAAAGGCAGCGATATTCCCCAGCTGATCATATGCGATGAATACACCGCGCATTCAATCGATTTTGTCAATGTACCGTTCATCCAGGTAAGCTGCGGCGGCGATACCCCGCGCAACACAGATCCCGAGGACTGCCTGCCGATTCTGTTTCAGCCGGATCAGACGCCTGTGGAGCTGACGCTGACACCGGTGTTCCGCTGCACAAGCGATGAACAGATCAATCAAGCCATACAGGACGCACTGGAATCCGGTGATCAAGAACAGGTCCGGAAAGCATACGCAGAATTTGAAGCAAATGTAGTCCCTGCAGTAATTACACAAACCGAGCTTGACTGCAAATACAGAATCTGCATCTACCAGGACGGAGAGCTGCTCGACATCACCGATCCGGAAACCGGAAAAACACTCAAATCCTACACATTTTCACTGACTGAGAACATGGACGAGAATACGAAAAAAATCACGATCACGCCGCACCCCACAGACGATCCGGAAGGTGCAAAAATCGTGATTCATGCCATCGGTATGAATCCGTTTGACAGCTACGCCAACAACAGCACATGCTCTTTCCGTGTGCAGACCACAGCGCCCGGTTCAGAACCGCACCTGGTCAATCAGGACACAGACACAGAGAATCCGTGAAGCATCAAAAAAAAGCATCCGCAGACCTTGCCGTCAGCGGATGCTTCTTTATTTACAGCCGCAAAAAACATGCCGCCGCCGCGCAGAGGATCACACCGGTCAGCGTCGGCAGAAGCCATGCCGCGAACGTCCATTTCCGGCTTTGCGTTTCCTTATAAACGGTCAGCAGCGTCGCGGCACAGGGCGAGTGAAACAGCGTAAATACGAGAAAACAGACAGCCGTGGCCGTTGTCCAGCCGTTTGCGGTCAGGATCATGTGCAGCGTGGAAAGGCTCCCCTGCTCTGCCAGCACTGTCCTGCCGAGATAGGCGGTCAGCGCGGCAGGCAGCACAATTTCATTCGCCGGAAATCCGAGGAGAAACGCGAGCAGCAGCACGCCGTCCAGCCCAAGCAGCCGTCCGAACGGCTCCAGCCATGCAGCCGTTCGCAGCAGCGCCGTCTGATCTCCGATGCGGACATTCGCCAGCACCCAGATCAGCAGGCTGACCGGTGCCGCAATCACAGCGGCACGCCCGAGCACAAAAACCGTTCTGTCGCAGAGCGCACGCAGCAATACCGCACCGGTCTGCGGGCGGCGGTACGGGGGCATTTCGAGCACAAAGGACGAGGGCGCCCCGCGCAGGAACGTCCGGCTGAGGAGCCATGACCAGAGCGCCGTCACCGCAGCACTGAGCAGAATCAGCGCGGTCATGATGCAGGCGGCTTTCAGCGAACCCGCCGCCCCCTGCCCCGCGAAAAACACCGTCACCACCGCAATCAGTGACGGGAACCGTCCGTTGCAGGGCACCAGCGCATTGGTCAGAATCGCAATGAGCCGTTCCCGCCTGCTCCCGATGATCCGGCAGCCCGTCACGCCGACTGCGTTGCACCCGAAGCCCATTGTCATCGTCAGCGCCTGCTTGCCGCAGGCGCCGCATTTCGCGCAGCAGCGGTCACAGCCGAACGCAATCCGCGGGAGAATACCGATGTCCTCCAGTAGCGTAAACAGCGGGAAAAAGATTGCCATGGGCGGCAGCATCACCGCGACCACGCGGCAGGTTCCGCGGAGCATGCCGTCGATCAGCGCACCGGAAAGCCATGATGGTACCGCACGGGCAGCACACATGCGCGAGAGCCCGTCACAGAGCGCGCAGAGCCCCCGCTCCAGCCATTCGGAGGGATACGCCGCGCCGGTCAGCGTCAGCCAGAAGGTCAGCAGCAGGAGCGCTGCCATCAGCGGAATGCGCAGGTATTTCCCCGTCAGCAGACGGTCAGCGGCATCCGTCCGGGGATGCGGCTCGGGCGGCATCGCAAAGGCCTCCGCCATAATCTCACGCGCCTCTGCATAGAGCTGCTCCCGCGGCTTCGGTTCGCGGCACGGATTCCGGAGCGCTACCGCACGTTCCGCAGCCGCCGGAATCTGACGCAAGGATCTGCGGTCACGCGCGGTGACGCCGAGCACCGGGATGCCGAGGCGGGCTTCCAGTGCTTGCAGATCCGTGCGGATTCCTGCGCGCTGTGCCTCATCTGACAGATTGCAGATAAGTACAATGCGGCTGTCCAGCTCCAGAAGCTCCAGCAGCAGCACCAGTCCCCGCAGCGGCGCGGTCGCGTCGATTACGCAGAGAATGCAGGAATGCGGCGTATCCCGCAGCATCTCCGCGGCGGCGCCCTCCTCCGCAGTTTCCGATTTCACGGAATATGTACCGGGCGTGTCAATCAGCCGGATCCGCACCCCGGCATATCGCAGATACCCTTCCGCTCCGGAAACCGTCTTGCCGCACCAGTTGCCCGTATGCTGCCGCAGACCGGTCAGCGCGTTGAACAGCGTGCTCTTGCCTGCATTCGGATTCCCCGCCAGCAGCCAGACCTTCGGCAGCTTCACCGCACGCAGCGTGATCTTCTCACAGGTTTCCGCACGCAGCGCGACCGTGACGCCGTGTACGGAAACCGCTACCGGGGAACCGCCCGCACCGCGCAGCTTGCAGGTGACGGCAGCGCCCGCCGTGATGCCGCGCTCGGCCAGCTGTTCCCGCTCCTCCGGCGAGGTTCCGACCTGCGCAATGACAGCGCCGCCCCCCTCGGGCAGCTCTGCCAGCGTATGAATCTCCAAAAAAAACACCCCTTCATATGCATTTGTATCAGCATATGAAGGAGTGACGGATTCGGTTCCGCTCAGAAGCGGTTTTTGTAGTCGCTGAAATTGAATGTGCGCATGATCTTGCAGTTGCCGTCCGTTTCCCGCAGCGCAACCGCGGGCATCGGCATACCGGTATACATCCGCGCCTTGGTCAGCGTATTGATCGCCATGTCCTTGAACACCAGACGTTCGCCGATTTCCAGCTTGTGATCGAAGGAATAATCCCCGAACACATCCTCAGGCAGGCAGCTCCGTCCCCCCAGGCGGTATGTGTACGGCAGCACAGAGGGCTTGTCCGCGCCGATCAGCGGCGGGTGATACCGCACCTCGGTAATGTCAGACGCATGACACACCGCGGACGCATCCAGAATCGCAATGGGCATGCCGTTTTCTGTGATATCGACAACCGTCGTGATGAAATATCCGGCCTCCCAGACAATCGCCTCGCCCGGCTCCAGATAGATTTTCAGGCCGAACCGGCTTTGCAGAATCGAGATGATCTCCTCCAGCCGCTCCATCTGATAGCCCTCTCTGGTGATATGATGACCGCCGCCGAGATTGAGCCATTCCATCTCCGGCAGGAGCGCGCCGAACTTCGCCAGCAGCGCATTCACCAGATGATAGAGCGCATCGGAATTCTGCTCATAGAGCGCATGGACATGCAGACCGTTGATCTGCCGCCGCAGCTTCATCGGGAACTGCGCGACCGTCGTGCCGAGGCGCGAATACGGCGCACAGGGATCAAACTCGTCGATCTGCTGGGAGAGGTATTCCGGATTGACGCGCAGGCCGACCGAAATGCCGCGCTCATGTGCCATGCCCGCATAGCGCTCCAGCTGGGACGGCGAATTGAATGTGATATGGTCGCAGATCTTCAGCAGCTCGTCCATTTCCTCCGGCAGATAGGCCGTCTGGCAGACATGGTTCTCACCGTGAAAATACAGATGGGCAAGCTGTGCTTCATATGCAGATGTTGCGGCGGCACCGTCCAGATGCCGGGCAATCATCGAATAAAACGGAAACGAGGAAAAAGCCTTCTGTGCAAACAGGATCCGGCAGCCGGAGCGCTGACGCAAAGAATCCAGTATTTGCAGATTCTGCTTTAATTTTGTCTGATCAATCAGGTAACACGGGGACGGCAGGGCTGACTCCAGCATCGCTTTCACACTCCTTTGCGGCTGAAAATAGACACTGTATCTAGTATAGCATATTCTGCCAGTTTTTGCAAGTGCTTCGCCCGATTTTTGCAAAAATCCGGCAAGAAACGGAAAACAGAGCGCAATACTTGCATTTTTCGCGGAAATATGCTATAATAGTCCCTGTATAAGCACGGAATCAAATGCAAAAAGCGATTCAAATACAGGAGTGAATTTATGGGAAGAAGAAGACGGATCCGGTGGGACCGCGTGCTGATCGTATTCGGCCCGATCCTGCTGCTCATCATCCTGCTCTGCGTGAAATGTCACCACGGCGATGATGAGGATCCCGGTAACGCGGATCCCGGAACAGTCGAATCCATGACGGTCAGCGAATCCGCCCAGGACTCCGCTGCACAGCCTGCACAGAGCGAATACCGCGACCTTGTGCTCGTTGTGGATGCAGGACACGGCGGCAACGATACCGGCACGAACAATCAGGCCGAAACACGCTTTGAAAAGGACGACAACCTGCGGCTCTCCCTGGCTGTGGAGGATGCGCTCAACCGGTATCCCCATGTGCAGATCATCATGACGCGGGAAACGGATGTGTATGTCGATCTTCAGGAGCGCTGCGACATCGCAAACAATGCAAATGCGGATTTCTTTCTTTCGCTGCACCGCAATTCCGCATCTGCCGGCAACGGCGTTGAGATCTGGATCAACAATGACTCTGCCGGTGACGTCGCAATGGACAAGCTGATGGCAGAGTACATCATGGAGTGGCTGGAGCAGGTCGGCATCTCCAACAACCGCGGCATCAAAAAAGGTCTGCGCAATACCAGTGTCGAGGCCGAATCTGAGAACTATTACGTCAACCGCTTCACCAACATGCCGAGCTGCCTGGTCGAGATGGGCTTCATGACCTCCGAGCTCGACAACAGCAATTTCGATACCAAGCTCAATGAATATGCCGATGCGATTGCAGGCGCCGTCATGGAGCTGGTCACGGACAAGGGCATTTACACAGAACAGCACGGCGTTCCTGCAAGCTGGAGTACAACAACCAGAAAAGGATAAACATACAATGGAAACAGTTCGTTATACCGATTTGAAACGCCTTGCAAAGCAGGAATGCGATGCAAAGCAAAGACTTGCGCTGCTCGGCGACTGCGCCACGCAGCAGCTTGCGACCGCAATCCGCGGCGAATCCGTCCGGCGCGGATTCCCGCTTGATGTACTCGATGCAGACTACGATCAGATGGAGGCGCAGCTGCTGGATCCGGGCTCTGAGGTCTATGCGTTCTCGCCGGATTATATCCTGCTGTTCGCATCTGCGGAAAAGCTCAAAAAGCGCTTTTATGACACCGTTCCGGCGGAGCGGGTCATGTTTGCGGAGCGGGAGCTGGAACGCTTCTGCGGGCTCTGGAACGCGATTCTGTCGCACTGCAAGGCAAAAATCCTGATGTTTGATTTTCCGGAGGAGCCGGACGCTGTCTTCGGCAGCTATGCGCTGCGAACACCGGCCTCCTTTGCATTTCAGGTCAGAAAGCTGAATCTCCGCATGAGCGAGGTCATGGCGGCAGACTACCCTGCCGTGTATCCGCTCGCACTCGGCGCGGTGCAGACCATGCTCGGGCGGGAAGCGTTCTTTGAGGACCGCTCCTGGTATCTCGCCAAAATGGCCGTGAAAACCGACGCGCTCCCGGCCGTCGCCGCAAGAATCATGGATACGGTCACGGCGCTGGCGGGCAAGGTCAAAAAGTGCATCGTAACCGACCTCGACAACACCCTGTGGGGCGGCGTCATCGGTGACGACGGCATGGACGGCATTCAGCTCGGCGAACTGGGCGACGGCCCGGCTTTCGCGGCACTCCAGCGCTGGCTCTTAGAATTAAAGCAGCGCGGTCTGCTCCTCGCAGTATGCAGCAAAAACAATGACGATACGGCCAGAGAGCCGTTTGAAAAGCATCCCGAAACCGTGCTCCGGCTTGAGGATTTTGCAGCGTTCGTTGCCAACTGGGAAAACAAGGCGGAGAATATTCGTCAGATTCAGCAGACGCTGAATATCGGCATGGACAGCTTTGTGTTCCTCGATGATAACCCGTTTGAACGCAATCTCGTCCGGGAAATGATCCCGGAGGTCACCGTGCCGGAGCTGCCGGAGGATCCCGCAGCAGTACCGGCATTCCTGCGCGACCTCAACCTTTTCGAGGCCGTCAGCTTCTCTGAGGAGGACGCCGCGCGAACCGCGCAGTATCAGGCAGAGGCGAGCAGAACCGCCGCGCAGGCGAAATTTGCAAGCTATGACGAATACTTGCAGGCGCTCGATATGCACGGGCAGATTCTGCCGTTTGATTCGTTCCACTTCCCGCGGATCGCACAGCTGACGCAGCGCTCCAATCAGTTCAATCTGCGCACGGTGCGCTATTCCGAAGCGGATATTGCCGCGATTGCATCGGATCCCGATTACCTGACACGCTATATGACGCTCTCCGACCGCTACGGCGAGCACGGACTGATTTCTGTTGTCATTTGCAGAAAACAGGACGCGCAGACGCTGTTCATCGACACATGGCTGATGAGCTGCCGTGTTCTGCGCCGCGGCGTGGAGGGATGCCTGTTTGATGCAATCGTGCAGATGGCGCTCGACAACGGGTTCCGTTACCTCGCAGCGGAGTATCTCCCGACCGCGAAAAATAAAATGGTCGCCAATTTCTACACGGAGATCGGCATGGAAAAAACCGGTGCGGGCACTTACCTGCTGGACTGCACAAAACATCGCAGACACGAGCATTTCATTACTGTCGATTAAGTTTTTGTGAAAATCAAAAAAAATGCTTGAAATCTTTGCGAAACTGTGGTATAATACCAAGTGAGAGGATCGCTGCATCCGCATGGGCAGCGGTCGTTCGGCAATGCCGCTCAAATTGAATGCACCTTGCGGAGAAAGAGGAATGACTATGAAAAAGATGACTGCTCTTGCACTGTTTGCCGCTGCCGCCGCCGGTGCCGCTGTTGCGGTTATGATCGCAAAGCGCCGTCAGGATGAGGCGTGCTGCCGCTATGATGCTGATGAATTTGATGATGACGACGACTGCTTCTGCGAAGACTGCGGCGTCTGCGGCGATGAGATCGACGCAGCGGACGAAGTGAAGGACGCTGTCGAGGATGCTGCGGAAGCTGCTGAGGATCTCGCAGACGATGTGGCAGATGCTGTCGAGGATGCTGTGGATGACATCAAGGACAAGGCCGAGGATATCGCGGACGATATCAAGGACGCAGCAGATGATCTGTTCGACAAGTAATGCTGAATTGACAGAAACGGGATGGCGTCCGGTCATCCCGTTTTTCTATGTATATACGATTTTTTGCGGGCAACCGCATATCTGAAAAGGTTGGTTTTGCAGGATGCAGAAAATTCTTGGATACCTGCGCCGTGCGGTGCAGGAATTTGATCTGATCCAGAACGGCGACCGGATTGCGGTCGGAATCTCCGGCGGAAAGGACAGCCTCGTGCTGCTCGCCGCCCTGCATGATTTCCAGCGCTTCGGCCTGCTGGATTATTCGCTCGTGGGGATCACACTGGACCCGCAGTTCGGCGGCATCCCGACGGATTATTCCGCGGCGGCTGCGTTCTGTGAACAGCTCGGCGTGGAATATCACCTGATTCCGACGCAGATCGGGCATATCGTCATTGATATGCGCAAGGAATCCAGCCCGTGCAGCCTCTGTGCGAAGATGCGCCGCGGCGCGCTCCACGATCAGGCAAAGGCATTCGGCTGCAACAAGCTGGCGCTCGGGCATCACAACGACGACGCAATCGAAACCTTTCTCATGAATCTGTTTATCGAGGGGCGGATCGGCTGCTACGCGCCGAAATCGTACCTCTCGCGCAAGGATCTGACGCTGATCCGGCCGCTGAGCTTTGCACCGGAACGGGACATCGTCCACGCGGCAAAAATGACAGTGCCGGAGATTGTCAAATCACGCTGTCCCGTAGACGGCCATACCATGCGCGAAACCATGAAAACCTTTATCCGGGAGCAGGAAAAGCAGAATCCCGGCTTTAAGACCAGAGTATTCGGGGCGATGCGCCGCGCCAATGTGGACGGCTGGGGCGGAAAGACCTATGTGCGTGATCTTGCGATGGACAACCCCGAAACAAACGGCAAGGCCGAGCGCTTTCATATGCTGGAACAGGAAATTGCACGGCGTCTGAAGGAGGGACAGTATGCGGATCTTGGGGATTGAAAGCTCCTGCGACGAAACCGCTGCCGCAATCGTCAAGGACGGCAGAACCGTACTCTCCAATGTGATCGCGTCGCAGGCGGACGAGCATAAGCAGTACGGCGGCGTCGTGCCGGAGCTCGCCTCCCGGCGTCATTGTGAAAATATATTGCCCGTCGTCAGGCAGGCGCTTGCGGACGCAGATATGACGCTGGATGACGTGGACGGCATTGCCGTGACCTACGCGCCGGGACTGATCGGCGCGCTGCTGGTCGGCGTCAGCTTCGCAAAAGGACTCGCCATGATGAGCGGAAAGCCGCTGATTCCCGTACATCATACGGAGGGACATGCCGCGGCGAATTACCTTGTGCATCCGGATCTGAAACCGCCGTATCTCGGCATCATTGTCAGCGGCGGACATACGAGGATTGCGGAAATCCTCGATTATACGACGTTCCGCACGGTCGGCAAAACACGCGACGACGCTGCCGGAGAATGCTTTGACAAGTGCGCGCGCGCAATGGGCTTCCCCTATCCGGGCGGCGTCCATATCGACAAGGCGGCACAGCGCGGCAATCCCGGCGCATTTAAGCTGCCGAAAATCAAGATGGAGGGCAACCCTTACGACTTCAGCTTCTCCGGATTAAAGACGTACATCGTGAACCTGCAGCATCATGCAGAACAGGTCGGGGAAGCGCTGAATCATGACGATCTTGCAGCCGCACTCCAACAGGACATTGCGCAGACCGTCACCGAAAAAACGATTGCAGCGGCGATGGAGCTCGGATATACGACGATCGCACTGTCCGGCGGCGTGTCGGCAAATTCCGGTGTACGGAACATGCTGGAGAACGCGTGCAGACAGCACGGCTTCACGCTCTGTATGCCGCCGCTCGCGCTCTGCGGGGACAATGCCGCCATGATCGCGGCGCAGGGATACTATAACTATCTTGCAGGGATCACTGCGGATGAATCCCTCAATGCCGTGGCCTCCAAGGAGCTGCGTGGGGAAGTGTAATGCGGGCTTCTTCCGCAAAGCCAGACCGCTCGGAAAACCGATCAGCGGATAAACAGGCGCAGACGGAAACAGTCAGCGTCTGTTTTCTGTTCCAAACGCGTACCACAGAAAAATTTTTTCAAAAAAGGGTTGACAAACAATCCGTTCTGTGCTATAATGCGAACAAAGGCGATGAGGAAGACACGCGCAGGATTGTCCATGTCATCAGAGAGTCGGCGGTTGGTGTGAGCCGATGTCAAACAATACTGTGTATCCCTTCTGAGCCGGAACGGTGAAATCAGCGGATGCTGACGGTAGTTGTTCCCGTGATGCTGCGTCAAGGTAAAGGGCTTGCTGGAGCTCATAAAGCGGTGTAACGCAATAGCGGCACAATTTGAGTGGTACCGCGGGCAATCTGATCAGATGCTCGTCTCAAAGAAATCATCTTTGAGGCGGGCTTTTTTATTTTCATTTTTTTGTAAAGGAGAGATCACAATGGACGAACAGGCCAAGCAGCTGAATGCCGAGAACAGGATCAAGGAGGTCGCGGAGCGCATTATGCGGCTGCGTGAGGATCTCGGAATGACAGTCGAGGAAATGGCTGAAAAGACGGACTATTCCGTGGAGGAGTACAAGCAGTTTGAAGCAGGAGAAAAGGATTTCAGCTTCACGTTTATCTATAAATGCGCAAATGCGTTCCATGTGGAAATCGCAGAGCTCATGGAAGGCAGCAGCCCGGAGCTGAGCGGCTACACCGTCACCAGAAAGGGCGAAGGCGTTCCGATTGTCCGCAGAGAGGGCTTTGTATATAACCGGCTGGCGGCAAAGTTCAAGAACAAGACCGTGGAGCCGTTCCATGTCGTCATCCCCTATTCCGAGGAGGCGCTTTCCAAGCCGCTGCACCTGGCAAGCCACGCCGGTCAGGAAATGGACATTGTCCTTAAGGGTACCGTCCGCATGACCGTCGGTTCGCATACCGAGATTCTGCACGAGGGCGACTGCATCTACTACGACAGCTCCATGCCGCATGATGAGGTTGCGCTGGGCGGTGAGGACTGCGAGATCTATGCATTCGTCATGGCACCGCACGGCACAACCGGTCTTTCGGAGTATCACGAGCATGTTGCCGAATACCATGCGACCAACGTGGACAAGGCCGGCCTGATGCATCCGGTTGCAGAAAAGTTCGTCACCTGTGAAACGAATGAGGAGGGCGTCCTAAGTGCCGTGCATTTCCAGCATCAGGACGAATTCAACTTTGCATATGACATTGTCGATGCCATGGCCGCAAAATGTCCCGATAAAACGGCAATGATCTATGTCGATGTGAATCACAATGAGCGCCGCTTCACATTCAAGGACATCAAGCGCTATTCCTGCCAGACTGCAAACTATTTCAAGTCGCTCGGCATCAAAAAAGGCGACCGCGTGATGCTGGTGCTCAAGCGTCACTATCAGTTCTGGTTCTCGATCGTCGCGCTCCACAGAATCGGCGCACTGGTAATCCCGGCCTCGAATATGCTGAAACAGCATGATTTTGAGTACCGCTTCAAGTCTGCGGAGGTTTCCGCGATTGTCTGCACGTCGGACGGCGATGTCGCAAATGAGGTCGATCTCGCCGCAGCAAACTGCCCGACGCTCAGAACCAAAGTGATCGTGAACGGTCAGCGCGAGGGCTGGCACGATTTCAACGCAGAGCTTTCCGCATACAGCACGCATTTTGAGCGCACCGCGGATACACCCTGCGGCAAGGATCCGATGCTGATTTTCTTCAGCTCCGGCACATCGGGCAACCCGAAGCTCGTGCTGCACAGCTATCAGTATCCGCTCGGCCACTATGTCACCGCGCGTTACTGGCAGAATGCAGACCCGAACGGCCTGCACTTCACAATCTCCGATACCGGCTGGGGCAAGGCGCTCTGGGGTAAGCTGTACGGCCAGTGGATGTGCGAATCCGCCGTATTTGTGTATGATTTCGACCGCTTCCACGCAGACGATATCCTTCCGATGTTCAAGAAGTATCACGTCACGAGCTTCTGCGCACCGCCGACCATGTACCGTTTCTTCATTAAGGAGGATCTCGGAAGATACGATCTGTCCTCGCTGAAATACGCCTGCATCGCGGGTGAGGCTCTGAACCCGGAGGTCTTCCACCAGTTCTACCGCGCAACCGGCATCAAGCTCATGGAGGGCTTCGGCCAGACTGAAACGACGCTGTCCATTGCAAATGTGGTCGGCATGGAGCCAAAGCCGGGCAGCATGGGCAAGCCGAATCCGCAGTATGACGTGCAGGTGCTTCTGCCGGACGGAACGCGCGCAGGCGTCGGTGAAACCGGCGAAATCTGCATCAAGCTGAAAGAGGAGGGCGTCCCCGGACTCGCGCTCTGCTACTACGGCGACGAGGCAACCACCGCCGAAACCTGGCGCGACGGCTTCTATCACACGGGCGATACCGCGTGGGTCGATGAGGACGGCTATTTCTGGTATGTCGGCCGCGTGGACGACGTGATCAAGTCCTCCGGCTACCGCATCGGACCGTTCGAGATCGAAAGCGTGCTCATGGAGCTCCCCTACGTGCTGGAATGCGCGGTCACCGGTGTACCGGATGAAGTCCGCGGACAGGTCGTCAAGGCGACAATCGTGCTGACAAGCGGCACCGTGCCGTCCGATCAGCTCGTCAAGGATATTCAGGAATATGTGAAGAAGGGCACTGCGCCGTACAAGTATCCGCGTGTCGTGGAATTTGTGCCGGAGCTGCCCAAGACGACCGGCAGCGGAAAGATCCGCCGTGCCGCGATCCGCGAAATGGATCAGAAGAAATACGCGGCAAACAAGCCGAAGTAAACAGAAGTGCCTCCGGCGGATCAGAAATGAGGGCGCTGCCCCCAAACTCCCGCTTAAGGGACACTGTCCCTTAAGAATCCCATAATGAAGGAAACCATGTATTTACATTACTTTCCGCATTTAAGGGCAGTACGCATATATAAGATTTACGCCATAGTATTTCTGATATTCAGTCAGAGGTACTATGGCGTATTTGCTGATAACGGTGCCGCGCTGTGCGGTCATACTGCTGTCCGTCGATAATCAGAGGAGCAACAAATGAAACACAGCAAAAAACATGCGGATAACAGCCATCACCGATTATCTTTTGCTGTATGCCTTCTGAGCGTGTTTAGAGTGCATCATCGTCCCGAAGCTGGAAACACAGACACTGCCCTTTTCCGTTGATTTGATCAAGGAGATCGGATGTAAAATATTGTTCTGGGTTCTTCTGTCCGTTTTTCTGATCCTGCGGCAAAGCGATTCCATGTTTCTCCTGATTCATTTCCCGATCTGGCTCCGGGAGGGCGTATGGACGGCGTATATGACCAGTCCGGCATTTATCCTGCTGATCGTGCCGAGCCTGATTTTCAGCCGGACATTTGTAAAGAGCCGGAGTATCCTTGTCCCGGTCATTCCGCACGCATACTGGGATTTGTTATGCTTTGCAATCGAATGAGCCGTGCTGACGAACAGCCGTAAAAACACAATGCCCCGGAGCACTTTGCTTCGGGGCGAAATGTTTATATGGGTATCAATCCTGATTCGGAGCTTTTTGGCTTTTATGGATTTCCTGCGGCAACTTCGTCCGGACGTTTCCGCAGATCACGCGTCAGACGTCACCGCCTGATAAATTTCCCGCTTGGCGTAGCCTGTTTCAGCCGCCAGCGACCGGCAGACATCCGCGGCGCGTTCGCCGTCCGCAATGCGCTCCTTTGCCATCGCAATCACCGATTCCAGTGACGGCTTTTCGTCCTCCGCTTCCACGCCAGCGCCAGCAACGACAAGCACAAATTCGCCGCGCGGCACATGCTCTGTATAGTATGCGACGGCCTCAGAAAGCGTGGTTTTACGCACTTCTTCGTGTATCTTGGTCAGCTCTCTGCACAGCGATACAGAACGATCGCCGAATGCCTCCAGCATATCCCGCAGCGTGTTCAGCAGCTTGTGCGGCGCCTCATAAAACACCATGGTGCGGCGCTCCTTTTTCAGCATTTCCAGGTGTGCAAATCGCTGTTTTTTTGTGACGGAAAGGAATCCCTCAAAGCAAAACCGCGTTGTATCCTGCCCGGAAATCGCCAGCGCCGACACGACAGCGCTCGGCCCCGGCACCACCTGAATCGCAATATTCTCCTCAATGCAGCGCTGAACAAGCAGCGCGCCGGGATCCGAAATACAGGGCATCCCCGCATCCGTCACGCAGGCACAGCTCTCCCCTGCCAGCAGACGCGCTGTAATCTGCGAAATGACCGATTCCGGACTGTGCTCGTGATAACTGACCAGCGTGGTATGCAGGTCAAAATGCGCGAGCAGCTTGCGCGTCACGCGGGTATCCTCGGCAGCGATAAACGACACAGAATCGAGAATTTCAAGCTGCCGTTCTGTAATATCCCGCAGGTTCCCGATCGGCGTGCCGACCAGATAAAGTGTTCCGCTCACAAATATCCCTCCCCAAAATGACAGAGCTGCGCCGCTTCATCCGTCAACCCGGCGCCGGAGCGTACAAACAGCGTCGGCTCAATCTGCAAAAACGGTTTTGAAAATTTCTTGCCCTCAAGCAAAAAGAGCCAGGGTGGACTTTCCGGCGTCTTGCAGACCAGCCGCAGCCGCTTTGGTTCGATGTCGTTTGCCCGCATCGCGCACATGACGTCCGCCAGCCGTTCCGGGCGGCAGCAAACGCAAAATCGTCCATGATATTTCAGCAGCCGCGCTGCTGCGCAGCAGATATCCCCGATATCACCCGCGACTTCATGCCGCGCAATCTGCTTCTGCGGATCATCCGAAAGAATGCCCGCATTCGTCGCCTTATAAGGCGGATTGCATGTAACCAGATCCAGCTGATGCAGCGGCGCACCGTCCCATAAATCGCGCAGATCCGCGCAAATCGGTGTAATCGCGGGACTGCCCTCACACTTCTCCAAGCCCATACGAAGCTGTGCAATCGCATCCGGCTGAATGTCCAGCGCAAAGATCTCCTTCGGCGGACGCCCCCTCTGCATCAGCAGCGGAATGATCCCGCAGCCTGTTCCCAGGTCACAGACACGGTCACTCCCGCGATAGCAAGAAAATCCAGTCAACAGAAAGGCGTCCGTCCCGAACCCGTGCGTTTCGCTGCGGCAGACGTAAATCCCCGCTTTCAGTTCCTCAAATTCCACTTCGCCCTCCTGTCGGTAGTTCGGTATCGTTTTATAATGATATGAAACAAGGCAAGAGCCCCGCGATCATTGTCTATTTCTTGAAACCGGGATCCTTGCAGAACCCCTTGAGCGGACAGACGCCGCATCTGGGGTTTCTTGCGGTACAGGTATCCCGCCCGAACAGCACAAGCTGGTGACAGAACCGGTTGGAACGCTCCGGCGGGAGCACCTTTCTGAGATCCTCCTCGACCTGCTCCGGGGCATGCCGCTTCGTCAGACCGAGCCGCCCGCTGATCCGGATGCAGTGCGTATCCGTCACGACCGCAGGCTTTCCGAATACATCTCCGAGCAGCAGATTCGCGGTTTTTCGCCCGATCCCGGGGAGCGTCAGCAGGTCATCCATGTTGTCCGGAACCGCCCCGCCGTATACCTCGCGCACGCGCTGACACATCTCCTTGATGCTTTTCGCCTTCGCTTTATAGAACCCGCAGGGGTGGACATCCTGTTCCAGCTCACTGAGGTCGGCGTCCGCAAATGCGTCCAGCGTAGGGTATTTTTGAAACAGTTCTTTTGTAACTATATTGACACGCGCATCCGTACACTGCGCGGAAAGCCGCGTTGCAATCATCAACTCATAGGGCTTTTCAAATTGCAGCGAGCAAACCGCATCCGGATAAACCGTATCGAGAATATTGCAAATCTGAACCGCCTTTTCCTGCAATTTTGTCATATTTCGTTCCTTTCACGGGAAAACACAATGACCATGTCGCCGCATATATCCTTGCTCGTATCAAAGGCGACACTGACGACCTCCCAGCCGTCATTCGCCTCCGACTCCATAACTCCCTCTGCGTAGCTGTAATCTTTTTTGATGAATTTGCGTTTAATTTCAATGATCTTGTAGGTTTTCATAATCGTTTCCTTTCCGGGTCATCTTGACATTTCTTCTTATCCGTGTTATGATAAACAGAGCAAATGAAAGGAGAATTGCTATGGGACACGCATCCGGATTTGAACCGGAAAAGCTGATCTGCGCAGTGCTGTATACGGATGAACGCACTGCAGAGATTGCTGTTTCAAAGATGAAAGAAGCCTTCGGAGAAACCGATCTCGAATCGGAGCCGTACTGTTTTTCGGATATTTCGCCGTATTATGATGAAGAAATGGGCGGCAAGGTCTACCGCAAAATTCTTTCATTTTCGGAGTGCCGCAACCCCGCGGAGCTCGCTGCCATCAAAACGCTGACAAACCGCATCGAGCAGGACAACGCCGATGCCGGAAACCGCCGCGTCAATCTCGATCCGGGCTTTGTCAGTCCGGGACGGCTTTCACTGGCGACAACCAAAAACGCAGGGCACCGCATTCCGCTGGCTGACGGCATTTACGCCGAGCTGACGCTCTTTTATGCGCGTCATGCATGGCATCCGTTTCCGTGGACATATATGGACTTCCAGCTGCCGCAGGTGCATGTGTTTTTATCGAAGGTACGTGATATTTACATGCAGCAGCGAAAGCTCTGGCTTTCGAGAAGCTGACGCGTCTGCCGCACAAAAACAGTCAGAGCATCTCCCTCGTGGCCGAGCAGGCACCCGAGCCACACTGCCCCGTAGGCGAAATGCAGCGTCATTCCCTCCAACGGGATTGCCCCCTCATCCACGAGGTCACAGCTGGAACCGTAGCTCCCGTCATGCAGATGACACGGCGCAAGATAACACGGAATCCCCTGCTGCCTGCAGCGCCGCAGCAGATTCTGCATCCCGTAAGGCGAATAGCGCGTCGAATTGGCGGTTTCGGAATGATATGTGCCGTGGACGACCGCCGAAGCCCCATCCGGGATGAGCCTGTCGTACCGCAATCCGTTGTACGGCCGCACGAGCAGCACATCCTTCGCATGAAGCGCCTGAACCGCAAGCGCCCGCATCGGTATGCGGGTGCTTTTTTTCGGGATCGGCTCTGAAACCGGGAGCGTATCAACCGGCTTCATTGTACTGCTGAAAAAGTCCATAGATTCGTGCATACAAGGCAGCAGATCAAACCCGCGGTGCAGATACATTTCACCGTCGAGATTACGGTAGACAACCCACACCCCGCCGGACAGCCGCCTGCAAATCAGTTTGACTGCTGCCTCAAAGTTGGCATGTCCGTTCGTCATCGGGTCGGACAGCGGTGCAATCGCAGAAACCAGAATCACCGGAATCTGAATGCCGCACAGCGCTGCGGAAAGCATCGCGGCCGTCTGCTCCAGCGTATCGGTTCCGTGCGCAATGATGATGCCGTCCAGCCGTTCCGGATCCAGCGTTGCGACCGCGCGCAGCAGCGTACACCAGTCGTCCGGCGTCAGATCCTCGCTGAGCCGGTTGAGCGGAATCCGCGTGAGAAACTGCACCGAGGAATACGGGTTCGCGCGGCGGTAATGCTGCTCCAGCACGGACAGTGCCGATTCTGCGTCACTGCGGCGCGCGCCGTCGTCGCCGGTTCTGCTGCATATGGTTCCGCCGGTCAGAATCAACGCGATCTGCATAAGCAATATCCTCTCATTTCACGACGCGCAGCGTCACACTGACGATCTCCGGATGATTGCAGATCCGCAGCGGGAATCCGCTGTTTCCGAGTCCGCGGCTGATGTACATGGTCGTATCCTTGACCTTGAAGCTGCCCTCCGTCATCCGCGGAAGAAAGCCCTGATCGGGCGCCCAGATGCCCTTTCCGGTGAACGGAATCCGGAACTGACCGCCATGTACATGGCCTGAGAACACGAGATCCACGCCAGCAGGCGCATAGCTTGCGTGCAGAAGCTGCGGCTCATGCGCAAGCAGAATCTTAAAATCGTCACCGGCCTCGTCGGCTCTCGTTTGCAGGATATTTGCCTGGAGTGAGAGGTCATCAATGCCGATCACGGTCAGCGTCTGACCGGTTTTGGACTCCACCTTGGCATTTTCATTATCCAGATAGTGAATACCGTATTCCGCAATATGTTCCAAAAACGGTGTCAGCTGCTCCTGTGTCAGCAAATGCTCATGATTGCCGTAGACATAGTAGCACGGCGCGATTTCCGCAGCCTGCTTCATGAGCAGCTCGGCCGCCGGGATGTCCGTATGCGTGCCGCCGTCGATCATATCGCCGGTCATCACGATGATATCCGGCTGAAGCCGCCGGATCTCGCGCAGCAGCTGTTCATTTTCACGCAGGAACACCTTGTTGTGCAGATCACTGAGCTGCACGATGCGGAATCCGTCAAAGGAAAAGGACAGCGCATCGGTTTCATAGGTATATTCCGTCACGTCAAGACGGTTGTTTGCACCGTATGCCATGGCGAAGAACAGCAGCAGGAGCAGCAGACGGATTCCGATGCTGCGTACTCTTTTTCTGCGATGTTCGAGCTTTTTCAGGTCAGTCTGTTTCTTCATCCGTCTGAATCCTCCGGGTATTGTTTTGAGAATAAGACACAAGTGCAGCTGCCCCGGATCGCTCCCGGGCGGCTGCTTTTGCGTTTCTGTATATACGCGAACGCGGATACGGCCAAAATGACCGTACCCGTGTCCGATGTATGCACTTGGTTTTGTTTGGTTATCTTACCAATCCTTCAGGAATGCGATCCACTGGAGAATCTCAACAACGTCATTCGCATCAACCGTGCCGTCCTTGTTGGCATCGGCATTTGCATAGCCCTGATCG
The DNA here is from genome assembly GCA_016281125.1 of Oscillospiraceae bacterium. Classification (GTDB taxonomy): domain Bacteria; phylum Bacillota; class Clostridia; order Oscillospirales; family Ruminococcaceae; genus Firm-04. Next base: position 73,189 of record JAEEIA010000034.1, on the reverse strand, counting down.
GTAATCTTTGCGTTTCTGTCCTCAACAGAGAGGCGTGCGATCAGAACCGCGTCCGCAACGTCGCACAGACCGTCGCAGTTTGCATCACCGCGGGTGACCATTTTCTTCGGCGCAGGCGTCGTCGTCGTGGTCGTGGTGGTGGTATCCGGTACCGGAGCCGGTGTCGTCGTGGTAGTCGTGGTCGTTGTAGTTGTGGTCGTGGTCGTAGTTGTTACAGGTGCAGGCGTGGTCTGCGGCGGATCAACAACCGTGCCGGGAACCTGCGTACCGGTCTGCGTTGCACTCTCAATCGTCGCAGACTTCGGCCAGTAAATCTGGAACTGAACATTGCTGACACCGGACGGAACGTCGATCTCAACAGTGAAGGAACCACTCGAAGAATCTGCCTTCCATTCCTTCTGGACCCAGTCGCCCTGCGTGTAGCCATAGCCGCCGTTGGACTCCCAGTCATTGGAGTTGGTCTTGAGCTTGACTTCCAGCTTGCACGGGCCTGTGACAGCAATCTGATACTTGCCGTCCTCATCGCCCTTGGTCACGGTTGCATTGCCCGAAACGGTCGTGCCGGTGGACGGAGCCGGTGTGGTGCTCGGCTGCGGATCGGTACCCGGCTGCGGCGGCTCCGTGGTCGTCGGCTGCGGGTCGGTACCCGGCGTGAGGCTCAAGTTCTTGACGCCGACAATCGAAGTATCGCAGGAGCCGGTGCCGAACTTGTCATACAGGGCAGCTGCCGCACAGACAAGGCATGCCTGATAGTCCAGTGCGACCTCGTTGACCATGTAGCCGATTTCATCGTAGCGCTGGTCAACATACATGCCGTTCTTGTTCGGGCCGCCGACGAGTGCGCCGACGAGCACGTACTTGTTCGGATCATCGCTCTTGGAATCGTTCATGCCGGATGCCGCTCTGTGGTGGCAGTGTGTCGGGGAATTGTTATCCCAGCCGACAACATAGTTCTTGCCGCCGTTGCCGCCGAGGATCAGGTTCATCTGACCCTGTGCCCAGCCAGCGTAATTCTGCCCGCCGTACTTTGTTGCGAGCAGCGAAATGAACTGCATGCCGCAGTTATATCTTGCACTGCCCCAGTCATCCATGCAGAGGTAGTTGCTGGAATTGCAGACAGTTCCGATATAGCCGTTGACCTTGCTCCAGTCATTGGTAATCTCCGCAAGGACGGTCGCAGCACCGAGGTCGGTATTGCCCCATGCATGCGCCCAGCCGAGATACTGCGTGACCTTGGACTTCGCATCGTTCAGATACTTGTCTTCATTGGTCGCTCTGTAAAGCCATGCAGCTGCCCATGCCTGGTCATCGCTGCACTTTGCATCGTTGCTCAGGTAGAAGCCCTGCACGCCGTCTCTTGCAACCTGATTGTTTGCGCAGGAGAAGTTATACAGTGCCTTTGCGTAATCCAGAGATTCCTTATCGCCGAAGTTGAGGTAATCCAGAGCCAGTGCCGCTGCATATTCTGCTGCGATATCGCTGGCGCCGTTGCTGGTCCAGTACATCTTGCGGCTGCCGCTCTGATTCTCCGGTGCGCCCCAGTACATATGATCCGGCTGACCCTCGCCCTTCTGATACAGGAAATTGGAAACATTGCCGCCGCTCATCTTTGTGGACGCCTTGAAGAAATCGGTAAAGCGCTTGGAAATGGTCTTGAAGTGATCGGTCAGGCCGAGCTTGTTGTACGATTCCTTGAACTCGTAGAAGCTCCAGCCGATCGTGCTTGCTGCATAGCCCTGCGGCAGACCGAACATGACATGGTCGCCCGCGTCGTGATAGCCGCCCTTGACCTCGTCGTCCATATGGCAGTTGCCGCGCCATTCAATCGAACAGCCGGAAATATCACCGCACATGTTTGCATCGTACAGATACAGGCTGTACTGAAGCAGTCTTGCGTAGTTGTCATTGCCGGCAGCTGTTGCGGCGAGCGGTGCCGATGTTGTACCGGTCGCAATCAGAGCGCTCAGGGACATCACGGCGCTGGTGCAGACTGCACCGACGCGCTTCATCAAATGTTTGCTCATGAAAAAACCCCTCTCAAAAATTAGTTTTTACATTCCAAAAATCCCTCTTATTTTTGGGCCGGAAATCCGACACTTACATTATAGCCGAAAACAGGCTGTATTATATGGACAATTTGTGAACATTCAGTGAATATTCGCCAAACAATTCGCTGTTTTGTCCCAATTTATCTCCGCAAACCTTGGAAATTCCTGCGGTTTCGCGGAAAACAAAGCAATCATCGCGCGCCGGAAAGTATACTGAAACGCTATCATTTTTTGCGATTTTTCGTGAATAACCTCAATTATTGCGCAGACAGCGTGTAAACCTTCTATAACATATTACAATCCGTATACACGTGAATTTGTTAAAAACAGCGTGTTGTCTGCATTTTTCTGTATGTTCCCGCCGCCTTTCCGGAGATTTTTCGCCGCAGGATTTGACAAATCCGCCGTATCATGCTATACTATGGTTATCTTATCGGCACAGACCGGAAAGGAGCGGTTTATGAAGATAACCGACATTCCGCAGCTGGCACAATCTGTTTCCGCAGCAGCAGGCAGCATTGTCCGCGGTGCGGAGGATACTATATATATGCTGACAGCAGCGCTGCTCTGCGGCGGACATGTTCTGCTGGAGGATCTGCCCGGAACCGGAAAAACGACGCTCGTCAAAGCATTTGCCGTGCTGACCGGCTGCAATTCCCGCCGGATTCAGTGTACGCCGGATCTTATGCCGGCTGACCTCACCGGCTTTGAGCTGCTCGTGCAGCAGCCGGACGGCAGCCGTTCGATGCAGTTCCGCAAGGGGCCGGTCTTTACGAATCTGCTGCTCGCGGACGAAATCAACCGCATGGCACCGCGTTCGCAGGCCGGTCTGCTGGAGTGCATGGCCGAGCAGCAGGTCACGGCGGGCGGCACCAGCTATCCGCTGCCGAAGCCGTTCTTCGTCATTGCGACACAGAACCCGATTGAGCTGCAAGGGACATTTCCGCTCCCGGAAGCACAGCTCGACCGCTTTTTCATGTGCCTATCGCTCGGCACGCCAGACCGCGAACATGAACGCGAGGTATTGAAGGACCGTCAGACCGCAGATCCGCTGGACGCGCTCAAACCCGTGACAGATCCGGATACGCTGCTGGATGCGCAGAAGGCTGTCCGCAGCGTTTCCGCGTCAGATGACACGCTCAATTATCTGCTGGATCTTGCAGATGCGACACGGCGGCACAAGCAGATCCGCTTCGGTCTGAGCACGCGCGGCGCACTGGCCGTCCGGCACGCGGCACAGGCTGCCGCTGCCATGGAGGGACGCGATTATCTGCTCCCGGACGATATTAAAAAGGTATTTCCCGCAGTCTGCGCCCACCGCATCCACGCGGCGGAGGGACTGCTCACTGACCGTCAGGCCGCGCTCAAGCTCGTCGATGAGATTCTGAACAGCGTGCCTGTCCCGAAGTCATGATTCTCGTCATTCTGCTGCTCTGTATTCTCGGCGTCCTGATGCTGTCGCAGGCGCTGATTCAGCGATACGGCTACAAAAATCTCACCTACGAGCTCTCCTTCTCCGAGAAGGAGGTCTTTGAGGGCGACACCGTCACGCTGACGGAAACCATTTGCAGCAGAAAGCCGCTCCCGCTGCCGTGGGTAAAAGCGGAGCTGACGACACAGTCTGCGCTGCTGTTCGCTTCAAAGCAGTCCACTGTTTCGGAGGACACGCGGTTCGTTTCAAGCTATTTCACGCTGCTCCCCTACCGCCGGATTGAGCGGCACTGGAACGTCACCTGTACGCAGCGCGGCATGTATACGGTGTCCCATGCGGTGATCGTGCTCAGTGATCTGTTCGGCGCGCCGGAGCTTTCCCGCCCGATGCCGGAGGCACATGCGGAGCTGACCGTCCTGCCCGCAAGACGGCACGCGTCCGTTCCCGAGGCCTTCCCGCAGCAGCTCATGGGCGATGTGATCCGCCGGAGAATGCTGATTCCCGACCGCATTGCGGTCAGCGGAATCCGCCCGTATGCCGACGGCGATCCGGTGCGTGACATCTGCTGGAGCGCCTCTGCGCGAACCGAGCAGCCCATGGTGCGGCAGTTTCAGGAAACCGCATCTCCGACAGCAGCAATCCTGCTGAATATGCAGACGCGCGAAACCGACCGCGATACCGCTTCCGACCGTCCCGCGCTGGAAAACTGCATCCGGCTCTGTGCCGCCTGCATCAACGTAGCAGCGCAAATGCGCATTCCTGTGCGTTTCTGCGCCAACACCACTGTGAACGGTGCCGCTGCGGAAACGCCGTTCCGTTCCGGCAATGATGCGCTGTATCCCGTGCTGCGGATGCTTGCAGCACTCCCCGCGACCGTATCAGGCCGCTGTGAATCCATGATCAAAGCTGTGCGGCAGCAGAACAGCAATGCCGCAATCATTGTCATCACTGTGCAGCCGACCGAAGCCCTCATACAGCTGGCTGACCGCGATCCTGCACTGACGGTCATCTCCCTGAAGCCGCTCCGCGACCGGGAGATCCGGCCGAATATCCGTCATATCAATCTCATTCAGGAAAGGATGATTTCATCATGAAATGTATCAGATTTACCGGAATCCTCTGTGCGCTGCTGCTTGCAGGCACGGCCGCAGGTTGCACTGTCAGCGATCAGCCGCTGACCTCTGAGCCGATCATCAGTGCGTCCTCAGAACCGGATGTTGCCGTGCAGGACAGCGACGCCGGGAACGCAGATGCCCAGCAGACGCCCTCCGGCGACACCAAGCCCGCCGATAACAACGGCGGCGGTTCGCCCGCGCAGAATGCGGATAATCCCGGCACACCGTCCCAGCAGGGCGGAGAGGATACCCCCGCGCAGCTGGATCCGGAGGAGCAGGCCGGCTCCGGTGACGATTACAAAGTCGGCAGCGAGCCGACGCTGAGCATCGGCGTCATTACGGCACAGCCGGGGCAGAAGAGCGTGCCTGTCAGCGTGAAAATCTCGAACAATCCCGGCTATTCCTTCGGCGGCATCCGTCTGCTGTATGACAAGAAGCTCTCTCCGAAGCTCGATTCCGACGAGGAACCGCCCATTCCGGTCTATGACGTCGGCCCCGCAGCAGGCAAAGCGATGACCGACTGCGCAGTTTCTCCGGAAAACCGGATCGTCGCATTCGGCGTGCTCAGCCAGAAGGACTGCACCGAAGACGGCATCCTGTTCACGGCATATTTCGACATTCCCGCGGACGCCGCATCCGGCACGGTCTATAAGCTGGAAACCGGCGTGGAGCGCATGATCAATTCCGAATCCGAGCCGATCAATCTGAAACTGGTCGGCGGCGAAATCCGCGTGCAGTAAGCATCATATTTCATGAGCCCGGTGAGAGAATCACCGGGCTCAGTTTGTCGATAAACTTTCTGTGAACCAAAATAAAAGTTTTTGGTCGAGCTTTTTTCAAAAAGCTCGCGGGTCGAGGGCAGAGCCCTCGTCGCACTCCGCAGAGTGCGAAATTCCCCCGCGTGCAAAGAGCCAGAAGGGCTTGGGGGCCTGCGATAGAGGCCCCCATTCCGTAATAGCATCCGCGCAGCGGATACCTTTTTGACAGGCAGCCCGGTGAGAGAATCACAGGGCTCAGTTTGTCGATATAGGTATCGCTGCGCGATGATTTATAATGGGCTCCGCCCAAACCCCGCCAAAGGGTCGTAACCCTTTGGAATCCCGCAATAATAAAATCTATGTAATTACATCATTTTCATCACAATGGGATTCTTAAGGGACAATGTCCCTTAAGCAGGGGCTTGGGGACGGAGTCCCCATTAAGAATCCGCCGGAGGCACATCAGACCGACAGATTTCGCACAGCCTTTCCGGTATAATGGAGCTATCCAAACGGAAAGGAGCCCGGAACATGCCGCATATCCGTCTTTTGCTGCTGATTCTGCTTTTGCTGCCGCTGACCGCCTGCACCGCGCCCCCGCCGCAGGAGGATGCGGAGATTCCTGCGCAGGTGCATGTCCCCGCAGACCGGCTCTCCGCTGCGTGGATCCCCTATTTCACCGCGGAGCGCCTGCTGACCGCCGCGGATCCGCAGGCGGCTGTCAGCGATTATTTGCAGCAGCTGCGCGGTTTCGGAATCAACGCGGTGTTTGTCCATGTGACCGCCTTCGGGGAGAGCATTTACCCGTCCTTATACTACCCGCAGCTGCCCGCGCTGCACGGACAGGACGGCCTCCAACTGTTCAGCGATGCCTGCACGGAAAACGGCATCGCGCTCCATGCTTGGCTCAACCCGCTCCGGCTCCAGACGGAGGCGGTCATGGAGCAGCAGACCGGCGATGCCGCGCTTTGCCTTTGGTTCCGGAGCAGCGCGTTCCGGACGGCGAACCTGAACATCTGGGACGGGCGGTATTATCTCGACCCCGCAGCGGAAACGACCGGCAAATTCCTGACCGGCGCCGTCACCGAGCTGATGCTCCGGTATCATCCGGCGGGAATCCATGCAGACGATTATTTCTATCCGACAACCGCGCCGGAATTCGACGCGGATACCTTTGCGGCATCGGGCGCAGCAGACCTCGGCGACTGGCGGCGCGAACATATCACCGCGCTGATGCAGCAGATGTACAAAGCCGTGCATGCAGCGGATGAAAACGCTGTATTCTCGGTCAGTCCGCAGGGCGATCTGCAAAAGAACCGCGATGCGCTCTATGCGGATGTGGCCGCGTGGTGCGAAACCGGCGGCTGCTGTGATCTGGTGATTCCGCAGCTGTATTACGGCTACCGGCACGGGCGCTGTCCCTTTGCGGAGATGCTCCGGGCATGGGTGATGCTGCCGCGGTCGGATGCGGTGCAGATGGCAGTCGGGCTGGGCATCTACAAGTACGGGCAGACCGATCCGAATGCGGGCAGCGGCGCGGACGAATGGCTGACCGGGGAGAATCTGCCCGCCGTGCAGACCGAGGATGTGCTGACCGAGCCCTCGCTCTGCGGCGTCGCGTATTACCATGCGGATGCCCTGCTCGCACTCCCCGAACAGGAGGCTTCGGCGCTGAAAAACGCATCTGCAAGGCACTGAACGCAGGTATCCCGCAGTCATTTGCTGTTCCGGCAGTTCGTCGCGGACGAAATGCCAAAATGGACGATACGGTAAAATATCGAATTTTCTTGCTTTTGATTAGAACAAAAAGCTGAAATCGGCACAAATTTTCGTCGCTGACGGCCAAATCATCCGCGACGAAATCCCGTTTTTCGGCGACAAAATTCCAAAAACTGATTTCGTCGCGGACTGGCAACTCAGGCGCAAAAAACGGGATTTCGTCGCCGTATACGGCATTTCGTCGCAATATTGTGCATTCTGTCGCAAAATATTGCTTTTTCTTTTCATTTATGCTATGATGATGTTGTGGAGGTCAGGGGACACTCCGCAGCCAAACAGCATGCTGGACATCAAAGGCACTGACAGAACCAAACATTTCTTACACTGAATAAGGGAGGATATTTTCATGAAACACATCAGCATTCGCCGTATCGGCAAAAAACTCATGGCAATCTCCATGGCAGCCGTTGCATCCGTCACCATGATGCTTGCAGCAGCACCGACCGCAAGCGCAGTCAACACCGCAGATTACACGCCGCAGGATGAGATCATCCCGCTGCCTGCACCGATCTACAACTGGAAGAACAGCAACAAAGTGCTGAGATTCAAGGTGAAAAGACCGAACGGCGGCTCCGGCACTGTCGGTGCCGCAATGCGCCTGATGGATCAGTTCGGAAATTACAGAACCAATTTCATAAGCTACACATTCCTCGGCTCCGGCGTTGCGTCAATTTGCACCGGCGGAACGATGGCTCCGATTCTGTACAGCGGCGGCTGGTATGAGGTTATCATTCCGGTCAAGAATCTCAACACCTTCCCCTATCCGCAGAATTCGGCGGAATATCTGTCTTCCAGCCAGTCCGGCCGTCAGACTCTGTACTATCTTGAAAACAGAAATTTCTATTATAAGGACATCGAAATTACGGAAACCGTCGATCCGGACCGGAATCCCAGCCGTTTCCATGTAAATCAGCTGAACCTGAGCATGATAAACAAGAATGATATTATTCCGAATGATCCGCACCATCATTGCGGTGATGATTCGGTTGCGATGTGGAAATACAGCAACAAGAAGATTTCATTCGATTTCAAGCCGACGAATGCACATAACTACGGCAATGACAAGTTTACGGTTTACCTTCAGACCATTACCGAAACCGGCAGCTGGAAAGGCATCGCAGACAGCATCAAAGTCAACGTGGTGACCGGCGAATGCACGCTGCCCGGTGCAACCGTCACAACCCTCAGCAACGGCTGGAAGCACATTGATCTGCCGCTGAACAAGTTTACCGTCAGAAACGATCAGATCACGAATGCAGCAACCAGAACGCTTGACGTTGTCGGCTTCGACTGGGTGAATCACTCCTTTGAAATGCGCAATTTCAAGGTCGCATAACAACGCCTGACAATCAGACAAAAACCCCGCACGGTTACGCGCCGTGCGGGGTTCTGCTTTCAGATGATATAAAACCATGTGTCGTCCGGATCGACCGTTTCGGTTTCCGGTTTGGCCTGCGGATCGTAGCGGTAATGCAGCTCCTGATTCTTGATGCTGACCTTTGCGCCCTCGGGAATCGACCGCGTGATAAACGCGTTCGCGCCGATGACCGCGCCTCTGCCGATCACCGTTTCGCCGCCCAGAATCGACGCGCCGGAATAGATCGTCACATTGTCGCAGATTGTCGGGTGACGCTTCTTCGATTTCAGCGACTGCCCGCCGCGCGTCGAAAGCGCACCGAGCGTCACGCCCTGATAGACCTTGACGTTGTCGCCGATTTCAGTCGTTTCACCGATGACGATGCCCGTGCCGTGGTCAATGAAGAAGTACCGCCCGAGCGACGCGCCGGGGTGAATATCAATACCGGTCTGGCTGTGCGCGTATTCGGTCATGATACGCGGAATCAGCGGCACGCCCAGCAGATGCAGCTGGTGCGCAATCCGGCTGACGAGAATCGCAAACAGTCCCGGATACGAATAGATGATCTCATCCTTGTTATAGGCCGCGGGGTCGCCGTCATAGGCCGCATCCACGTCCATTTCAATATACGCACGGATTTCCGGAATCTTGCCGATGAACGCAAGCGTGATCTCCTCCGCGCGCGCCCGGATCACCTCCGGCGAAGCATCGCAGTATTCCGGTGCATAGACCAGAACAATCGAAATTTGTTTGATCAGATTGAATATCACGTCTTCCAGCAGCATCGAAACATGATTCCGCACTGTATAAACGCGGTATGCCTGATTGCGGAAGTATCCCGGGAAAATGATCTGCCGCAGCTTGAATACAATGTCAATGACAATGTCCTTGTTCGGATGATCGAGCGTAACCTCCGCATCAATGATGCGCCCGCCGCAGTAATCCGCCATCAGCGTATCCGCAAGCCTGTGAATCTGTTCTTCCAGTTTATGTGCCATACTGCACCTTTCCTTTCTGTCAGAAATCTTCTCCTATTATTATAATATGAATCCGCAGAAATGTCAATGCGGCTGTGCAGATTATTATGAATAAATTGTGACAGAAGTGTGAAACGAAATGCACATAAACACGCGGAAAATCTGTCATTTCACAAGACAGCTCCGATTTTCGGAGCCGTCTGCACCACAAAAATATGCAAAATCATTGTGCAGGATAAACAGAAAGAGAACCATGCATGCGAAGGAATTTTGATTACAAAATGGAAAATTCTGTAATCTCGTTGTAATATCTGCGAAAATATGGTATGATATGGAAAGCGTCGTACAGACGCACCCATTTTTTTACGAAAGGATGAGTCGATGAGAAAAGTGAAGGTCGCAGCAGCTTCCCTGTGCCTCCTCTCTTACGGTATGCTCCACGGCGGCATCATCAACGCGGAAGTTTCCGTTGCGAAAACCGAAGCAAGTGTTGCATATATGAATGAGAACACGGCAGAATCTGTTACCACCGCAGCTTCGATCGAAACGACCTCTATCGTAACAACCCTTACCACAGCAAAAACCACTGTGCCCGCCAGAACGACGGCAAAGGGCACAACATGCACGTCCGCAGCCTCTGCCCTGACGACGACAACCGTTCAGAGCACGACAGTTCCTGTCACCGAGGCCACTGCGGAAACGGTCACAACAAGCACATCTCAGGAGGATCCCGCGCAGTTCCTCACAGCCGCTTCCGTCACGGAGGTCACCGCAGCGCCTGACGCAGCCGAGGCTGCACCGTCAACCCAGGCCGAAACGACCGCCGCACCGGAATGTGAAGCTGAAGTCACTGCGGATGCCGCACCGACCGCAATCACGGTCACAGACCGCGAGTACACCATGCTCTGCAATGTCGTCGGGCATGAGTACGGCGCAAGCTGGGTGCCGGAATCTGAAAAAGCACTTGTTGTGGAAGTGATTATGAACCGCGTCAACTCGCCCGCCTTCCCGAACACGATCTACGAGGTCCTGATACAGCGAAATCAGTTCGCCGGTCTGGAGCGTCTGGTCAGAATGGAAGAAATGTCGGGCTATGTGACGGACAGTGTCAAAGCTGCTGTTGACCTGTACCTCTCGGATCCGTCGCAGTTCAGTCACGGGTATCTCTACTTCAATGGTGACGGATACCGCAATTACTTCCGGACCGCTTATTAAGTTACGATAGCATGGTTCCAACATACATAAAAAATCCCGCTGCAAAAGACGCAGCGGGATTTTTTTGCACGATCAGCGCATGACAGATTGACTTTCGGGCGGATTTATGGTATGATATATGTGTATAATTATATTCGGCAACGGGAGGTGCAGCGGCGCGTATGAAATTTGCAGACGGCTTCTGGCTTACAAAGCAAGGATTTTCGGTCAGCTATGCCGCAGCGCCGTGCAATGTCCGGATCAGCGGCGGGAGCGTCACAGTCAGCGCGTCGGCGCACAGAATCCTGCACCGCAGCATGACGCTCGGCGGTGTGATGCTGACAGCCGTGTTCTCTTCCCCGCGGGAAAATATCATTCGCGTTCATCTGTATCACCACAAGGGTGCAGCCGGCCGTATGCCGGAATTTGCACTGTCGGAGGATCCGGATTTTCAGCCGGTGATCACCGAAACAGAAGATACCGTCACGCTGACGTCCGGGAAAACCGCCGTAACGGTCGCCAGAACCGGCGACTGGAATATCCGCTTCACCTATGCCGGAAAGCGGCTCACAGGCAGCGGAAGCCGCGGCGCATCCTATATCAGCGCGGATGCCGCCCGCATCGAAGCCGAACGCCGCGATGCAGCGGACGCGCCGTTCTGGAGCATCCCGCCGAATACAAGCGGCAGGTGGATCCGCGAGCAGCTTGACCTGAGCGCCGGAGAGTATCTCTACGGCTTCGGCGAGCGCTTCACGCCATTTATCAAAAACGGGCAGACCGTTGACATCTGGAATGCCGACGGCGGCACCTGCACGGATCAGAGCTACAAATCCGTGCCGTTTTATCTCAGCTCCCGCGGCTACGGCGTATTCGTGCAGCACACAGAGCATATCAGCTTTGAGGCGGCATCGGATACCGTATCCAAAATCAGCATGACCGCCGCGGGCGAATCCCTCACCTACTGCGTCATCGGCGGCGAAACCTGCGCCGATGTGCTGCGGCATTATACCGATCTGACCGGAAAGCCTGCGCTGCCGCCGCTTTCTTCGCTGGGGCTCTGGCTCTCGACCTCGTTCACGACGGATTACGACGAGCAGACCGTCTGTGAAATGCTCAGCGGGATGCAGAAAAGGCAGATTCCGCTCTCCATGTTCCATTTCGACTGCTTCTGGATGAAGCCGCAGACGTGGACGAGCTTTGTCTGGGACACTGACATGTTCCCAGAACCGAAAGCCATGCTGAAGCGTCTGAAAGCGCAGTACGGTGTCGGCATCTGCGTCTGGATCAATCCGTATATTGCGCAGGCGTCCCCGCTGTTTGACGAGGCCGCCGCAAACGGATACCTGCTCCGGAGAACAGACGGCAGCATTTTCCAGACGGATTTCTGGCAGTCCGGCATGGGCATTGTGGATTTCACAAACCCGGCCGCCCGGGCGTGGTTCGCGGACAAAATCCGCGGGCTCTGTGCAGACGGCGTTGATGCGGTCAAGACCGATTTCGGCGAACGCATCCCGGCAAGGGACGTCGTCTGGCATGACGGCTCCGACCCGGCGGGTATGCATAATTATTACGCGTATCTTTATAATAAAACGGTATTTGAAGCGCTGGAGGACTGCAAGGGCAAGGGAAATGCCGTGCTCTTTGCAAGAAGCGCAGCCGCGGGCTGTCAGCAGTTCCCGGTACACTGGGGCGGCGACTGTGAAGCGACCTATTCCGCAATGGCTGAAACGCTCCGCGGCGGGCTTTCGCTGACATCCTCGGGCTTCGGATTCTTCTCGCACGACATCGGCGGCTTTGAGCAGACCGCATCCCCGGATGTCTACAAGCGCTGGGTTGCGTTCGGCCTGATGAGCACGCACAGCCGTCTGCACGGTTCGCATTCGTACCGCGTGCCGTGGCTCTATGAGGAGGACGATCCTGCCGATCCCGAAAACGCATGTGCCGTGCTGCGGTTCTTCACACGTCTGAAATTGCGGCTGATGCCGTATCTCTGGGCGCAGGCGAACAAAACACATGAAACCGGCATCCCGATGATGCGTGCAATGTTCCTGGACTTCGGGGACGATCCCGCCTGCCTGACGCTCGACCGGCAGTATATGCTCGGTGACAGTCTGCTCTGCGCACCCGTCACGGACGAATCCGGCGAAGCGGAATTCTATCTTCCGCACGGCGAATGGTACGACCTGCTCAGCGGAGAAACCGTCACAGGCGGCCGCTGGCTGAAAAAAACATGCAGCTATCTGGAAATGCCGCTCTATATCCGGCCGGATACCGTGCTGGTGCGGAGCGCGGAATGTGACCGCCCCTGCGGCGACAGCCTGCATCATGCCGAGGTTCTGATCTGCGGGCTTGCAGACGGCCATACGGCGGCTGCGGCGCTGCGCCATGCAGACGGCAGCCTGTTCTGCACACTGACCGCAGAACGCGCAGGGAACCGCATCACGCTGCGCTGCACGGCTGCCGGTATCCCGTATACCGTCGCCGTTCCCGGCACCGGGAAGCGCATGCCTGCCGCGGAAAACGGCATCACAGTCATTGACCTGTAAACATTGCGGGAAACACACCCGCTGAATATCCCAATCAACCGGATCACCGGCGAAAGGAGCTTTGCTATGAGCAAGAAAAATGAAATCGAATACATCTGGTCCGACCGGAAGCGGACATTCCTCGGCCTGCCGTGGACCTTTACCCGCTATTTTCTCACGGAAACCAAGTTCATCACGCGGACGGGCTGGCTGAGCCTGGACGAGGACGAGCTCGATCTCTACAAGGTCACAGACAAAAAGCTCAAGCTGCCGTTCTGGCAGCGGATCGTCGGCTGCGGCACAATCATCATTTTCGTCCGCGACACCGACACGCCGGAGAAGGAAGTCCGCTGCGTCAAGCGCCCGCGCGAGGTGCTCAAGATGCTCGACAAGCAGATCAATGCCGAGCGCGACCGCTACAACACCAGAGGCCGTGATCTCTACGCGATCACCGGCGGAATGGCAGGCGGCCATATGCCGCATCACCATGATGATATGATGGATCATCCGGCTGATGACTGTGACTGCGACTGCCACGACCATAACGATTAACGAAGGGATAACTGATCATGCTGCAATTTGTTACGGAAAAAATATCTGTATGGGAACGTCTGAAAGCGGAAACACGCCCGATTTTCCTCTACGGAATGGGTGACGGCGCTGTCCGGATTCTTGCCGCGATGCGAAATTACGAGATCCCGGTCGCAGGCATCTTCGCCAGTGACGAGTTTGTCCGCGGTCATGATTTTGCCGGATATCCCGTGAAAAAGCTCTCGGAGCTCGAGCAGCAGTACGATGATTTTGTTGTTGTACTGGCATTCGCGGTCTGCTCTCCGCAGATGATCGACCGCATCCGCACGCTCGGCGAGCGTTATCAGCTCTATGTGCCGGATGTCCCGGTTGTCGGCGGCGGACTGTTCACACCCGAATACTGCACGGAGCATGAGGATGAAATCCAGCAGGTGTATCAGTCGCTTGCAGACGAGCGCTCCCGCCAGATCTACGCGAACATCATCAATTTCAAGATCAGCGGCAATCCGGCGTACCTGATGGATCAGGTCGATACGAAGGACGAGATCTGGAACCGCGTGCTCCAGCCAACGAACCATGAAATCTACGTCGATCTGGGCGCCTACAACGGCGACACGATCCGTGAGATGCTGGAATACACCCGCGGCAAATATCACCGCATTGTCGCCGTGGAGCCGGACAAGAAGAACTATAAGAAGCTGGTCAAATTCGTCGGCGATACGCCCTCTGTGCAGTGCTATCAGTGTACGGCCTGGTGCGTGGATACCGAGCTGCCGTTCGGTGCAAAGGCGGGCAGACAGTCCGCAGTCGCCGCAGACGGCATCATGACGCCGGCGCGCTCTGTGGATAACCTACTGGCAGGCAATCCGCTGACGCTCCTGAAAATGGACGTCGAGGGTGCAGAACGTGAGGCGCTCTGGGGCGCAAGCCGCTCAATCGCGCGCTTTGCCCCGAAGCTGATGATCTCGCTCTACCACCGCAATGAGGACATCTTTGAGCTGCCGCTGCTGGTCAAGCGGATCAATCCGCGGTACCGGCTGTTTATCCGGCATCTCCCCTATATTCCCGCTTGGGAAACGAACCTCTACGCCGTCTGCGAGGACAACGGCAGCACCCAGTACGCTGAATAACAAATAAAGCCGGGGGCAGACCGCCTCCGGCTTACGCATAATACAATGCAAAAAAAATCAGCAGACACGAATTTAGTCTGCTGAAAAAAGGATATATATCCTCCCGCAGCCGGAAAATGCGAAACGGCTGCGGGAGTGGGGAGGAAATCTATATTACTGCTGGTTGTAGGTGACCCACTGATAGTAAGCGGTCAGCGGCTTGTTGCCGTTGTAGGCCTTGAGCCAGTCATCAACCGTCTTGCCCGGCCAAGCATTCATCATGATCTTGCTCGGGGTGACCGGAACATCACCGGACATCGACCAGACTTCCTTGCCGTCGATATACCATGTGATCTTTCCGGGCTGCCAGTTGAAGCCGTATCTGTGGAAATCCTGCGAAGCATCGAACCCGAGGCTGATCATCTTCTCATGATTGCCCTGTCCGTTTCTGTAATAGTTCAGCTGAACCTGGGTGGTATCCTTGCCGAGGATCTCAATGTCGATTTCGTCCCATGGATTCTTCTGTCCGTTGACGACATCAGACGGGCCGGTGTAGGTGAAGAACGAGGACACAACGCCGTCATTCTTGATTGCCTTCATCGAGGTTTCATAGTAGCCGTAGTGATAGAAGTTGTTGGTGCGGAACTCACCGCCGGAATACTGCGGATTCCAGTCGGAATTTGCATCGCCCGGATTCCACTTCTGGTCGATCTTGAGCTCCAGCAGACCGTTTACGATCTGTGCGTTCTGCTTGTACCACCAGCAGTCAAACGGCTTGCCGTTCGTCCAGCCGTCGGAAGCGAAGAAGTCGCCCGCATTGCCGGTCGTGAAGTTGGAAACCATGGTCGCATTGGCGTTCATACCGGAGCTGCTCTGCTGCTGACCGGGGTTTTCGCCCGGATTCTGCTGCTGACCCGGATTCTCGCCCGGATTCTGCTGCTGGCCGGGGTTCTCCCACGGGTTCTGCTGCTGGCCGGGGTTTTCCCACGGATTCTGCTGCTGACCGGGGTTTTCCCACGGATTCTGCTGCTGACCCGGGTTCTGCTGCTGGCCGCTGCCGGATTTGCCGTTCTTGTCGTAGGTGACCCACTGATAATGTGCGGTCAGCGGCTTGTTGCCGTTGTACGGCTTGAGCCAGTCATCGACAGTTCTGCCCGGCCATGCGTTCATCATGATCTTGCTGGCCGTCTTCGGGCAGTCGCCGCGCATCGTGTAGGCTTCCTTGCCGTCCACATACCATGTGATATGGTCGGACTGCCAGTCAAAGCCGTAGGTGTGATAGCCCTCAGAAGCGTCAAAGCCGAGGTCATACATATACTCGTGCTTGCCGACGCCGTTTCTGTAATAGTTGAGCTGCATCTTCGTGGTATCCTTGCCGAGGATCTCAATATCGACCTCGTCCCACGGGTTCTCCTGTCCGTTGATAACATCGGACGGACCGGTGTAGGTGAAGAACGAGGACACAACGCCGTCATTCTTGATCGCCTGCATCGAGCACTCATAATAACCGTAGTGATAGAAATTGTTGGTACGGAACTCACCGCCGGAATACTGCGGATCCCAGTCATTGTTGCGGTCATTCGTCCACTTCTGGTCGATCTTCAGCTCCAGCGCACTGTTCACGATCTGTGCGTTCTGCTTATACCACCAGCAGTCAAACGGCTTGCCGTTCGTCCAGCCCTCGGATGCAAAGAAGTCGCCCGCGCCCTTGCGGAAGTCGGAAACCATCGTTGCATTCGCGTTCATCGGTGTGCCGTAGTCCTTGATACCGCTCGGGGTATCCTGCGGCCCGCTCTGCTGCTGCGGCGGATCCTGCTGCTGCGGCGGATCCTGCTGCTGCGGCTGCGGATTCATAATGCTGTACTTCATCACGGAAAGATCCTTTGCGTCGATCTTTCTGTCGCCGTTGAAGTCCATCTTCTCCTTCAGGTCCGTGGAAACACCGGCCAGAACGGAACGAAGCGCAAGCGCGTCATCTCTGTTCAGAACGCCGTCATTGTTTACATCACCCTGAAGGTCAACTGCTGCACTGACTGCACTCATCAGCACCCCTGCCGTGATCAGAAGTGCGGAAACAGCCGACATGGTACGAAAATGCTTCCTCATATCATAACCCTCCTTTTGAAAATCCCCCATGGATTTCTATTGTCAGTATAGCACAAATTTTTGTGCGAAAATATCAAACAGAAACCTTTTTTATCAGATTTCTGTTGCATTATTCCCCGAAATATATTATAATAAGAAAGGGGTCATCTTATGGACATCGAAAAGAAACTGACGCATCAGGCATTCCTGAACCGCGAGCAGAGTATATCACACCTTGCATACGAACGTGAAAACGCGTTTTTCAAGGCAATTCAGGACGGCGATGTGCAGGAAATGCGGCGGCTGTATCAGCCGTTTGAAATCAGCGAAATGGGCAAGCTCAGCACAGAGCCGCTGCGCAATCTCCAGTATCATCTGATTATCACGGTCGCGCTGATCACCAGAGCCTGCATTGAGGGCGGCATGGAGATGGAGGAGGCCTATAATTTAAGCGACATCTATATCCACAGCATCGACCGCTGCAAGGAGGCCGAGGAGGTACGGATGCTGCACCGTGAGGTTGTGGAGGACTATGCCCAGCGGATGCACCTGCTCAAAAAGCAGAACCGCTATCCGCGCGCGGTCACGATCTGCATTGATTATATCTACGACAATCTGCACACCAAGCTGACGCTGCCGGACTTGGCGAAAGCGGCGGGATTAAGCCCGACCTATCTCTCCCGGCTGTTCCGCAGGGAGGTCGGCATGTCCGTTTCGGAATACATCACGAAAAAGCGCGTGGAAGCGGCAGAAAACATGCTGCGGTATTCCGAATTCTCCTGCCTTGCAATCTCGGATTATCTCTGTTTCAGCTCGGAGAGTCACTTCATTCAGGTGTTCCGCAAGCAGACCGGTCTGACGCCCAAACGCTACCGCGAGGCATTCTTCCGCGTGCGGAAATGAAAGAAACGGACGCTGCCGCATCATCATGCAGTGCCGTTCATAACCCTTTGGAGGAGGGCTGAGATAATATGAATCCGATTGATCCGGGTAAGTTTTCCCTTGACTATTTGCTTGAAAATAAAGTGATAACAATCTTATCCAGGGATTATGTGATCGAACACGGAATAAATTGGGATGAGGTTGAACTTGAAGAGATCACCAGGTGCAACAAAGATTATATGTGCTATCGTGATGATATGGACTATCCTGATGACATGCGTGATTACAGCGGCGTGTTCAGCGGCGTGTTATATGAAGCATGGAGCAATCTGAACATTGATTATTATAGGCATTATAAAGATGGTTTGAGAGACGGAGCAGAAGTTCACTTCTATGATTCGGGCAAGGTCGAAAACTATAGGTTTTGGAAAAATAGTAGGTTAGTAGGAAAAATTTTTGGATGGTACGAAAATGGAAAAATTGAATACATTACTGATTGGGACCAAAAAACGTGCATTGAGTTTGATGAGAACGGGGAAATAACATATCAAGGCAAATTGTACTAACATATTTCTTCTTCCGGAGGGCTGATATATATGACATCCAGGAAACAGAATGAAATTTTGACGCCGGATGAACGGAAACGATTGTCCAGAGATTATGTGATCGAACATCAAAAGCTGACAATCTTATCACGGGATGATGTGATTGAACACGGCGTATTCTGGGACGACGCAGAACTCAACTGGGACGAATGCGGATACTATACGGTTGATCGTAACGGAGTTCGTTTTACCGGACTGGCATATGAGGTTTACGATCATAAAGATATGAAGTATTATCATTTTTTCAACACGGATTTTCAGGATGGAACCCTGATGGATTATGCATATTATGTAAATGGTTTACAGGATGGAGTAGAAGTTGATTTCTATCCCTCCGGTGCGGTGCAGAGTTATCGTGTCTATGATAAAGGAAAAGCGGTAGGGAAATCCTATGAATGGTACGAAAACGGAATGATCAAAAAGGTCGTGGATTATACGCGAAACAAGCGCATCGAGTTTGATAAACAAGGAAAAATCACAAGGCAATGCGTACTGTGATTTATCAGAAGTCGGGAGGTGCGATGAGATGTTTATAAAACCAAAACATAAGGCATCAGTTCCTAAGCCAGCCATACCTGAGAGTTCTGACAGGCAGAATCAATTATCCAGGAATCATTTGATGATACATGATATGCTGAATAAATTATCCAGGGATCATGTGATGATACAAAAAAAGCTGAAAATATTATCCGTGGAATATGTGATTGAACATGGAATTGATTTTGAAGATGAAGAAATCGGGTTTGATGAAGCAAATTTCTACTTTGTTTGCGATTTGGAAGGATATTTTACCGGACTGATATATAAAAAAAATGATAACGGTAACCTTATGTCTTATACCTTTTATGAAGATGGATTAAAGGATGGAATAGAAGTATCTTTTTATCCATCGGGTAAGATTCACTACTATAGTTTCTATCGTAAAGGAAAAATTACGGGGAAATTTTATGAGTGGTACGAAAACGGAATGATCAAAAAGTATATTGATCGTATTCATGACAAACGTATTGAGGCGGATGAGCAAGGAAATATTACAAAGCAAGGCAAAGCGGACTAACACATCCACGCCTCCCTTCGCACATTCAGCGCATTCCGCGTCATACGACAGATTTCCGGCCGCACAGTGATTTCGGACTATAATTGGTCTGATTCACTGTGCGGCTGTGTTTCTGCCTGAACGGAATGCAGCCGCAGCAGCGTGTACAGATTCGGCAGGGCGGTCATACCGTTCATGCAGTCACAGAACGTCCAGATCCACACAGGCTCCCCGAGTGCGCCTGCAAATGCCGCCAGCAGATATGCCGCGCGGAACACCGGCGCGGCGCGCATCCCGAACAGCGCGCAGGCACAGCCCTCCCCGCAACGATACCACCCGAGCATCGTCGCAAAGGCCAGCAGCATCATGCAGATACCGAGAAACACACGCGCATACTGCCCGAGCCCTGATGAAAACGCATCGAGCAGCAGTTCTGCAGCATCCTGCGCACCGGACGCCGGCGCCGTCAGGATGACAAGCGCGGTCGCGGTGCAGCTGACCAGCGTATCCGCAAAGACCTCCGCAGCTGCCCATTCGCACTGTGCCGCTGCGTTGTCCGCATCCATATGCAGCATGGCGGAACTGCCGAGTCCGGCCTCATGCGAGAACATCCCGCGGCAGATGCCCGTGCGCATACTGCCGAGAAACGCCGCCGCGCTGATGCCCGCACCGGCTGCACGCATTCCGAATGCCCCGCGCAGAATCTGCATGAACGCACCCGGCAGCGCACGGAAATGCAGCGCAATGAGCCAGAAGCAGCCAAGCAGATACCCGCCGCAGAGCAGCGGCATCAACCATGCAGCAACCCCGCCGATTCGCTTTCCGCCGCCGCTGAGAATCAGAAGCAGCAGCGCAGCCGTCACACATCCGGCGGCAGGCAGCGGCATCCCGAAGCTGTGCGCGGTCTGCGCGACCGTGCTGCTCTGCGCCAGATCGCCCATGCCGAGCGCCGCCAGCATACAGCAAACCGAAAAAAATACCGGCAGAAACCGGCTGTTCAGCCCGAACCGCAGATACGCCGCCGTTCCGGCGAGCCCGTCCCTGCGGTACCGCGCCGCGAGCCGGTTTTCCGCATAAACGAGCAGCATTCCGAGCAGCGCGGACATCCACATCCAGAACACTGCACCCGCGCCGCCTGTCATGACCGCCAGCGCCGTCCCGACCAGATTGCCCGTGCCCATCGTCGCTGCCAGCGCAGACGCAAACACCCGCCGCTGCTGCCGGTCTGCGTTCCGGGACAGCAGACTTCCATATGTCCTGCGCAGCACGCCGCCGAGCCCGTACACAGGTTTGCCGCGCTGCCGGATCCCGCAGACAATCGCCGTGACTGTCAGCAGTACCGGCAGAATCCACTGCCAGAGCAGACTGTTCCAAGCCGTCAGCCAATGCACCGCCCTCACCTCCTGCAAAAAATATACGCACAAAAAAAACATTCCAGAACGCCCGGAATGCTTCTCTCTTTTGACATTTTTTTCGCAGGATCTGTGCTATGATGATACTGTCAGATCGACATTGTGTTCTCCTAACACCCTACTGATTTGATGTAGCGCCCCGCCGCGGACAGCAGCGAGGCGCATTTTTTTCGGTTATCAGTCATGCATATCCATATACACAGACGCGTGCCGGATAAAGTCGCCGTACTGTGAACTGAACATCGACCTTTGCAAACGCTCCCAGGTGACGGACGCGTCATTGACCAGATCGTACTCCTCCGTATACCGGTACAGCGCACCGGGCGGGTTTTCTCCGATCAGATGCACGAGATACAGAAAGGGCTCATCTCTGTCCAGAACGGTATCCGTGCTGATCCGGGATCTGAGCCGGAAGGTTTCCCCGTCATACGCAACAAGCGAAAAGAACATCTGCGGATACAGATCCTTTTCCGCCTCGTACAATTCCGGGGACACATGTGCCCTGTCCAGCTCGTAGAAATACGCGCACAGAACCGAAGCGGGCTGCTTTGCGCTGACTGCGCTGTAAAACGCGTCCCAGACGGCCTGTCCGGACACGCAGCGGACATCCCGGAATACCGCAACCGGCTCCCGGAGTGCCCATGCCAATGCATCATCCGCCGTGCAGATCATGCGTTCAAATGCTGTTTCCGGCGAAAATGCCGGTATCCTGCTATCGTCTGATGCTGAGATCGGTGTTGTTTTTTTCATCATATTATTTCATCCGTTATTCTGATTTGATTTCGGTATTGTCGGGCTTGAAAACCCAGGCCTGCTGCACGCGGAAGCTGACAAAATACAGGAACATATCCACAATCAGCTTTAAGATCGCGACCACGAAGCCGCCCTCTCCGAAGATGCCGGAGAGCAGCCGGACGAGCCCGAAGGACGCCAGCAGCTGGAAGCCCCAGAGAATATAATACCGTGCGATGGTCTTGGAAAGCGGCGCGTCGCTCCGGAACACCGCCTTGCGGTTGAGCGTGAAATTGAAAACAGAACTCAGGATACGCGCCAGCGCCGTTGCCAGGAACAGTCTGTGCGCCAGATTCCGGAACGCCGCATAAAAGACATTGAACAGGCCGTAATCCAACAGGAAGGACAGCAGCGAGCTCAGGAAAAACTTAATGATAATGCCGTAAATCCGCAGGGAATCCTTGATCGGGTGGAAGTGCGTTGTTTCGTTGGAGTTGATGTACACGGTTTCGATTGTCTGCTCCACAAGCGGAATATCCGCCTGCTTGCACACCAGCAGCATATTCGTTTCGTACTCAAAGCGCTCACCGGAAACCTCCAGCATCTTCGGGATGATGCCCCGCGGGAACACGCGCAGACCTGTCTGCGTATCGCTGACCTTCAGGCCGCAGAACAGCCGGAATACCGACGAGGTCAGCTTGTTGCCGAAGCGGCTTTTCGGCGGCACATGGTCAAGGTCAAAATTCCGGACGCCGAGAATCAGGGAATCCTGCTTCTGCTGACTGAGCAGATCGACACAGGCGGCGATATCATCCGGCTTGTGCTGGTCGTCGCCGTCGATGGTCACGGCGCCTGCAGAATCCGGACGGTTCTTCATAAACCACTCAAACGCGGTTTTCAGCGCTCTGCCCTTGCCCTTGTTGACCTCATGATGCAGCACCGCACAGCCGAGTGCCGCGCCCTCCTCAAAATAATGCTGATTTTCCGGCGCAGAGCCGTCATCCACCAGCAGGATATCCGTAAAGCCCTTGGCCTGTACGCCGCGAATGACATTCAGCAGCCGCTCGTCCGGATCCAGTGAGGGGATTACGACCAATATGTTTTGATAGTTCGCCATGCTTGTGCGACCTCCGATTGATTTGAACATCTCCGGCAGAATGCGGCTGCCGGCACCCGTATCTTTTATTATAGCACGGCAAGCAGGAAAATGCAAGCAGGAAATCCATAAGTTTTTCTTAACGATTGCGGAGTTTGCGGTCATAAATTGCTACGGCAGAATCAGCGTATCCTGCGTCCCGTCAAAATAGCCGACATACTCGATATGATACGGGCTTTTCGGGAACAGCTCGCGGTAATAATCCACAAAATAATCATCGGTCATCGCGGCGATGAAATCCACGGTCAGATCATGCGGATCGGTTTCCGTATAGGGCTGCTCCGCCGGATACCAGCGCTGCTTTTCCAGCACCGCCGCAATGTGATGCTGGTACAGGCAGGATTCCCGGTTCCGGGACACCGCATCCTGATAGATGTGCGCATACATCTGCTCCATCATCGGCACAACGCTGTCCCTGACCTGCTTCTGCACGGCCTCCTGGAAATAAATGCGCTCGTAGTTGTCCTTTTTCAGCTGCTTCAGCGCAAGAAAATGGGTTTCGTCAAATTTGAGATACGGCATGCCGAAGCTCTGCTCGATCAGGTTGACCTCCAGATTGTTGATCAGCTCCGCATTTGTTTTGCCGACCGGCGTTTCCGGGAAAACAGATTCCGCGGGAATCAGATGCGCGCGCACCGCATCCTGCCTGTCCTTTCCAAGATACGCAAGCATATCGCAGATGCGCACCAGACAGCCCTCCAGCGTCCCGGGAATCAGCCCGCGGTCGCCGTCCTCATCCAGGATGCAGGCCGCCATGCGCGCATCAAATGCGGCAAAGTCCCCGATTGGCTGCGGGGTGTATTCCGCCAGCGGAAGCTCCCCGTTGTGGCAGACGATGCCGTCCAGCGTCTGCAGGGAAATGTTATAGGGGATCATACTGTCCAGCACGCGGACGCTGTGCAGATTGTGCCGGAAGCACCTGCCCGTCTTTTCGTGATACAGCGCATGCAGCGCGTGCTCTCCTGCATGGCCGAACGGCGTATGCCCCATGTCATGCCCGATTGCAATGGCCTCAATCAGATCCGCATTCAGCCCGAGCACCGCGCCGATATTCCGCGCGATCCGCGAAACGAGCTGCACATGCAGCGCACGCCGCGACAGATCATCATTGCGGTAAAACGAGAATACCTGCGTCTTGTCCGCATAGCGGTTATAGAACAGGCTGTTCAGGATCTTGTCCGCGTCCTTGGAAAACGGCTGCCGGTAGACCTTCGGCGCATCGCCCGGACGGTCATAGCGGCGGATCACATCGCTGTTTTTGCAGGCAAAGGGCGAAACCCAGCCCGCCCGCTGCTTTTCCGCGATTTCCTGCTCCAGTTCCGGAGAAAGGGATTCATAATACCGCATCGGCTCACCTCTTTTTCTCAATCAGCCCGCACCGGGACAGCGGAATCAGCTTTTGCAGCTGCTGCACAAACTCTTTGCTCAGCAAAACGCCGCCGCCGGGCAGCTTCGGATACAGATATCTGCGGCTCGTGTTCAGCCAGAAGCAGCAGGGCTGCGTCCCGCTGAACCGCAGAAACATGTTATAGATCTGCTCCAGCAGCTTGGTATCGGCATCGTCCAGCTTGACGCAGAGCACGCAGCGCTTCTGAACATACGCGCGCATCTGCTCCTCGCTGAGCAAGCTGTCACAGAGCAGTCTGGTTTCGTTTTCCTTTTTGGAAACCGTCGCACTGATGCAGAGCACCGACATCATTCTCAGCAGCGTCTGCTGCTCCTGATACAGCTTCGGAAACACCACGCAGTCCACTGTGCCCGTGAAGTCCTCGACCGTCAGGGTACACATCTTTTCGCCCTTTCTCGTTGTGAGCGTCCGGATATCCGTGACAAACCCGAACAGCCGCAGCTTTTGCCCGTCCTTCATCCGGACGGCGTCAGCAATCTCCGGCAGATGCAGCAGATTCAGCCCGTCTTTGATCCGGTCCAGCGGATGCCCGCTCAGGTATACACCGGTGTAATCCTTTTCCATTTCCAGCAGAATCCGCTCCGGATACTCCGGCACCGGAAGTGCCTTTATTTGCGTCGCCTGCTCTGACACCGGATACAAATCCGCGAACAGCGAGAGCTGCCCGCTGACAACCGAACGCTTCCGCGCGGAAATCGCCGTGATCATGCCCTCGTACTGCTCCACCATCTGTCTGCGGTTCCAGCCGAGGCCGTCAAATGCGCCCGCACGGATCAGGCTTTCCACGGCGCGCTTGTTGATGCTGTTTTCCGGACAGCTTTCCAGGAAATCCTGCAAATCACTGAACGGCCCGTGATCTCTGCGTACCGCAAGCCAGCTTTCCGCCATGCTTTTGCCGACGCCGCGGATACCGAGCAGGCCGAAGCGGATGCCCTCACCCGCCGCGGAAAAGCCCGCCTCGCTCCGGTTGATATGCGGCGGCAGAAGCCGGATCCCCGACGATGCGCAGGCGCCGATATACTCCTTCAGCTTGCCGGTCGTCGGAATCACCGAGGTCAGCAGCGCCGCGAAGTATTCATATGGCCAGCGGCATTTCAGATAGGCAGTTTCATACGCGAGCCGCGCATAGGCTGCCGCATGGGATTTGTTGAATGCATAGCTCGCAAAGGCCGCCATGCGGTCAAAGATGGCATCGGCCGTTTCCTCGGGGACGCCGTTTGCAACCGCGCCGCAGCAGGAATCATTGCCGTGCAGAAAGACCTCGCGCTCCTTTTCCATAACGTCATGCTTTTTCTTGGCCATGGCACGGCGCACCAGATCGGCTCTGCCGTAGGAGTATCCCGCCAGCGTCCGGCAGATCTCCATGACCTGCTCCTGATAGACGATGCAGCCGAAGGTTTCTTTCAGAATCGGCTCCAGCAGCGGGTGATCGTAATGCACCTTTTCCGGATCGGCGCGCGCGGCCAGATACTGCGGAATCGACTCCATCGGCCCGGGGCGGTAAAGCGAAATCACCGCAATCAGGTCGGAGATATTCTTCGGGCGCATCTGCATCAGCACGCGCCTGATGCCGTCCGATTCCAGCTGAAAGACACCGGCGCTGTCGCCGTTGGACAGCATCGTGAATACTCCGGGATCGTCCTCCGGGATCCGCTGTACAGAAAAGCCCGGCTGCCGCCTGCGGATCTGCCGCTCGGTATCGCGGATCACCGTCAGGTTGCGCAGCCCGAGAAAGTCCATTTTGAGCAGACCGAGCTGCTCCAGCACACCCATCGTATACTGCGTGACAATCGCGGATTCCGTCCGCTGAAGCGGCACCAGCTGCATGACAGGCTCTGCCGAAATGACAACGCCCGCCGCATGAATCGTGGTATGCCGCGGCATTCCCTCAATCTGCTGTGCAAGCTCCAGCAGCGAACGCACCTGCCGGTCACTGTCGCGCAGTGTCCGCAGCTCCGCCGACTGCTCCAGCGCCTTTTCAATGGTCATATTCGGATCCTCGGGGATCGCCGCGCAGACACTGTCGCGGAGCGCATACGGCAGTTCCATGCATCTTGCGGTATCGCGCACGGCGGCCCGCGCCTTCATCGTATCAAAGGCAATGATCTGCGCAACATGATCCGCGCCGTATTTTTTCGTGACATAGTCAATGACCTGCTGTCTGCCCTCAATGCAGAAGTCAATGTCAAAATCCGGCATACTGACGCGCTCCGGATTCAGGAAGCGTTCAAACAGCAGGCCGTTTTTCAGCGGGTCGATATCCGTGATGCCGATGCAGTAAGCACAGAGGCTGCCCGCGCCGGAGCCGCGCCCCGGGCCGACCGGAATACCGTTGTTCTTCGCGTACATCACGAAATCCCAGACAATCAGGAAATAGTCGATATAGCCCATCCGCCGGATGACATCGTATTCGTATTCCAGCCGTTCAGCCGCCTCCTGCGGGGGCTCCGTGCCGTAACGCCCGCGCAGTCCGCTTTCGCAGAGCGACCGGAAGTACAGCTCCGTATCGGAAATCCCGGAGATGCGGTACTTCGGGAGCCGCAGCACGCCGAACGTGAACTGCACATTGCAGCGCTTTGCGATTTCCTCGGTATTGCGGAGCGCCTCGGGATAATCCCGGAACAGCTCGTTCATCTCCACGGTTGATTTCAGATCATACTGATCGTTCGGGAGCGTTCCCCTGCCCGGCTCCGACAGCACGGCGCCCGTCCGGATGCAGGAGAGCAGCTTATGTGTGTCTGCGTCTTCCCGCGTCAGATAATGCGCGTCATTCGTCACGGCCATCGGGATGCCCGTGCTCCGGGAAATCTCCGACATGCCGTGCAGAACCAGTTCCTCATCCGGGCTGCCGTGGTTCTGGATCTCCAGAAAGAAATCACCCTCGCCGAACACAGATGCATATTCCATTGCAGCTTCCTGTGCCTGAATGCTCTGCCCGCGCAGCAGCAGCTTTGTGATCTCACTGTGCCGGCCGCCGGAAAGGCAGATCAGACCGTCGCTGTGGGCGGTGAGCATTGCACGGTCAATGAGCGGCGGGCCGTGCATCTCCTGCGTATTGGACGCAGAAACCAGCTGCACCAGATTCCGGTAGCCGATATTGTTCTTGCAGAGCAGCACCAGTCTGAACGGCTCCGGTTCCCGCATCCATACCTTGTTCAGCGAAATGCTCCGGACGATATAAACCTCACAGCCGATCACCGGGTGAATTCCCGCCTCCATGGCTGCCTGATAGAACTGCACCGCGCCGTACAGGACGCCGTGGTCGGTCATCGCAACAGCCATCTGTCCGTTTTCGCGCACCTTCTGCATCAGCCGGTCGATGCGGCAGGCACCGTCCAGCAGCGAATACTCGGTATGCACATGCAGATGCACAAACGATTCCATTTCCGCACCTCCTTCTGATGTGCTGTGTTTTCCTTATGCTTCTTCCGTTTCCGGCGCCTCATCCCCGGGCGCATCCGGATCCGCGCCGATGTTCTTCTCCTTGAGCATCGAATTCAGGCCGCGGAACAGCGCCTCCTGAATCACCTGAATATTGCTGGTGAAGTTCGGATTTGCCTCCAGCAGCTGCGAGATGACCTCGCCGAACTTGCCGTTCAGGATCACGGTGACGCCCGGTGCCTTTTCGCCGGTCGTGTCATTCGTGTACTCATTCTGCATAAATGTAACCTTGTGATCAGCCATTTTCAATTACTCCTTTTTTCGGAAAAAATATTTGCCGCCGCTTCCGGCAGCTCTTTGATATTGCGGACCGCAGCCGCGCAGGCGTCAGGCCTGCCGAAGCCGTATGCCGCATGGATAAACGGAATGCCTGCCTCTTCGGCGGCATCCGCATCGCCCTGTGTGTCGCCGACATAGATGCAGTCGGTAATCCCCTGACGCTCCATCACGAGCCGGATATTCTGCCCCTTCGACTTTCCCGTCCTGCCTGCGCATTCGCAGTCGCAGAACAGTTCGGAAAAGCCGCACTGGTCAAGATAAATCTCAATATAGCCGTCCTGACAGTTGCTCACTACGCCGAGTGCATAGTCCTTTGCAAGCGCCTCGATAATCTCCCGCTCGCCGTCATACAGCCGCGCCGGATGCGACCGCAGGAAATCATGCTCATGCGCCGTGCAGAGCTCCAGAATATGCAGACGCTCTGCTTCGGGCAGCGACGGGAACATCAGTGCCGCAATGGCCTCCATCGTTCTGCCCATAAAGTTATGCATGTCATCCACGGTAAACTGCTCTGTCCGGCCGGTCTGCTCCCGGATCACGGTGTTCCATGCCTCCGTACACTCCGCGGACGAATCCCAGAGCGTGCCGTCCAGATCAAATAGTATGCCTTTTTTCATCGGTTTCCTTTCTTGCAGAAGCGGCATATGCTCCGCCTCCAGCCTGATAAAATAGATCATTTGCAGCCACTGCGGCGCTTTCTGCATCGGTACGCGCAGCTTTTCCAGCGTGCGCTTTCCGGTGCGGCGGTCGAGCAGCGCAAGCATCCGCACGAGCGCATTTTCAGAGGCAAGGCTCTCCGTGATGCTTCGGCTGTCAAATTCACGGAATGCGCGGTAAAAATCCATCTGGTAAAAGCTGCCCTCACGGATGGCCTCCACGGCGGACTGCCGCCACGGATCGGGAACCGCCGGATCCTGCTCCAGAATCTCATACTTTTTCCACATCGCGTCAAAGCGCTCGAAGAAGTTGCTTTTCAGGATCTCCGCACCGTCCAGACGCACCGCAACTCTGCCCTCGTCCCCGTCATGCATCGCATGATAGGTCGTGACGAAATAACTGAGCCGTCCGCGCAGAGATTCTGCCAGATATTCCTGCTCCAGCTTCTGCCGCATTTTTGTCCAGGTATGCATTTGTACTCCTTATATGTCGCTGACCCGGATGCCGTCCTCCGAATCAAACGCAGCCTCTCCGGTACTCTTATACGCCCGCCCGTTGACATAGAGCGTCGCGGAATAGGTATAGGTTTCCGCAGCGGAATCCGCCTGAATTGTCAGCACGAGGTCGGTCATTTCCCAGTTCGCGCCGATCACCGGCTTGACAGGAATCACGGCAGTCTGCCCGTCGCCGTAGGAGAAGGTGATCTGAAACGGCTGCGCGCCGTACTCGCCGCCCTTGCACAGGAAGGAACAGCCGGATGCATCGGATTCCACATCCGAAACCTTATTCTCCGCTCCGTTGTCCATCGGCAGACCGGTCACCTGCGCCGCAGTCAGCGGACAAGGCGCGCCGTCCAGCTGCATCACAACCTCACACTGCATGCGCGGATCCTTGCTGATGTGACATTTCAGGAAATAGCCCGCATCTGTTTTATCCAGAATCAATGCTGCTGCAATCGGAATCAGCAGAATCAGAATCAAAACAATGATACCCGCATTTCCCTTTTTCTTCTCCGTTTTCTGTTCCATATGAATACTCCTTTCAGTACGGTTTCCCGCCGCAGAAATGCGGCATATTCAGTGACTGCTCCTCCGTTTTTTCAGTGAACGGACTGCGCCATCTGCGCCATCACCAGAAGCCCGGCGATGCACCAGCAGGCTGTCCCGAAAATCAGGCACAGCGTAACAATTCGCTTCAGAACAAAGGCACGCTTCCCGTCGCCTGTGCGCTCTGCGTCCTTCCGTGCGCCGGAAAGGATAAACGCCGCCGCCAGCAGCACCATTCCGATCAACCCGGTCACGCCGCATGCATCTGACAAACTCACAAGCCGTCACCCCTTTTGCAGTTCTTTGATCTTGTCGCGCAGGAATGCGGCGTGCTCAAATTCCAGCAGCCTTGCTGCCTCCTTCATCTGCGCAGTCAGCTCTGCAATCAGGTTTTCGCGCTCCTGCTTATTCATCTTCTTCGTGACCTTCTTCTCGGTCTTTTCCTTTGTTGAGATTTCCAGCACCTCGCGCACATCCTTGACAATCGTCTGCGGCACGATGCCGTGCGCTTCGTTGTATGCGAGCTGCAAACTCCGGCGGCGCTCCGTTTCCCGCAGCGCACGCTCCATGCTGCCCGTGATTTCATCGGCGTACATGATGACCTCGCCGTGCGCATTCCGCGCCGCACGGCCGATCGTCTGAATCAGCGAGGTTTCCGAGCGGAGGAAGCCCTCCTTGTCCGCATCGAGAATCGCCACCAGCGATACCTCCGGCAGATCAAGGCCCTCGCGCAGCAGGTTGATGCCCACCAGCACGTCAAATTCCCCGAGCCGCAGGTCGCGGATGATCTCCATGCGCTCCACCGTGTCAATATCGTGGTGCATATAGCGCACGCGGACTTCCATATTGGCAAGATAGGCGGTCAGATCCTCCGCCATCTTCTTGGTCAGCGTCGTGATCAGCACGCGCTCGTTTTTATCGACACGCATGTGAATCTCTGACAGCAGATCCTCGATCTGCCCGATGACCGGCTTGACCTTGACCACCGGATCGACCAGCCCCGTCGGGCGGATGACCTGCTCCACGGTCTGCGATGCGAATTCCTTTTCCAGTTTGCCCGGCGTCGCAGAAACAAACATCGCCTCGTGAATCTTCGCGGTGAACTCCTGAAAATTCAGCGGACGGTTATCAAAGGCGCTCGGCAGCCGGAACCCGTATTCCACGAGCGTTTCCTTGCGGGCGCGGTCGCCTGCGTACATGCTCCCGACCTGCGGCAGCGTGACATGCGATTCATCCACAATCAGCAGGAAATCCTCCGGGAAGTGATCCAGCAGCGTACACGGCCGCGAGCCCGGCGCACGCCGCGCCAGCACGCGGGAATAGTTCTCGATGCCGCTGCAAAAGCCGATTTCACGCAGCATCTCAATATCGTAATGCGTCCGCTGCGCGATGCGCTCTGCCTCCAGCGGACGGTGATTCGCCTCAAAGAAGGTGACACGTTCTTCAAGCTCCTGCTCCAGATCCCCGATGGCATCCTCAAGCTGCTCGCCGGATACGACGTAATGGCTGGCCGGAAAGATGACCGCGTGCTTGAGCTGTGCAATCGGCTCGCCGGTCATCAGGGCAATCTCCGTGATGCGGTCGATCTCGTCCCCGAAAAACTCCACGCGGATCACGTTTTCAAATGTATTCACCGGACAGATGTCCACCACGTCGCCGTGAACGCGGAATTTGCCGCGGTCAAGCGCAAGGTCATTGCGCTGATACTGGATCCGCACCAGCTCTTCGAGCAGCGTTTCGCGGGACATCTCCATGCCCGGACGCATCGAAACAGACATGCCGCGGTATTCATCCGGCGAACCGAGCGAATAAATGCACGACACCGACGCCACGATAATGACGTCCGAGCGCTCTGCCAGCGCCATGGTCGCGCTGTGCCGCAGACGGTCGATTTCATCGTTGATCGACGAATCCTTTTCAATATAGCTGTCCGTGCTCGGAATATAGGCCTCCGGCTGATAGTAATCGTAATACGACACAAAATATTCAACCGCATTTTCCGGAAAGAACTCCCGGAACTCCGAACAGAGCTGCGCTGCCAGAATCTTGTTATGCGCAAGCACAAGCGTCGGCTTGTTCCGCGCCGCAATGACATTCGCCATGGTAAAGGTCTTGCCGGAGCCTGTCACACCGAGCAGAATCTGTTTTTCCTTTCCGGCTTCAAAGCCCTCGACCAGCTGCCGGATCGCCTTCGGCTGGTCGCCTGCCGGTTCATACGGCGCATGGAGCTGAAAACTGCGCTGTTCCATGTATCCTCCCGCTCTCAGAGCTCAATTCCCATAAAAACGCCGGCCTCCCGCAGAGAGAGCGCCGCATCGCCGCTGACAATCACATGATCGGCCAGCGAAAGCCCGTCTGCCGCGAGCAGCTCCGCCAGCTGCCGCGTCACGGCAATATCGGTATCGGACGGCGACGTGCTGCCGTTCGGATGATTGTGCGCCAGCACGATGACATTGCAGCCCGCCGCACAGGCACGCTCAGTCAGCTGCCGCACGGTAACGGCCGCCGCAGTCGGATGCCCCTGTGCAATAACCTCGCAGCTTATCAGTCGCAGCTGCGGATCCAGAAACGCCGCGCGGGCTATCTCCCGCTGTTCAAAGCGGTAAAGCCGCGTAAAATAATCGCAGACTCCGTCAAAGGATTCCACCGGCATTCCGCGGGAATGATCCTCTGCATCATAGGTATACACCGCCCGCAGCAGCGCAATCAGGCAGGCCGCAGACTCGGTCATCCCGGGAATCTGACTGAGCTGATCAGGAGAAGCGGAAAGCACGCCCTGCAAGCTGCCGAAGCGTTCCAGCAGCGCATGTGCAATCGGGTTGGTATCCACACGCGGGATTCCGTAAAAAAGCAGCATTTCCAGCAGCTCATGCGGCTGATAGCCGTTGAGCTCCGTTTTCAAAAAGCGCTCGCGCATCCGCTTGCGGTGTCCCGCATGAATACTGTCCGCCATCAGGCTGCTCCCCCTTTCCGTCTGCGACAAAACAGTTGAAACTGCTGTCTTATATGATACCAGATTTTTGCCGCTTTGTCAATGGAATGATTGCGGAGCTTCGGGCAAAAAGAAGCGGGCGCTCCCTGATTCAGAAGCGCCCGTGTACCTTTCGGCACAGCAGTATCTCAAATGAACGTGAAATGCTATTCCGCTGCCCGGATCTGCTCAGCAAGAGGTTCTTTTCGCATCCGGTGAAGCGGAATCACCGAGGCCAGCAGCGTCACTGCAAAGGCGGCGACGGCCGCAGTCCAGATCCGGATAACCGGCGTCAGATACGACACGCCCAGATCGACGTCCCCTGGGGAAGCCTCAATCGTCATGCCCACCAGGAACCACGTCGTTCCGCGGATAATCAGCAGGCAGAGAATCGTGGACGCGATTGCTGCAAACAGCGTAAATTGCAGGCATTCGATCACAACAAGCCGGTACATCTGCCCGCGGGTCATGCCGCTGCACTGCATTGCGGCAAATTCCCGCTTCCGGTTCAGAACGCCCGTGGATACAATGTTGATCAGGTTGACAATCGCAATGAGCGCAAGCATGACCGTGACCGCGTTCAGCCCGACCGACCATGAACTGGTTGTCTTTTTCAAACGCTGGATATAGGTAAAATTATCCGAAATGTTTTGATATGTGATATCTGTGCTGTTTTCCAGGAAACTGAGTGCCTCCTGATACTGCTCCGGATTCTTCAGATTGCAGCTGATATATACGCCGAAATTGAAATCATCGAACTTCTGCCAGTCCCGTTCCCGGAACAGCGATTCCGGCAGAATCAGATGTGCCTGCCCCGGCGATATATAATTCTTCGGATCAAACGGCATTGTCACGACCTGTGCAACCGGAAATGTCACGGTTGTTTCCTCTGTTGTCCAGTAGAAGTATTCTTCCGGTTCTCCGTCTGCGCCGTGCAGCACCTCCTGATTCGGATATTCCGACCGCCAGCGTTCTGACTCCGGCACATCCTTGATCAGCGCATCATACTCCTCCTCTGTCATGTCATTCAGCTGCCGCTTGCATTCAAACAACAGCGTGACCGCGCCGTCCTTTACCGGTATGATTTCCGGTTCATCCCCGACGAGCAGTCCCCCGCCTGCTTTTTCCAGTTCCGCATAGGACATCGGCGCATGTTCTCCGAAAAAACGGTCATATGCCGTTTCGTTCAAGTAATAAACGAACACACTGTTGAAATGTCCGTCCCCGCAATCGCATCCTCCGGCTCCCCAGCCGGGTGAAACTGTCCAAAGCAGATCCTTGAAATACCCGCTCTGTTCCAGCGCCTGAACGCCCTTGTAATAAGCGGTCGGATGTTCCGGCGCTTTCGATGTCCTAACCTCTGAATACCTTATACTCCGATCCTGACGTTCAAACATCTGTTTTTCCCATGCCGCTTCCGTTTTCGCAAGCGGATTCTCGTGAACCGAAAAATCCAGATCCGTTCTTCTCCCGAGCCCGGCGTTCTCCTCTTCCGAAATCTTGTTCATGACCGCATCCATAACAGAGGAAACGCCGGCAAACATTGTCAGCGAAACGGTCAGCGCCAGCACCGTGATGACAAACCGCTTTTTCTCACGCCTTGCATTGCGTGCGGCGAGCCTGCCCGTCCAGCCGAACAGCAGCCCCGAAAGCCGGTGATTCCGGACGCGCTTCACACCGCCTGCCCGCGATGTAATCATCAGCACCGGCGAACGCTTCGCATTGCGCATACCGGTACCGTATGCAGAGAAGAACACCCACATGATGCCGATGACGGCGGAGCACGCAATCAGCAGCGGGCTCAGATGCAGACGCACAATCTGCGGGATTTTTTCCGTCTCCAGATAATACGATGCAATGCCGGTCGAGAGCACGGCGCGGAAGATGAGATATGCCGTTCCGATGCCGGTCAGACAGCCGAGCGGCACTGCAATCAGCGACAGCAGAATCCCCTCAAAGCTCTGGATTTTCAGCACCTGCCGCGGCGTTGCACCGATCGAGCGCAGCACGCCGAACTGCCGCTCCCGTTCTTTGGAGGACACCTCAAACGCCGTGTCAATCAGCATACGCATCCCCAGTGCGAAGAACATCAGGAAGATGACGAACACGGTATATGTCATGACTGCATCCACTCTGCTGCTTTCGTCGATCAGATCCAGTGAAATCAGCTCACTGTTCATTGAATAGCTGCGGCTGCCCTTCCGGTTCAGCGAACGGTTCATTTCGGAGATGTATTTCGCCAGCGAGCCGATATAGCTGTCAAACAGAATCAAGCCATCCCCGCTCTTCCCGTCATCAGCAGGAACAAACGTACAGCTGCCGATATGGTTCATCTTTTCGACCTGTCTGCACTGTGCCTCCGTGACGTCATACAGCAGCACATGATACGGTGCCTCGTCAAAGGCGGCATCCCGAAAAATCCCGCGCAATGTGGAAAAGCATGTGCTGAGCGCGGTCAGCAGCGCCACGGCGATCACGATGCTGCAAACCGTCAGCACGGAATGCCGCCGCTGTGCGGACAGATACCGCCTTGCGAGCAGCAGTTCAAACTTCATGGCGCCGCCCTCCCTCCGTCAGGGTGTCTGAAACGATTCTGCCGTCCGCAAGCGTCAGGATGCGGTCACATTGCAGCGCGATATTCTCATCATGCGTGATAATCAGCATGGTCTGTTTTAGCTCCAGATTTGAGTTTCTGAGCAGCTGAATGATCTCCGCGGAGTTTTTGCTGTCGAGGTTTCCGGTCGGCTCGTCCGCGAGGATCACCGCAGGCGATGTAAACAGCGCCCTGCCGATGGACACGCGCTGCTGCTGTCCGCCGGAAAGCTGCGAGGGCAGATGCCGCCGCCGGTCGGTCAGCTCCAGCTTGTCAAGCAGCTTCAGAATCGCCTCGCGGTCGGGCTTTCTGCCGTCCATAATCAACGGCAGCGTGATGTTTTCCTCCGCGGTCAGCACGGGAATCAGGTTGTAAAACTGATAAATCAGCCCGACCTGCCGCCGCCGGAAGATCGCCAGCTTTTTTTCAGACTGCGCATAGACGTCCTGTCCGTCCAGATACACCTTGCCGGAGGTCGGCTGATCCACACCGCCGAGAATATGCAGCAGCGTCGA
Organism: Oscillospiraceae bacterium; assembly: GCA_016281125.1. Classification (GTDB taxonomy): domain Bacteria; phylum Bacillota; class Clostridia; order Oscillospirales; family Ruminococcaceae; genus Firm-04. Next base: position 37,546 of record JAEEIA010000034.1, on the reverse strand, counting down.
TTTTCCGGAGCCGGACGGGCCGATCACGGCCGTCATCTGTCCCTTCGGCACCGTGAAGCTGACGTCATCCAGAGCGCGCACTTCGGTTTCGCCTTTGCCGTAGATTTTGCTGAGATGTTCGATTGTCAGAAATTCCATTGCGGATCCCTCCCCTATGATTGATGTCTTTATGATAGCACAATAATCTCTCTATTCCGTGACATGCAAATTACAATTCTGTCACTTTCGGAAAAAAGGGAGATCAGGCATTCCCCGTCTGATCTCCCTGTTCCTGCACATATGCAAGCAGCGCATCCCGTTCATTCGGCATACTGCCCTCTATCACCGCATCCAGCAGCCGGTGCAGCATCGTCCCGACGGCTCTGCCCTCCGGAACGCCCGCTGCAAGCAAATCGCTGCCGGAAACTGCAAGCTGTTTCAGGCTCATGCAGGCGTCCGCCTCCCGGAGTGCCGCGAGTACCGTAAGCAGCCGGTCGGATTCTGCGATCCGCTCCGCGCGGTGACAGGCCGCCTGCGCGGTCACATCCGCCTTATGCAGAAGCAGGAGCTGCTCCGCCGCATCCATGCCGATCTGCGACACAATCCGCTTGATCTGCTTTTCCGTGCCGTTCATGACAAGATCATGCTTTTCCACGAGCAGCAGCACGCGGTCATATCGTTTGCGGTCACATTTCATCGCTTTGAGCGCCCGCTCCGCAATCTCAACGGAAACTGCTGCATGCCGGTAAAAATGTCCGCCGCGTTCGTCCTCCGTAAAGACATGCGGCTTGCCGGTGTCATGGAGCAGCGCCGCCCAGCGCAGCACCGGCTCCGGCGGACAGGCCGCGACCGTCTTGAGCGTGTGCGTATACACATCGTAGTCATGGTGCGGATTTCTCTGGTCAAAGCCGTACATCGGTTCCAGCTCCGGCAGCACCGCAAAGAGCACCTCTGCAAATTCGGTGAGCACGCGCTCGGCTGCCTTGCCGCAGAGCAGCTTTGTCAGCTCCGTGTCAATGCGCTCCGCGGAGATATGATGCAGCAGCGCCTTCTGCCTCCGGACTGCCGCCGCAGTCTGCGGATCCACCGCAAAATCCAGCACGGACGCAAACCGCATCGCCCGCAGAATGCGCAGGCCGTCCTCCTCAAAGCGATCCTGCGGATTCCCGACGCAGCGGATCATGCTGCATTGCAGATCGTCCGCGCCGTGAAACGGATCAATCAGCCCGCGCGCCGGGTGATATGCCATTGCATTGACCGTGAAATCCCGCCGCGCGAGGTCGTCGGTCAGCGAATCGGTGAACGTGACCGAATCCGGCCGCCGGTGGTCGGCATAGACACCGTCAATGCGGTAGGTCGTTATCTCAATCGGCATACGGTCAATCACGACCGTGACCGTCCCGTGCTGCAATCCGGTTTCAATCACATGAAAATCGCGGAAGCAGCCGCAGATCTGCTGCGGCTTTGCATTCGTCGTGCAGTCCCAGTCATGGGGTTCGGCGCCCCGCAGCGCATCGCGCACGCAGCCGCCGACGACAAAGGCCTCAAAGCCCGCCGCATTCAGCCTGTCCAGCGCGGTCTGCACCGGCGCAGGCGGGGTAATGTGAAACTGTGTCATATCAATCATCCTTATTCGTCTGACCGCATTTTTCGCCGTTCGCACCGGCAGCATTCTGCTGAATCCGCGCGATGACAGCCGCCTGTTCACGGCGCCGGCGGATCGCCCGGACAACCGCATAAACCGGCGCTGCAATGAGCAGGAGCAGAATCAGCAGAATCACCTCGGCAGCCAGCATCTCCGCTGCCGGATTCCAGTCGTCGCCCACTGTTATGTCATAATGCGCATTCGTTCCGTCCGCAGAAAACGGAATCTGCGGGCTCAACGGCGTAAAATGAGAAACGGCTTCCGCGGGGCCGGTCACACCGAGCACGCTGCCGTCCTGACTGACATACGCAATGCGAAAGGACGGAATCCGCAAAAAATCCTTGCCTTTGCTGAATCTGCCGTTCTTTGTGTTTCCGCTGATTGTCAGCACCGTTGTAAGCCTCCGCTGATCCGGCACATCCGGCACAGAAATGCTTTGCGCATAGCCGTAATGCAGCGACGCGCTGACGTAATTGTCCTTGTGATACCGGAAAATCTCACTGTTCTCCGTGATGTCTGCACCGGAAAACCGCACGCCCGTATCCGGAACCCGGAGCGGATCTCTCTCCGGCAGCTTTACCAGAAGATCGGCATAATATGTCCCCTCCGGCACATTTTCCGCGGTGATCTGCACCCCGGTCTGGAATTCGTGCTCGGCACGGAGCACGGCACAGCCTGCCGTTCCCGCCATCAACAGCCCGGTGCAGAGCAGGACGATCAGCAGGCGGATTATCTTTTTCTTCATGTGAACTCACGCCTCGTCAGTGAACATCAGGTCGATCTGTCTGCCGTCCTCGGGAATGACGGTCTGCGGGAAGATGCGCTGCACATCCGGGAGATACTCCTTCGGATTCGGCAGCGAGGGTGAAAAATGCGTCAGCCAGAGCCTTTGCGCATTGCTGTCCCGCGCGATTTCCGCAGCCTCGGAAAACATCATGTGCTTGGTTTCAATCGCCTTTCCGCGCTTCTCCGCCTCGCCGTACATGCCCTCCAGAATCAGCAGATCCGCACTGTCGGCATATTTCAGAATCGCCGGAACCGGCCGCGTATCCGTGCAGTAGGTCACGGTCAGACCGCGCCGCGGCGCACCGAGCACCTGCGACTGGTGATAGGTCACGCCGTCTGCTTCGACGGTTTCCTGCTTCTGGAGCAGTCCCCAGACACGGAGCGGAATCCCCGCAGCTCTGGCGCGCGCCGGATCAAATTTTCCGATGCGCGGCAGATGCAGCCGGAACCCGTAGCACGGCATGGTATGCTGCACCGCAAATGCCGTGATTTCCAGTCCGGCAGCGTGCATCGTGAACGCATCGCCCTCAAACTCTGTAAATTCCAGCGGGAACGGCAGCTCCGGCGCGATAACGCGCAGTCCCTCGACCGTTCTGCGGAGCCCGCGCGGCCCCGCAAGCATCAGCGGCTCGGTGCGCCCCTCCAGTCCCATGGAGAGCAGCAGCCCCGGCAATCCGCTGATATGATCCGCGTGATAATGCGTAAAGCAGAGCAGATCGAGCTTCTGCACCGAGCGCCCGGCGCATTTCAGCGCAATCTGCGTACCCTCTCCGCAGTCGATCAGCACGCCCTGTCCCTCATTGCGGATCAGGCAGCTGGTCAGCCAGCGGTTTTTCATCGGCATGGTACCGCCCGTGCCGAGCAGTGCAACATCCAGCATGGTTTCTCCTTTTCTGTTCTCCCGTATGCGCGGAGCCGGTCAGTTTCTTTCGGCTGAACTGACCGGTGCGCTCCGCAGTCTGCACTTTGTAAGTATCATAGGAGCTTCTGATAACGCCCGTTTCCGAAAAACATCTGCAATCAATCTGATTTATGAAGCCTGTTCTGTTATTTCATGCACTGTTTCAGACAGTTTCCCGGAAAGCAGCATCGGCATATAATGCCCGCCTTCGACCTCATAGTAGCCCTTATCGGAAGCTGTAATCTTATCATAGTATTCCTTCGTGACGGATGTCATCACAGTGTAGTCCTTATCGCCCATAATAATATAAACAGGCACCTTGTAATCCGTTCTGTCCAGAATTGAAATCACACGCATCATCCCCCACTGACAGCAGTCAAGATATGGATACTGCGGATAGTCCTCTACCCTTGCAGGAACAGACGCAAAGAAGAAATTATAGTAGTCCCTGACCGACCAGTACGGGCAAAAAATCATGGCAGAAACGACATTCACATCTCCTGCGAACTCGGAATCGGGCTCGGTATATTTTGCATAGATCTTATCCCATTTGACACCGAGCTGCCGCTGTTCCTCGATTGTCATTTTATCGAATTCAGCCTGATCGGTAATGATGCTTTCGGCAATCGCGTGATATTCGGGATCGTCCTTCGTCCACTCCAGCGCCTCGTTTTTCAGTGCTTTCATCTGCTCGATGCTATCGACGGGAAGGCTCAGTGCAAAGAATCTGTCATAGTTTTCAGGGTGATCGAGAACAAGTCTTGCACCGAAGGCTGCTCCCCAGGAAATCCCCATGATACTGATTTTATCCCTGCCCGTATAATCCAGCAGAAACTTTGTCATTTCCTCGCCGTCGCTGAAAAGCTGTTCGTAAGTGATCTGCGTGCCCATCTGGTCTTTCGTCCAGCTGTGGCCGCAGGCACGCTGATCCCAATTAACAACGGTATAAATATCGCTCAGCTTTCTCAGAACAGGATAGTCTTCGTAGCTTGTAGGCTGTCCCGGCCCGCCGTGCAGATACAGCAGCACGGGATTATCCTTCTCCTGCCCGTAAATGTTGATCCACTGCTTTGTGCCGTTTATATCGACATACATCGTTTCATTGATGCCGCCTTCGGGCGTTCGGTTGTTGATCCTTTGACCGGCGAATCGGACGATGAAGAATAAAACGATCACAGATATTATTACGATGCATACCCATTTCACGATCTTAAAGAGGATCCTGCAGCATTTTTTCATAATTTGCTCCTATCAATCATACTGAAATAATCTTTCTACCTGCTTATTTCAGCAGCCCCTCCTCAGAAGCACTCTGAATCAATGCGAATACAAAATCGCTGAGCACCGCAGAGCCCTCCCGGACAATCTGATTGCGCTGCTCGACCTGCTCCCGCCTTGTGCCGTGCGTTTTCCACGATTCGCCATGCTTGCAGTAATTAAGCATCAGCGGCTGCACGCGGTCAAGCGCATTTGCAAACTTCGCTTCCGGCGTTTCGTTCGCCTCAAACTCGTCCCAGAGCTGCCGCATATATGCCGCCTGATCCTCCGGCAGCAACCCGAACAGCCTGTCAGCGGCCTTCTGCTCGCGTTCCGCCTTGGTCGCATTGCCCGCCGCATCATAGGCATAGGTATCGCCCGCGTCGATTTCCACAACGTCATGAATCAGCACGGTCGCAAGCACCTTTTTCAGATCGACCGGCTCATTGGAATATTCGCTCAGCACAAGCGCCAGCATCGCAAGATGCCATGCGTGCTCGGCGTCATTCTCCGCGCGATCCTCATGCAGCACACGCGTCTGCCGGTAGATATTCTTCATTTTGTCCATCTCAACCAGAAACGCAATCTGGTCGGCGAACCGCTTTTTTTCTGCATCATTCATATCAGAAATCCTCCGTTGACCGGAATCACCTGTCCGGTGATAAAGCCCGCCTGCTCCGAGGCGAGAAATGCAATGGCCGCCGCGACCTCCTCCGGTGTTCCGATCCGGCAGAGCGCGGTTTCCTCCGCGAGCGCCTGCATGGTTTCCGCGCCGTGCATCCGGTTCATGTCGGTGTCGATGACGCCCGGCGAAACACAGTTCACGCGGATGCCGGACGGCCCGGCCTCCTTCGCCAGCGCCTTTGTAAAGCCAATCACAGCCGCCTTTGCCGCGGAGTAATGCACCTCACAGGCGGCGCCGGTTTCGCCCCAGACAGACGCGACATTGATGATGCAGCCCTGATGTGCGCGCAGCATATGCGGCAGCACGCGCTTGGCGGTATGCATTGTGCCGCCGACATCGACCAGAAACAGCCGCATGGCATCCGCATCGGAAATATCCTGAAACAGGCCGTTCAGCGCGATGCCCGCGTTATTGACGAGCAGATCAATCCGACCGAACTGCCGGATAATTTCATCGGTCATACGGTCAATCTGCGAAAAATCCGCAAGATCGGCCTGCATGACAGTGCCGCCGATTTCATCCGCAACCGCCTGCGCCTGATTCAGATTCGTATTGCAGTGAACGATCACGGTATAGCCGTCCGCCGCGAGCCTTCTCGCAGCAGCCGCGCCGATGCCCCGCGACGCGCCGGTAACAAGTGCAATCATGGAATTCTCCGTAATCTCCGCGGACGGTCTTGCAAACCGCGCGGATCTGTGGTATAATAGGCTTAATCAAAACGGAAAGGATGTGATCCCTTTTGGATCAGGGACTGCTTGACCGCATCAACGAGCTTGCACACAAGGCAAAGACCGTCGGGCTGGACGACGCCGAAATTGCGGAGCGTGAGGTGCTCCGGAATCAGTACCGAGAACTGTTCCGCCGCAATCTGGTCGGCACGCTGGAGCACACGGTCATTGTGGACAAGGACGGCAATGTCATCCGCCGCGTTGCAGATGCAAAAAAGGAAAAATAATGCGCGCCTGTGCAAGTCAGGTGCGCTGCTATGCGATGACGGTTTCACAGCATCATCTGCAAGTATTATAGCATTTTACATGGTTTTTGTCAAGACAGCGCAATTTTCCCGCCGCAGATGATCCGCAGCATATTCCGGTCAGGCTTCTGAAACAGTCTGACCGGATTTATTACAGTTACAACGAAAAAGCGGCACCGACAAACCGTCCGTGCCGCTGCATTTTTTTGCATCAGAGAAAAACCGCCCTCATCTTGCCACGGCTGATGAGGACGGTTTTTTTGTGGAGCAAAAAGCTTACGTTTTGGGAAGGGAATTGGGGAAAATTAGGGAAGTATATGAACGTTCGGGGGGAAAACCAAACGATCAATACGAATCGAAGAATTACTCAGCTGCTTCGGTTTCAGCAGTTGTTTCTTCAACAGCTTCAGCGGTCTCCTCAGCTGCTTCCTCAGCAGCCTTCGGTGCCTCATGATGCGGACCCGCAGGGCCTTCACCCGGGACAGGCGGCTTCGGGGGCTCCGGCTTCTCGCCGTTCTCGGCCGGCTTCGGAGGCTCCGGCTTCTCGCCTTCTTCAGCAGGCTTCGGGGGCTCCGGCTTCTCGCCTTCCTCAGCAGGCTTCGGGGGCTCCGGCTTCTCGCCTTCCTCAGCAGGCTTCGGCGGTTCCGGCTTCTCGCCTTCCTCAGCAGGCTTCGGCGGCTCCGGCTTCTCGTCCTCAGACGGAACCGGCTTGTTTGCTTCCTTCTCGAGCTCCGGCTTCAGCGTGGTCTGGCAGAAGTCAATCCACTCAGCCTTTGCATCGTCATCCTTGAACTCGAAGGTTTCGAGATCGAAGGTCTTGTTGATCATCGCAATGATCTCATGCTTGCCGACCGGCTTTGCAGGCTTCTCAGCTTCTTCTGCCGGTGCCTCAACATCCTCAGCCTCTGCTGCGGGCGTTTCAGCTGCGGGCGTTTCAGCTGCCGGAGCTTCAGCTGCCGGTTCCTCGGCCTCAGCCTCTTCAGCCGGTGCCTCAGCTGCCGGAGCTTCTGCTGCCGGTGCCGGTGCCTCGACCTCAGCCTCAGCCTCTTCCTTCACCTCATCGGTGATAGCCGGAGCAGTGTTCTCTTTTTCAGCGAGGTTCGCTGCAAATGCGGTTGCGCCGGTCGCTGCGGACAGAACTGCGAGCGCTGCGATTGCGGACAGGATCTGCTTTCTGGTCTTCAGTTTCATGATCAGGACTCCTTTTCCTTTTTTCATGTTGCTCCGTCGTTATGATCGGGAGCGAAAAGCATGTTTTGCTTTCTGTTATCAGGTTACGGATCGGGATCGCAAAAAACGGGGTATCCTGAAAAAATTTTTTGAAAAAAATACAGTTCGCAATATTTTGAACGTATTTCCTGAAAAAAATAGGACCGCCGCAGGTTGTGCAGCAGTCCGAAAAAGAATACAGGCTTATGCAAATGCTTCCAGAGGCGCCGGTTTCACCAACGGATCGGCCTTCGGGAGCAGCCCGCTTGCCGGTTCCGGTTTCATCGGCAGAGGCTGGATCTCTTCAGGCTCCTGTTCCTCCGGGCCGATTTCTGCACCGGGCTGTCCGCTCTCAGGTGCGGGCAGCACCGGGTTCCCCCTATCCTGCTCCTCCGGCGTTTCCGTTTTTTCCGGTTTATTGTCCGGCGCAGGAATATCATCGTCCGGCTTGGCCTCCGGATCGGGCTTTTCGATTTCATCCGGCTTCTTGCCGGGATCCTTTTCGGGATCGGGCTTTTCCTCCGGTGCAGCAGGCTCCGGAGCGACCGGTGTCTTGCCCTCCTCCGCAGGCTTCACCTCCGCAGCGGGCGGTGTCGGCGGCATCATCGGGCCAATCGGCTTGACGTCATTCTTCGGCTGAGCGCCGGGCTTGACTGCCGCAGGCGGATCAGCCTTCGGTGCGGCAGGCTGTGCTGCCTGCGCATTGGCCGGATCGGGCGGATCGGGCAGCGCCTGTTCTGCATTCAGGTCAGCCTTGGGGCCGGCCTTCGGTTCCTCCTTCGGATCCTTTTTGGCTTCCGCCCTGGGATCCTTCTTGGCCTCTGCCTTGGGATCCGGCTTGACGGGCTTCGGCGGCTCCGGTGCAGCAGCCATTTCCTGCACGCTCACCCTGACCTGCTGAATCTCCGTTTCAAACTCTGTTTTATAGGTATCAAACTCCGCATCGTTGAAGGCGGAAATATAAATATCCACCGTGTCGCTGCTGGTCAGATGCCCCTCGTCAATCTGCTTCTGAAGCAGATCATTGGCAACATCGGTCTTGCTCTTGTGCTTTGCACTGTAATGCTTGATCAGCGCGGCGCCGTAATCGTCGTCGCTTTTCAGGCTGACGACCTCACCCTGCTGATTCAGATACATTTTAATATTGGCGTCAGATGACATGAGCACAACGGAATACGTCTTGACATTCCGTGTATAATACCGGAACCCGGCCGCCGAAACGACAGCGATGCAGGCGGCTGCCGCCATGAACGGCATCAGCTTTTTCACCGTAATATGCTTCTGCTCCGGCTCTGCCTCCTGCATCAGGATCGGATTCGTCACAGTCTGCCCGACCTGATAATGCAGATTCGCCGCGTGGACAAAGCCCGCCTGCTCATCCATGAGCACGGCAAAGCCCTCGTGGCATTCCGTCACCAGATATTTCATCTCAGCACCCCCCTTTCAGAACCTGCATAATATGTCCGCGCAGGATCTCATACCCATTTGTACAGATGAGCAGCACCGCCACAAGATAGCGTCTGTGCCGCTCGAGCGATTTCCGGTCTACGGCCGCGCCCTCAGCAAGCCTTGCAATCGGAACACGCTTTGTGCGGAGGAACTCCTCCAGCAGATCCGGATGGCTCCGCGCATAGGCGATTGCTCTCCGGCAGCTTTCGACGGTTCTGCCCTGCCGCGGGGAATTGTCCGCGACATCGGTCATGGACACGCCGAACTCCGTCATCTGAGCGGATAGCTCCTCGATCTCCTGTCTGGTCGCCTCGCGCATTTCATGCGCCTCGTATTCATCGTGACCGTCCGGAATGGTTTCAAGCAGATCAGCCTGCTCCTCGTCGCTGCTGTCCAGCGAAATCTGACCTTTATTCCGTGCCTCACGGCGGTAATTGTCAATCAGACGGCTTCGGATCTGCAATGCGGCATAATTGAGAAACGCGCCGCGGGATTTCACATAGCTTCTGATTGCTTCGTAGAACGCAAACATTGCGATGCTCAGTTCGTCATCGCTGGGATCGGGCGGTCGCTTCAGAAATTTGGCAGTCTCTGATTTTATGAACGGCATATAGGATGCAATCAGCGCATCCGCAGCACGGCTGTCAGTTTTGGCCTGATAGACGCGGGTTATGATCTGATGCGAATCGCTTTTCACCCCATCACCCCCATATTACTTAAAGAATACGCAGTAATCCGCCGAAAACCGGGGTAATCGCAGTAAAATTCCGTCAAAATCGCAAACCGCCCCGACGTCTGGCCGGAGCGGTGCGCATTACTGGTTTCTGCTGAACACGCCGCAGCAGCATTTTTTTCATTATAACACAGCTGTGCGAAAATGTCAAGAATTTAACGGCATTTCCTTTCGCATAAAAAAAGCAGGCGGCAGACAAAAAAAGCACACCCCTCAGGGTGCGCTCAGCATGTCCGGCAAAAGGATCTCTGCGCGATGAATCCGCGTTCTCTGCGCAGGAGATCATCACCGTAAAATATTGTTTTTCATAATCATATTGCGTCCGCTTGACAAAGCAAACGGCGCCATGTTATACTGTAAGTTAGGATATTTTGCACTTTTGCGGATCCGGCCGCTTTTTCCCCCGGATGTTTCCCGCTGATGCTATTATAGCATAGTTCTGAGATTTTGTCAGTGGTCAAAAGTGAACCTGGCGCGTGAATTCTCAGCATAAATTCCGCATCAGTTCTGTGCAGTATTCACAAATTGCAAAAAGGAGGTGTTCCGATGCCCGGAATCCGGAAGCACGCCCTGACTTATGTTTTTGTCGTCATCCTATATCTTGCGGGCTCCTTTTTCCTCAGCCTGCTGCACACGTTCTCGCATTTCCGCTATACGGAGCTGTTCATTTCCGGTCTGCTCTGCTTCACATGGGGGCAGTATATCCGCGGGCAGATCATTCACCCGCGCATCCGGCGCAATCTGCTGGGCATCAGCTACGCGCTGACCGCACTGTTCGTCGCACGCATGTGCAAATACATGTTCTTCGCGTATTCCGGGACGGCCGTGCGCTATTTCTGGTACCTTTACTATATCCCGTTCTGCATCGTCCCGCTGATGACCTATCAGACGGCACTCTGCATCGGCACGGAGGAGCACGAGCATCTGCCGAAGCATGTCCATATCCTCCGCGTCTGTGCGCTGCTGCTCAGCATCTTCTTCATGCTGAATGACAAGCACCGCGCGCTGCTCATCATTGCGCCGGACGGCAGCTACCGCCACGGATGGTGCTACGTGCTGCTCGTCATCTGGTCGCTGGTGCTCGGCTACGGCGCATTTGCGGTCATGCTCTACCGCTGCCGCCTGTCCAAATGCCGCGCAAAATGGTATATCCCGGTTCTGCTCTCCGGCATCGGCGCACTGCTGCTTGCGTGGTACGTCATCAGCGGCGGAACGCCGTCGTTTCACGGTGTCCGGCTGTTCAATGTGCAGTCTGCCTTTTCACTGATCTTTATCGGATGCTGGCACGGCTGCTCGATCATCGGGCTGCTCCAGACAAACACCGGCTACCGCGAGCTGTTCCGGCTCTCGCATATCAATGCGGAGCTGAAGGACAGCACCGGCGCCGTGCGCTACGCGTCCGAGGCCAGCTTCGACCGCGCATCCAATGCCTATCTGCTCGTCCGCGGCAAACCGATCCTCGGCGGCAGCATGACGTGGACGGAGGATGTTTCCGCGATCCGGCGGCTGAATCTGCGGCTCGAGGACATGAACGAGCGCATCGAGGAGGAAAACGAGCTGATTGAGGAGGAAAACGCCGTCACCGCGGAGCGCACGCGCTACGAAACGCAGAACCGCCTGTACGACGCCATCGCCCTGCATACGCACAGTCAGCTTGCCGAAATCGCCGAAACGCTCCGGGACAGCGAAACGGCCGCGGAGCATCTGCCGCACAGTCTGCTGCTGGGCACCTATGTCAAGCGCTGCGCAAATCTGATGCTGCTGGCAAACCGCAGTCCGGTCATTCCGACGGACGAGCTGCTGTATTCCGTCCGCGAGAGCCTCGAATGCCTGCATCTGCTCGGCAAGGAGTGCGTGCTGGAAAGCCCGTCCCCGCGGGACTGCAATGCGGCGGAAATCATCCAGACCTATGACCTGTTTGAAGCGCTGATGGAACAGACCGTCGCCCGCTTCACGATTTGCAGCGTGGTCATTTCCGCATCGCCGGAGCTGCTGCTGGATATCCGGATGGATGCCGAACCGGATGCCGCCGCGCTGGCGCCGTATTTGCAGGATTCGGCACTGCGGCTGACCGTCACGGAGGAGGACGGCGCATACCGGATCTGTGCGGGAGGAGGTGCGACATATGCATGAATTTCAGGCAGGGCTTGCAGCGCTCTGGGCAACCGCGCTGATTTTCCTGTACTTCTATGCGCTGGTGCTGCTGGCACGGATGTCCGTGAGGCGCCTGTACCCCATGCTGACCGCGCTGGCAGGCTTCGGCGCATTCCTGATCGTACAGCTGCTGATGCGCACGGACAGACGGCCTTCGCCGCTGCTCTGCATTCCGCTTATTCTGCTGACCTTGCTTGCGGCAGCCGTTTTCCGGCGCATCCGCATCATACGGCGCAGCAAGCTCTCCGTCGTGTCGATCAAGGAATGCTTTGATACGCTGCCTGCCGGGCTCTGCGTCTATTTCCCGGAGGGACTGTCCAAGATCGTCAACCCGAGCATGAGCCGCATCTGCCGGGACGCAACCGGCGCGGCGCTCTCCAATGCCGCAATGTTCTGGCAGCAGCTGACAGAGAGCACGCTGCCGTGCAGCATCAGCGGCGGCGAAAAGCCGATTATCCGTCTGCCGGACGGCCGTGCATACGGCTTTGCCCGCTATGAGGCGGCACTGGACGGCGCACCGATCTACGAGCTGATCGCGTCAGACATCACGGAAGAATACCGTCTGACCGAGGAGCTGGAGGAAAAGCAGGCACGCGTCAAGGCGATCAATACGCGCCTGAAAGCGCTGCATTCCGAACTGAAATATGTCATCATGGAAAAGGAAGTGCTCCAGATCAAGGTGCGCATCCACGACAATCTCGGGCAGGCGCTGCTGCTTGCGCGGCGCTGGCTCTCCGACCCGTCCTGTGTGAACCGCGAGGAAATGTTCCGCATGTGGAAGGACAACATCCGTCTGCTGGAGCAGGAGGACCGCGAGGAATGGCAGACGCCGTACTTCGTCAACTGTCAGCGCGCAAAGCTCCTCGGCATCAGGCTGGTGACCGAAGGCACGCTCCCGACGGAGGATCCGCTGATTCCTGTGATAGATACCGCAATCGCAGTCCACACCATGAACGTCCGCCGTCACGCAGACGGCGACTGCGCAACCATACGCACTGTGGATACGGGCAGTGCATATGAGCTCCGCTTCACGAACAACGGCAAGCCCCCTGCAAAGGATATGCAGCCTGCGGGCGGTCTGCGCAATGTCGCACGCGCCGCCGCGGAGATCGGCGGCAGCATGGAGATTTCTGCCGATCCTGTCTTTGAAATGCGCCTGACCCTGCCGAAGCTGAAAGCGCATCCGTATTCCCCGCCGTATCTGACGATTATCCGGAACGAACCGGACTGCAACGCAGCACCGGATAAAGAGAAAAGAGGTACGCCGCATGGCATATAAGGTATTGATTGCGGACGATCAGCGCATCGTTCGTCAGATGTTTGAGAATGTGATCGAAACCGCGCCGCAGTATGAGCATATCGGCAGTGTATCGACACCGGAGGACGCAGTCACGTTCTGCGACCGGAATGCGGTCGATCTCGTGCTGATGGATGTGGTGATGGGGATTGTGTCGGACGGCTTTGAGGCCGCGCAGACAATCAAGCAGAAACACCCGGAAATCAAAATCCTCATGGTGACGTCGATGCCGGAGGTTTCGTACATCCGCCGCGCAAAGGAAATCGGCGTGGACAGCTTCTGGCAGAAGGAGATTCAGGAGGTGCCGCTGCTGAATATCATGAACAGAACGATGGCAGGCGAATCGGTGTATCCGTCACAGACACCGGAGGTCTGGTTCGGGAATACGGCGAGCACGAACCTGACGGAAAAGGAGCTGGAGGTTCTGCGGGAGCTGGTCGGCGGCGCGTCCAATTCGGAGATTGCGGAGAAGCTCGGCATCACGAAGCGCAGTGTGCAGAAGCATATTACGGAGATGCTGGAAAAGACCGGCTTCCGGAGCAGACTGCATCTTGCGCTGAAAGCGAGGGCAGGCGGCCTTGTCATCAACGACAGCGCCGTCCCCGACCAGGACAGCGGGGAATGAGGTATCTCCGTTGGATTAGAAATGAGGGCTCCGCCCTCAAACTCCTGCCAAAGGGGCACTGTCCCTTTGGAATCCTGCAATAAGAAAACAGATGTAAATACATCATTTTCACCGCAATGGGATTCTTAACCTTAAGCAAGAGGGCAAAGCTCCATTCCCTTTCTGTCGGAAATACCTCTGTATCAACAAATATATCAACAAACGAAGGCGCTGACTCCAAACGGTCAGCGCCTTCGTTTTTCTTATTATAAGATTCCAAAGGGATATCCCTCTGCCGGGAGTTTGATGGCAAGAGCCCTCATTACAATTCCATCGGAGATACCGATTTAGAACTCACCGAACTCATAGCTGTCGATGACCCAGTTGCCGCCGTCCTTGACGAAGGTCGCCTTGCCGCGGCCGTCGAGGTTGTTCTCGCCCTTTGCGGTAGCGGTAAAGCCCTTGTCGGTCACCTCGGAGAGCGTGACACCGTCCTCAACCTCAAACTTGTGGAAGCCGTGTGCGCTGAGGATTTCCACATAGAGCGCACCGTCCTGCTCCTTGAACGCGTTGGCGCAGCTTGCAAGCAGATCGTCCTTCAGTTCGCCGGTGACGGTCTTTCCGATCAGCTCCTCGACCTCTGCGACGGTCTGCGGCGCATCGGCAGCGGTAATCTTGGCGTACTTGACCTCACCGGACTGCTCGTCCCTGATCGGCGCGTCCGCGCTGTCAATCTCAAGACCTGCACCGCCGGCCATCCAGCCCTGGAGCGTGTTCAGATTCTTCATTGCCTCGACGGCAGCCTCTTCCAGCGCCTTGGTATCGGCCGCATCCTTGCTGTCCTCAGCGGCTGCGGTCGTGGTTTCAGCGGCTTCCTCCTCCGCGGAATCGGCGGTTTCCGCCTCCGCAGCAGTCGTTTCCGTATCCTCTGCAGTGGTTTCGTCGGCATCAGCGGTCGTGAGCGCTTCTGTCACAGCAGTCGTCACCGCGCTGTCCTCCGTACCGGTGGACGGTTCGGTTCCGCATGCAGTCAGGCAAAGGCTCAGCAGAGCCGCAGCAAAAATCATCGTATTCTTTTTCATGGTTATTTCTCCTTCACATTGTTTGTTCAACTCCTGTTGACGAGCATCATGATAGCACATTTTTCCGGAAAATGGAAGAGCTATTACGAAACTGTAATGATATTTCGTAAGACTGTAACAGGATATTTCCGCTTCTGTAAAGACAGTATTGCACAGTGCATACACCACGGGGGGAAACGGTAACAAACGGTGATACAATCCCGCATCGGAAATCCGGTGCGTCCGCAAAATGCCGGTTCCGGAAATGCAGGCGGTCGCTGCGCCTGTTTCGTCCGGAACCGGCATCTGTATTGTATGCTTCCTGCAAATATGACAGGCGCAGACCGACGGTCATTCTGTCTGCTGATTCAGATACTGAATATCCATATCCACATCGCCGTCCACGCCCGGAATCCGGCCGTAGGCGCTGGCCTGCCAGATTTCGTATTCGCCCGCGTAGTTGGTTTCGTCAACGTAGTGCGCCAGCCAGACGGGCGCAGTGTTTTTCGATTTTTCGCTCCAGATCGTATTCAGGAAGATCTTGCTGCTGTAAAGCATCGGCTTGTGCCCCAGCTTCGTGACCTCGTCCGCAAACGCGGCATAGACATCGTTCAGATCCCGGATGCTCATGCCGTATTGCTGGAAGTGGGAGAACTCCTCCCAGTCAAAGGCGATTGTCATGCCGGATTTCTGCCCCTTCAGCTGATCGGCAATCCAGCGCACATGCTCCCGGACGCCGTCTATTGTGCGGTCTGTCGTGTAGAAATATACGCCGACATCCAGACCGGCAGCAGCGGCATTTTTCAGGTTCTTCTGGAAATACTCGTCCGGAACAATCTTGCTGTAATAATAGCCGACGCGAATAATCACAAAGCTGCATCCGGCATCGCGCACCGCTTTGTAGTCCACATCCTCCTGCCATGCAGAAACGTCAATGCCGAACCGCACGTTATCGCCGTCGTACCGGCTGATAAAATCGCTGTAATTCACACGCGGGTTCGTATCCACGGCTTTCGGCACTTCCTCGACAACCTGAATCGTGACCTCCCACGCGCTGTAATTGCCGGAGCTGTCCGTGACGGTCACGGCCAGCGGATAGGAGCCGACGGTTTCCGGATCAATCTCACCTTCATAGGTGAGCGCAGGATGCCGGTCGAAATTGTCCGCGTACCCGATATACTGATTCAGATCAAATTCCGTTCCGGCCTTGTGATAGGAATTCAGCCCCGGGTTGATGATATACGGTTCCGTCGTATCAAGCACACGGTATTGCAGCTTCTGCGTGAATTCCGCGCCGTCGTAAAGATACGGAACCTCCACGTCAATATAGCCGAGATTGGAAGTATCGAGCAGGGCAGTGCCGTCTTTCAGCTCGACATTCCGTTCGGTGATGAACTCGTCCAGCGTGATATCCGCACCGGCCTCGACGGTATCAAGGCAGCGCATCAGAAGATCAGTCGGCGGATCCACCTTTCTGGTTGTCGTGACAACGGTCGTCGTGACCGGTGCCGTTGTCGTGATGCAGGTTGTCGTCACCGCAGTTTCCGCCGCCGTCGTCGTGACTGCTTCGGAGCCGGAATTGCTGCTGTCCGACGGCTGATCCGCACATCCGGAAAGCAGGAAGGCGGAAAAGAGTACAGTAAAAATGCAGATATATTTCATGGGTTTCCTTTCCGGGAATCAACGGCAAAGCACAGAGCAGCAAATTCCGTGACCGGAGCAGACCACCCTGAGAAAAAACGCCGTATCAAGACATATGCTGACGCAATCCCGTATGAAACGGCATTGCAGTTTACCATGACACATTATAACACATAATTCAGCAAATTTCAATGGGATAAGAGAAGAAAAGATGATATCTTTCAGTCTGCCGGTCAAACAGCTGCTCCCCGGAATAAAAGATTGCAGAGCCCCGTTACAAATCATCGCGCAGCGATACCTTTATCGAAAGTATGAGGGGACGCCCTGCAGCAGAGGGCGTCCCCTTTCAGAGAACTGTTATTCCGCTGTCGCCATGCGGCGTTCGATGGCACGGAAGGTTTTCTCGTCCACCTCAAGCAGAGAGCGCTTGTCGTCCTCAAACTTGATCGCAACGGTATAAATGCCTTTTTTCTGCATCGCAGGCGTCGCATGAAGCCGGATCTTCATCAGGCAGCCCGGATCCAGCACGCCGGTCAGCATCAGCGAATTTCCCGAGCGGATAATGTCCTCCGTCATCAGCTCATAGCGCGTGACAAATTCCGGCGTCAGGAAAATATCATCCATCTTTTTCATCGTCCCGGAGATATACGCCAGCTTGCCGGTCATGCAGAAGACACGGCAGCCGGTATAATCCCCGGCAATCACAATATTTCTTGCAGATGCCATGCAAAACACCTCCTTCCAGTTTATGCACCGGCAGAATCCTCCGCAGCGGGCGCACCGGGATCGGTGTCACCCATTGCAGCAAAATTGAAATCCGTCGTCAGCAGTTCAAAGCGGATGCTCTCCATGTGCATGCCGCTCTGCGCAAAGAACAGCCGGTTCGCGGTAAAGCGGGAGAACAGCGGAATCCGCTTGGTGAACGAAACCGGCTTTCCGCCCGTCCCGTTCCAGGTGAATGTCCCGCAGGCCGTCCCCATGCTGAACAGCGTCACGGGGATCTGTGCAAGCTCACCCTGATCCGAAGCGCCGGTGACCGTCACGCGGTACCAGCCCGGCTGATTGACCGTCAGCGCAAAGGCGTAATTCGTGCCCTTGTCCGTGCAGATCTCCGTCAGCGGAATCGTCAGCTCGCTGTCGAGCTCGTAGAACACCACCGGCTGCCCGTCATCGGTTTCGTCCGCCGGACGGTTCCGGATCTCGGCCTCGGTTTCCTCTCCGAGCAGCCGCTTCATAGCATTGGTATGCATCAGGAACCGGCAGATATTCGCAGCCGAGCGCTGGAGCTCTGCGCGTGTCAGCGTGCCGCCGGCAAGTGCCTCCATGATATTGTCATCATGCTCGGCGCAGTCCGCACAGACCATGTACACGTCATTCTGCGCGCGCACCATCGCCGCCAGATCGCGCTTATCGGGTTCCATACCGCGCTCATTGATATTCGCCCACCAGTCGGTCATCAGGAAGCCGGTATAGCACCACTCCTTCCGGATGATCTCGGTGCAGAGGTCATAATTGCCCGCCGTCCAGACACCGTTGACGGAGCCGTAGGTCGTCATGATTGACTGTGCGCCGCCTTCGCTGACCGCCAGTGCAAAACCGCGCAGATAGATCTCACGGAGCGCGCGTTCGGATACAACCGAGTCCATGAAATGCCGGTTCGTTTCCTGATTGTTCGCGCAGCAGTGCTTGACCGTTCCGGTCACGCCTGCCGAGCGCAGTCCTGCGAGCTCCGCGCAGGCCATCAGGCCGGTCAGCTTCGGATCCTCGGAAAAATACTCAAAGTTTCTGCCGTTGAGCGGATGCCGGTGAATATTCATGCCCGGCCCGAGCAGGCAATCCACGCGGTTTGCGGTCATTTCCAGACCGACGCAGGCAAACAGCTCGCGCACCAGCTTCATGTTGAATGTCGATGCAAGCAGCGTGCCGTTCGGCAGACTGAATGCCTTGGTGCCGCAGTCAAGCCGCATCCCGGAGGGGCCGTCTGAGCAGCATGCCGCCGGAATGCCGTATGCCGTCAGCGCATCGGAAACACCGCCGAACGCCGACGCCGTACCCGCGGTCACACGCGGGCTGCCCATGCCCTCGCCGCGGACAATCTGCGCAAGCTCCTCATTGCTGAGCTGCGCGATGAACGCTTCCATGGAAACCCTGCCGTGCAGCACATCCGCCAGCTGATATCCGCTGCCTTCGGGCTGCATCTCATCCGGGAGCGCATCGGCTCTGCGCTTTGCCTCGTCGAACGCCAGCAGCGGCGTGTCCTCCTCTGTCACGGTATAGCCGCCGTTTCCGTCCGGCGCGGGCTTCATGCGCCGGAACGCCTTGACCGGCGCCAGCGCCTGCCTGCACTGTTTCAGGACAATGGTTTCATCCAGCTCTCTGGATGCCGCATACTGCGCACTCCGCACATCCGAGCCGACATAGTATCTGTACGTACCGGCCTCGCGGAGCCAGCAGTCCGGATGCCCGGTGACACCGCTGTCATCGTAGGATTCCGGAATCACCAGCTCCAGATGCACCGTTTCGGATTCGCCCGGCGCAAGCAGTCCGGTCTTGTAGAAAATCAGCAGCTGCCGCGCAGGCTGTCCGAGCTTTCCCTGCGAGCACTCGACATACAGCTGCACGACCTCCTTGCCCGGCACCCTGCCGGTATTCGTCACGGTTACGGGCAGGAACCACATATCGCGGTTTTTGAAGCGGATGCCGCAGGCAATGTCAAACGTCGTATACGAAAGGCCGAAGCCGAACGGATACCGCACGCGGTCTTTGGCAAAGGTTTCAAAATAGCGGTAGCCGACGTAGATATCCTCCGCGTAAATATCCTCGTTCTCGCCGTGGAAATTCGCATCGGACGGGTAATCGGTGATCTCATATGCAACTGTATCCGGCAGCTTGCCCGAGGGCGAAACCGTTCCGGTCAGGACAGCCGCAGTGCCGGTGCCGCCGGTCATGCCGCCCTGCCAGACATAGAGCACGGCGTCCGGCGCGTAGTCATCCACAAAGTGCATGTCAATGATGTTGCCGGTGTTCAGCAGCACAATGACCTTTGCAAAATACTTTCTGCAAAGGCGGAGCATTTCCTTTTCGTCGTCGGTCAGCAGATAGGAGCCGGGCTCCATGCGGTTATCCTGCTCCTCACCCGCGGTACGCCCGATGATGACGACCGCCCGCTGACAGACCGCGGCAGTTTCCGCAACAAGCGCTTCATCGAGCGGCATTTCGGCCTGCGACCACGGTTCCCCGCCCCAGCCCGCGCCGAGGTCATAGGGGTTCGCGGCGTCCCATTTGCGGTAGGTATCGAGCAGCTTTTCGTTGAGCTTCACGCCCGCTTCGAGCAGACCGTCCGTGATGCCGGTGACTTTGGAAACATTGACCATGCCGCCGGAGCCGGTGCCGCTTTTGTAATAATGCAGCTGAATGCGCCCGAACACGGCAATTTCCTCATCTGCCGGGAGCGGCAGTGCAGCATTGTCATTTCTGAGCATGACGATGCCCTCTGCAACGGCCTCCGCGGCGCGCGCCAGATATTCGTTCCAGTCAAGTGTGCGTTTCATATGTAGGCCCTCCCCTGCTTCGCAGGTTTGTGTTCTGAATCTGCATGATGCTCGTATTCTGCATACGCTTTATCCGTATTATACCACAAATCGCGCACAATGTCAAATAAACTGTACAACCCGCACGCGGGCAGCGAGCCGAAGGACGTTTACCGCCGCCACGACAACTGCGTGCTCTGTTACTTACGAGAACGGACGGCAGCGCACGTTTGCCTTTGGCAAACTGCGCAGTTTCGCTTGCGAAACGTACGGCAGGATGTGTGAAGCAAACGCACCTGGGAAGCGCCTGAGCCGGGTGCCGGTGCCGGGGATCCGGTTGTGTTCACGAAGGAGCAGGCGAAGGCTTTGCAGGCGAAACATGGCTTGACAAAGCTCCCCGAAAATGGTACAATACAACAGGGACCGAGTTTACGAATTAGTATGCAATTCTTCGCGCATCGAAACAGCGAAGACATGCCGACGATTCGGTTACCTAAGCAAGAATATGCTCATGTTATGAGCGAAATCGCTTCACACTTGACAGATGATGATAAAACAAGTCCTGTTTTTGTAAAGCGTATTGGTAATTATCAGTACACAGTAGAAAATCACGGATTTGGTGATTACAGAATCATTGCGAAAAGGAGAATTAGAAATGGCTGATACCGAATCACGTTTGAAAGAATTGCTGAATAAGATTACCAACAATCAGGAATATATATCCGGCATTCTCGATAACGCACCACATAGCGATGATAGAGAGTATATGTATCAGTACATTCTTTCACATCCGGATATTACAATTTCAGACATTATTTTGCTGTCTGCCGAACTTGGAATGATTCGTGACGGTGAACTTGAACCGTTACCAGATAATGTCGATTAAACCGCCCTGAGTAATCAAGGCGGTTTTCTCATGCTTGCAGACGGCATCCGTCCCGATAAGAGGTGCACGAATGGCCGCGCAAACAATGGAGCAATACCGCGAACACATCGCAGGCCTGCATAATCCCCCGCAAAGCTGCCGATACTAAACCGGACAAAGGCAAAGAAAGGAGCAGTGCCATGCAAAGACAGGCCGGAGAATACACAGCGGTTTTCCTATTCGGCTTTTTCCTGTATGCGATGCTGGAAATCGCGGGGCGCGGCTATACGCACTGGACAATGGGGATTCTGGGCGGCGCGGCGCTCATGTACCTGTACAGCATGGAGCAGCGCCTGAATGATCCGTTGTGGATGCGGGCGCTGCTCGGCGGACTGTTTGTGACGTCCGCGGAGTTCACCGCGGGCGTGATTGACAATGTGATCATGGGCTGGGCGGTCTGGGATTACACCGACCGCGCATTCAATTTCCGCGGGCTGATCTGCCCGCTGTTTTCGTTGCTCTGGGTGCTGCTCTGTATCCCTGGCTCCCTGCTGTGCAGAAGGCTGAACCGGCAGTATCACCCGGCGCATTAGACCGGCGGATGCATCAGCCCGCGGATGTATTCGGTCAGCTCGCAGGCCATTTCGCACTGCTCCGGAATCCGCGGATGCCCGGGCACGCCGGTGCCGCTTCTGGTAAACCGGAACCGCTTCACACGCGGGCTGCTCAGCCGTTCGCAGGCGTCATCGAGCAGCGTTTCCCAGTATGCGTCATGCATCATCACAGTGAGGAACAGGATAAACAACGCGTTCGGATATTTCCGCATCAGTTCTTCGATGATCCGGCAGTAGGTATCGAGCCAGCGCGCCCGCTCCTCAACGGTCAGCAGACGGTCTTCCTCCCCGATATGCGCGTCATTCTGCCCGATTGCGAACGTGACAAAATCCGGCGTATAGCGCGAAAAATCCCAGTCCGTCATCGGCATATCAGAGAAATAGCAGAGCTTGTCAAAGCAGGTTTCCATGCCGTATTTTCCGAATGCATACCAGCCCGTGCCGTCATGGAGCGCAATGCCGCCCTGCGCAACCAGATTGATCTGCGCGCCGAGCAGCCGGGCGGTCTGCATCGCATAGCTGTGCCACGCGTTGTCATACCGCGCATCGTAGTCCGGCGGATCAGGCTGCCCGGCCAGATCATACCGCTCCACAACAGAGCCCGCGGTCACACTGTCGCCGTAGCATTCGAGCTTCAGTTCCGGCAGCGGCGGAAGCGTCAGCAGCCCGCCGCCGTCGCTGAGCAGAATCTCCCGCAGGATAAAATGGTGCGTGGAATCCTGCCGCTTGAACACGGTGCAGGTGTGCTTTCCCGCGCCGGATACCGGAATATCATAGCGGTTGTCCGCATCCCCGAGCGCGATCTGCATTTCGTTCCCGTCCAGGATGCAGCCAAGCTGCAAGCCTGCAAAATTCGCGTGGTTTTCGAGGATCAGCACCAGCTGATTCCCGGTAAATGCAAACTGTACGAGCGAACCCGCCCAGTAAAAATCCGGCGCATCCGGCTCCCGCATATCAATGCGTCCCATATACTGCAAGCGTCCGTCAGACGGCAGAATCCGTATCATAGCAGCCTCCTTTTTTCCGTATCGCAAAGCAAAGCGGCGTCATCGGCAGCGGGAACCCGCCCGCGCGGACAGCGCCGCTGTTCTGATTACTGATTATCGCGCTCGGCCTTCATCTCGGCGGCAACGCGCTCCAGCCGTTCCAGAATCTCAACATTGTTCGTCATGGTATATGCGGTATGCAGGAAGTGGCTTTCCAGATCCAGCCGCCCGTAATTGCGCGCATTGTCCGCGAGCGTCAGCGCCAGATTGACCAGCGCATCATTCGGCGGCACCGGCAGCCCGTACTTGTCATAGGTATCGAGCGTCTGCCCGCGTGTCGGCGGCGCAAACTTGATGCCGAAGGTCTTCATGCGCTTCAGCACGTCCTGCAATTCAAAATCAACCGCCTGATTCTTCTGGAAGCGCAGGCTCTCGAAGTAGAAGGCAGCAGCGTCCGCAAATTCCTGCGCGACATAGCAATAGAAGCCCATGTTCGCAAGCACGCGCGCGATGGAGGCACCGTCCGTACACAGCGGCAGCGTTTCCTGATTCACGCGCAGGAGCTGCTCCTGATTGTGCGCGAATTTGCAGATCTCCGCAAGTTCAAAGCGGATATCCGCCGCAACGGGGTTGAACTTGATTGCTCTGCGGACTGCGGTTTCCGCCGCAGGCACCTGCCCCAGCTCGACCAGCACATAGCTGTACAGCGCAAGGTAATGCGCAAAATCAAACGGCGCGCGCTCAAAGACCGTGTCCTCGGGATAGAGGAAGCGGTACATATGATACTCAAACGGGTTGCGGAAGCTGAACCACTTCGGCTCCTTGTCCTCAAAATGCTCCCTGATCTTATCGGAAATCGCGCGCAGCTTGGGTTCCGCCTCTGCGCAGTTTCCGGCATTGACGAGCGTTCTGACCTCGCCGAATACGCGGTCCATGCGCTTGCCTTCGACAAAGGTCGTTTCCTTCATGGTTTCCTTTGCATTTTCGGGCATCATATTGAAAGCGTAGTCCGCGATTGCGGAAAGCAGCTCCGTTGCGTTTTCCTCTCTGCGGAGGTCATGCGCCATATCCTGCAAATGCTTGATATCCTTTTCCGGATCGCCGGTCATTTCCGTGCGGATCAGCGCCATCAGTTCGTTTACGTTCATTTGGAAATCCCTCTCGAATGGTTATTTTTCTCAGTAATCGCCGGTGCTGCTGTTGACGTTGATCTGTTCCATCAGCGCCGCAGCAGCAGCAAGAATAAAGAACACGGCGACCATATACAAGCCGTACCTTGTTTTGACCTTGATCAGCTGTGCCATCTCCCCACTCGCCGTGACATGATAGAATGAGGTAAAGGTCAGTGAGGAGATCAGCGTCAGCATGGCCGCAATCACGCTGAACAGCATACTGACAATCTCCAGCTTTTTGCCCTTGATAAAGAGCAGACCGAATGCGGCAATGCCGCAGATGAACGCGCCGATCAGATAGTAGTTTTTCTTCTGTTCTTCCGCACCGTTCTCAGCCTCTTCCGCAGCATCCGCAGCCGCGTTCTGCTCCTGCTGCACATTGCCGAACAGACTGAGCATATCATCGTCCGCGCCGACGTCCTCAAAGCCGAATCCGCTGTCGTCATCGTCATCGTCCGCACTTGCATCCGCGTAATCGTCAAAGAATCCTTCGCCGAACATCCCGTTGAGGGATTCGTTCATCTTTGCCGCCGGATCTTCATATTCCAGATTGCCGCTCATAAGTTCAAAGCCGTTGTAGGTCGCAATAACCTTGTCACTGCCCAGGTCGCCCATCGAGCAGGACACCGTGACAAACGGCAGGAAGAAGCACAGGAGCGCAATGCAGATCAGAACCTTTGCGGTCAGGCGCATCGGCAGCTTGCCGGATACGCCTGCGCCGCTGCCCTGCACGCCGGAGATCGGCGGCAGCGGCGAAAAGCCGCTTGCGGACGGTACGCCCGCACCGCCCAGCGGCGGCAGCGGATTCTGCGCGGACGGATTCTGTGCAAACGGATTCTTCGGAATCGGATCGTCTGCAAACGGGTTCTTCGGAATCGGATCGTCTGCAAACGGGTTCTTCGGAATCGGATCGTCTGCAAACGGATTCTTCGGAATCGGATCGTCCGCAAACGGGTTCTTCGGAATCGGATCATCCGCAAACGGGTTCTGTGCAGCCGGGTTCTGCACCGGCGCACCGGAATCCGGCTGCGGGGGCACCTCCGGTGCAGCAAACTGCTCCGGCGGTGCTGCCGGGTTGGAAAGGGATTCCAGATCCGGGATCAGATTCCTGCTCGTATCGGTTTCATTCTCAGCGCCGATTACGGCGCCGCAGAACGGACAGCTTGTTGCATTGTTGAACATCTGAGAGCCGCAGCGTTTGCAAATCACGGTACATACCTCCTTCAATCCGGTTCATACGGTTCGGCTGCTTCTGTCCGGGGATAGTTCCCCTGTTATACTGATTTCTCAGTCCTCTTTGATTGCCGCAATGCCGAGGATGTCAAGGCTCTCCTTGTCCACCGGGGACGGGCAGCCGCTCATCAGCTCGCGGGCATTCTGCACCTTCGGGAACGCGACAACGTCACGCAGGGAATCGCACTGTGCAAGCGTCATGGTCAGTCTGTCCAGACCGATGCCGAGGCCGCCGTGAGGCGGTGCGCCGTACTTGTACGCTTCGACAAGGAATCCGAACTTGGCCTCAATCTCCTCATCGGTCAGGCCGAGCGATTCAAACATCTTCTGCTGCAATTCATAATCCGTAATACGGATCGAACCGGAGCAGAGCTCGGTGCCGTTGAGCACCAGGTCATAGGCCTTAGCAAAGACCTTCTCCGGCGCGGTGTCCAGATATTGCAGGCACTCGTCCATCGGCATCGTGAACGGATGATGCATCGCCAGCCACTCGCCGGTTTCCTCGTCCTTCTCAAAGAACGGGAACTGGGTGATCCACAGGAAGTTGAATTCGTTTTCCGGAATGAGATCGAGCTTTCTTGCCAGCTGATTGCGCAGTGCGCCGAGCACCGGCAGCGTCACGGCATTTCTGTCCGCAACAATCAGCACGACGTCGCCCTGCTCCGCGCCCGCGGTTTTCAGGATCGCGTCAAGCTCGCCGTCTTTGAGGAACTTGCCGAAGGAGCAGTTCGGCTCCGCATCCACCCAGCGGATATACGCAAGTCCCTTTGCACCGATGCCTTTGACCATTTCGGTCAGCTTGTCAATCTCCTTGCGCGTCAGCGTCGCGGCGGCATTCTTCGCGGTGATGCAGCGCACGGAGCCGCCTGCTGCCAGCGCGCCGGAGAACACGGCAAACTCGCAGTCCTTCACGGTTTCGGAAAGGTCGGTCAGCTCCATGCCGAAGCGGAGATCCGGCTTGTCGGAGCCGAAGCGCTCCATAGCCTCGGTATAGGTCAGTCTGGGCAGCGGGGTTTTCAGCTCGCGGTGCATGACGTCCTTGAACAGCCGGATCAGGAAGCCCTCGGTCAGATCGAGGATATCGTCCACATCGACAAAGCTCATTTCAAGGTCGATCTGCGTGAATTCCGGCTGACGGTCTGCGCGGAGATCCTCGTCGCGGAAGCATCTTGCAAGCTGGATGTATCTGTCGTAGCCCGCGACCATGAGCAGCTGCTTGTAGATCTGCGGGGACTGCGGCAGCGCGTAGAACTCCCCGTGATGCACTCTGGACGGCACGAGATAATCTCTTGCGCCCTCCGGCGTGGACTTCATCATCATCGGCGTTTCGATTTCGAGGAAACCGTTCTCGTAGAAATACTGCCGTGCGCACTGCGCGATTTTGTGGCGCAGAATCAGATTCTGCTGGAGCGGCGCTCTGCGGAGGTCGAGATAGCGGTATTTCAGGCGCAGCTCCTCGTTGACCTTGGTCTGCGCGGTGATCTCAAACGGGGGCGTCTTGGCTTTGGCCAGAATGCGCAGCTCGGTGACGTAGATTTCAACATGACCGGTTGCAATTTTATCGGTCTTGCTCTCGCGCTCGCGCACCTCACCCTTTGCCATGATGACGTACTCGCTCTTGCAGGACGCAGCCTTTTCAAAGAGCGCCTTGTCGGTCGTGTCATCGAAGGTCAGCTGCACGACGCCGGTGCGGTCGCGCAGGACGATGAACAGGATGCCGCCCTTGTCGCGGACGGTATCGACAAAGCCGCCGACCGTGACGGTCTTGCCCGCTTCGAGCACCTCACCGCAGTAGCAGGTGCGCTTCATACCTTGCATGTTGTCCATTGTTTTCATTACTCCTTTGTGAATGTATAAATGTATCCGCATAGCGGATGTATTTGTAATGGGCTCCGCCCAAACCTGCCAAAGGGACTGCGCCCCTTTGGAATCCCGTGACGGGATCATAATCAATCAGCAGTAGGCTGTGAACAGGGTAAGCCTGAAAAAGAAGTCAGCGAGAAATAATTCAAGCAGCCAAATCATCAGCGCCAGTGCGATCCTGCCGAGAAAGTCAGGACGCTTGCGTTCCCGGAACGGCAAGGTTTTTGCCAGAAGAATTCCGGTAACCAGCATGGTGATCATCAGTGACGGTAATGTGAGCACATGCCCGCTGATTGCAGTTTTCGAGCTGAACAAAGCATTGACGATAATTGGAATTACGACCGCAGCCGCGAGCGAAAGCAGATAAAATCTGATGCATTTCGCATCCAGTCTGAACGGATTCTGTTCCCGTCGCTGCGGCTCCGAACCAGTCAGTCCGGCAAGAAGCGTGCCGTTTTCCATTTGCAGAGGCGCGGCACAGTATGTGCAGTAAAATGCATTCGTATCAACAGGAACCATCAGTTCCCGCCCGCATTTCGGGCAGTAAAATGTGTTTGTGTCCATAAATAACTTCCCCATATTTGATTGTAAAGCGGGATTCTTAAGGGACAATGTCCCTTAAGCGGGGTTTGGGGCAGCGCCCCAAAAAAGACTCACCCGAACAGGGCGTACAGAATTGCAAACATGATTGCGCCGATTGCGGACGTAGCGGAGGCACTGAGCAGGAACTGGAGAATGCTCCATCCGACCTTGCTTTTGCACAGCGGTTTCTTTTCAATATAGGCATTGTCCGGGCGCATGGCAGCAGAGAACGGGCTGAAAAGCATCAGCGACAGCACCCATGTCAGGATCATTGCCACACCGATATTGATGTCAAGCGACGCAAGCAGCACACCGACCGCAAACAGCAGCGTCTGAAAGGCCATCAGCCCGCCGACGATGGTATACCAGTTTTTGCGCTTCTGCTGCGCCTCGGCGAGCACGCGCGGATCATACTGCGGAACCGGCGCCGCATACTGCTGCGGTGCAGCTGCCGTAAACTGTGCAGGATCCGCAACCTGCTGCGGCGCATACTGCACAGGCGGCGGCGAGAACTGCACGTCCACCGGCTGCTGCATATCCGGTGCGGGCGCAAACGCAAAATTCATATCCGCGGCCGGTGCGGAAATTTCGCGTCCGCAGTAGGGGCACATCACGCTCCTGCCGGCCTCAATCTGAGCCTGTCCGCCGCACTGCGGGCAGGTAATTGTCACAAAAGCCATGAGAAAAATCCTCCGGTTATCAAATCAGTCAGTAAGAATATGGATTCTGAAATCAGCGCACCGTTTCATCCGATGAGCGGTTCAACGACCTGATAGAGCAGAATCCCGATGACAAGCGTCAGAATCATCGCAAGCTGCAATACAATATGCAGCGGCAGTCTGTGTACCGGCTTATCCGTGACCCACCATTCGTCCTGCCGCAGATCCACAATCAGCGCCGGACAGATCAGCACAGAAAGAAACCAGATAATGAGAATTGCCTTCGCCGCAGTGGAGTGCGCCCAATCGGGATCATGGAAGTCGCCGCCCATGCCGAATGCCAGCAGCGTCTGCACAACCAGCGTCCCGATCATGAGCCCGTACCATGCACGGCGCTTCGCCTGATACTGCCTTCCGAGAAACGCTGCCGCATGGGGGTCCGGCTTTGCGAGCTGATTCATGCAGTAAGGGCAGACCGTGCCCTTTCCGGGCTGTGTTCTGCATACACCGCGGCAGAACGGGCAGGTATATTCCGTAAACAGCATAAGATGTCCTCACCTTCCGTGCCTTCCGAGCACCTTCTTCACAAACACCTGATGATAGATCCAGTCCATTCTGGAGAGGATGCGGTCGTAAAAGTAAAAGATAATATTGAACGCGGCGATCAGCACGGCGTACATCACCGGGCCGGTATCCTCAAAGGTCGGCAGTCCGAGCAGATACACGGTCAGGAACCAGTCGATCACGAGGAACACGTTGAACATCAGGTATTTGCAGAGCAGTTTCAGCAGCCTGACTCTGATCTTTTCAACGCTGAGGCGCAGGATCGGATAATAGCCGAAAAAGAGAATGAACATCAGCGCGGCGTCCTTGTCAAAGGTTACAATCAGAGAGAGCAGGCTGACCGCGAGATAGGTGAGCCACGCCCAGCTGACGGAAACCTCCTCCACGAGGATGACCATGAGCAGTCCGGCGGCCATAGGAGAAACGATATAGAGCGCCGGCACCACGCCTGTCAGGAACATGATCACGATGCAGAGCGCCGCAACAATGCCGCCGAGGGCGACGCGGTCGCTGTTTTTTTGGGTACCGGCCATGATGCACTCTCCGATCGTAAGAATGAAAACGGCAGACCTGCCGCTTACAAAAAGCCTATGATATATCATACCACAAATCCGCAAAAAAGTCAATGCGGCGGGCAGCGCCCGCTGGCGTATTCCTCCGGGCGGGGAGCCCCCGCTGGCGTATTCCTCCGGGTGAATTGACCGATGCACTCCCAGCTTTTGCCAGACACGCCGCTGAACGCGGCTTCTTTGGCGTGACTGCGCCCAGTCTGCTGTCTTTCCTTATTCCTCTACTCTCTTTCTCTGCGTTTCAGCAGAGTGCCGGGGAGAAGCAGCTTTACAGAAGCCGCGAACAGCGGCGTGTACATGATAAAATTGGGCGCGCTCGGTAAAATTCCTCCGGAGGGAATTGCCAGCAGGCGCTGCCCGCGGCGCGAATCCTGAGAGGAAACCACAAAAGAGGGGAGAGATGTGCCGCAAGCGGCTTATTCTCTCCCCTCCCTTAAGGTTTCCTCTCAGACTCTCTTTCCTTATTCCTCCCCTCTCTTGCTCTGCGCTTCAGCAGAATACTTGGGAGAATTGTCCTTTCAGAAGCCGCGAACAGCGGCGTGTACTTGTGAAAAATGGGCGCGCTTGGTAAAATGCCTCCGGAAGGAATTGCCAGCGGGCGCTGCCCGCTTTAGATATCTTCCATCGCCCAGCATCCCGCATAGGCAAGATACTGCCGTTCCTCAGCACTGAGCCTGCCGCTTTCGGCATACTGATACACCGGCGTGAAATACGCATGCGCCGCATAAACCGGCTGCGCATCATCCGCAGGCGCAGATACAAACGGCACAAACACGACCGCGCCGTCCCGCTGATTATACGCCGTTTGCAGATTGACCGGATAGCTGCTCCGGACATAATCGCCAAAGGAATACACCCGCAGGCTGCAAAGCGCCTCCGCCTTCGCCGCGGCCGACCAGTCGCTGACGACGTACAGCAGCTCTCCGAGATTATTTTTCGTCAGCAGAACCGCGCCCTTTTCGCAGTCCAGAATCACGCCGCTGCTGCACAGATACACACAGTTCACTGCAAGCGCGTGCTGCGTCGCCGTGGAAAGATTGTTCCGGAAGCTGCTGTTCTCGCTGACGTAAAACGTGCAGTCCGCCAGCGCCGAACCCTCGTAGGCACTGGTTTTCAGGACAAACCGCAGCTTTCCGTCCGCGCCGCGGCAGCTGACGGTGTTGCCCGCCGCGTTCAGCTCGACGGCATGGAACAGCCCGCTTTCCTCCAGCAGCAGCGCGATTTCCGCCGCACGGTTTCCGGTGATTACTTTACGGATTGACATATTGACCTCCTGTTTCCTCAATCGGCGCAAGCGTGCCGTTCACCGGCACACGCACCGTGATGCCGTGCTGCACGCGCTCCGCCTGCCTGACGGCTGTTTCCTCTGCCAGCTCCCGCAGATACGAGAGCAGCTGCGTATAAAGCGGCGGCGGCAGCACTTCCGGAATATCCGAGCCGTCTGTGACCGCCTCCGCACAGGGAATCCGGATCGGCGCCGTCGCATGAAGCGCCCCGGCATACAGCCCGACCGCGACCTCATTCGTATCGCGGAGCACCGGCACGGTCACGGCATTGCCCGCAAACAGCACATCGGTATGCAGATACGTTCTGCGGCGGTTATCGTACCAGAAGAACCGCGCTGTCTTTTCGCGGAACGGCGCCCATTCCGCATCCGGATCGAAATACAGCGTAAAATCGCTGTTTCCGCATACGATCACAGGCTGATCTACCGCATAAATCCGCTTGTTTCTGACAATCAGACGAATCTCAGGCATGGTTCGCCTCCGTTTCCGGCGCAGCCCGCAGCGAACCGCCGACCGTTTGCTGCAACGCCTGAATGGCCGCCCACATTTCATCCCACGACGGCCGGTACGGCACATATTCGCCGGAAATGTTCATCGCCGCCGCGGTGCAGATCATCGGGTGCAGCGTTTTGCCGCTCCCGAAGTCGTACCCCGCCGCAACACGGATATTGAAATAGCCCGACCACGCATTTGCAACCGTCAGGGCACTGCCCGCCGCAGATTCATTCGTCGTAAAGACGTTGCCGGTCGGCGTGACGCGGAGCTCCTGCCGGTAGGTCGCAGCGCTGCCGTCCTCGGGCATACCGGAAAAGACAAACTGCCCGGCCGGAACCGTGACCGCCGTGCTGAAAAACGCCGTTGCGGTCGCCTGCCCGGTGCAGGTGACGGAGCAGTCACTGTTGACGGTAAAGGTGACGCCGTTCACGGTCACGGACTGCGCATTTGTCAGATCCAGCACATTTTTCGCGCCGCTGTCGATCAGCCCGGTCAGCGCGGCGCACTGCTGCTGATCCGCGGCGGTGCGTGCGTCCGTTTCGGCGTCCAGCGCGGTACTGCGCACATAATTTGCGGCAAGATCCGCATTGATCGCGGCAATCGCATTGGAGAGCACATCGTCCTCCTCCGCACGCTGCGCTGCCTCATCCGCGACCAGCGCAAAGACCTGCGTGTCGGTCAGATCCCCGAGCGCACGCCGGAACGCGGTCAGAATCTCCTCCCTGGAATAGGGCGTATAGAATTTCCCGTCCATATCAAACCTCCCTGCATAAAATACAGCTGCCGTCCGCCGCGGCGACAAAATCGCCGTCACGGTCTGCGAGCAGCAGAAAGCAGTCCGTATAGCCGCCCTCAATTTCCGCGAGCTGCTGCATCATGCTGTGATAGACGTCGGGCTGCCCGTCATACGATGTTCCGCACAGATCCGTAATGGATGCGATGCACGGAATCCTTGCGGGGACAGTTGTCCGGATGCTGCCCGCATACAGCCCGACCGAAACAAGATCTGTCCCGCTGAGCACCGGCACTGTGCAGCGGTCGCCGGTGAAGTAAACCTCTCTGCGGATCTCCCGCCCGTTCTGAGAGAATACAAACTGCGCGATTCTGCGCGGAAAAGCATCCCATTCGCCGTCAAGATCAAAATGTGCCGAATAGTCGCCGTTGCCGCAGACAAGCGCGGGCAGGTCTGCGGATGCGCGGCGGTTCCGCACGGTGACTGTCAGTTCCATAAAAGCCTCCTTTCGGATTGCTGCACCGGCTGCCCCCTCCGCGGCAAGCCGCATCGCCGGTGCGGATGACACACGCTCCCTGAAAGGGGTGCAGAAAACAAAAAAAGTTGCACGTTTGCGTACAACTTTCCGAGAAATGATTTTGTTTTAACATCCATATGTGCAAAAAACTGCACAGCGGTGCGGGCAGTGCCCGGCTCGGAGCAAGAGAGGGGTAGAATAAGGAAAGAGAGTCTGAGAGGAAACTTTAAGGGAGGGGAGAGAATAAGCCGCTGGCGGCGCTTCTCTCCCCTCTCTTGTGGTTTCCTCTCAGGATTCGCGCCCCGCGCCCAGCCAAAATAAACATCGGACAAAAGGATCATGAGAGGATGCGTCAAAATCTTTCGGCATCCTCTCATGAACAAGCAGCGCTATTTCTGCAAAGACAGAAAATGGAAAGCACCGGCCGTCAAACCGGTGCTCCGTATCAGTCATCATATCATGATCCGTTATTCAACCCGCTGCATCCAGCAGCACACCGATCAGCGCGCCGCAGGCAGATTCCGTCAGCAGCACGCCCGACTTGTCAAACCCGCCGCGCCGCAGCGTCCGCAGCACGTCGAGCTGTTCCGGCAGCAGAAGCGCTTCAAAGCCGCCTTCATATTCCTTCAGCATTGCAAGCGCCTCCGAATGCGAAATCACCGCTTCCGCCGCCTCGTGCGGCATCGCCGCTTTTTCTTCGTCAGAGCAGAATGTCCCGAACGCATCGGACGCAAATTCCAGCAGCCTGCGGTAAATCGCATCCCGGAAATTCGCCGCGTAGAGCACCGGCTCGGTATGATCCGGCGGTGCAAGATACACACGGTCATCGTCATCCCAGCAGAACAGATCGTTCTTTCCGGTCATGGCAAAAGCGGTCAGTCCGCAGTATTCTCCGCCGCCGGCCACAGGCGGAAAAAAGTTCATCTCCGGCAGCCAGAGGTACTCCGCGCGCGCGGAATCCAGCACGCCGGAATCATAAAGCCGGTCAAAGATTTCTCGGTTCATATCTGTATCTCAACCCTTATAACCTTATAAAAGGTATCCGGCACACGGGAACGCATGCCGCTCTTTTCCAAAATCAAATCAGTCAACACAAACAGAAAGCCACAGTGCTTCCGACCTCTCGATCAGAAGGACTATGGCTTCCTTGCATCCGCATGTTCTGCGTTATCCCGCTTCCTGATCGGGCTGCGGAATATTCTCACTCTGGGTAATCGCGCGCTTTTCGATTTCCGCGCCGAGCGCACGGAGCTTGCCCTCCATATCGGCATAGCCGCGCTCGATGTGGAAGATGTCCTCGATCGTCGTGACGCCCTGTGCCGCGAGTCCGGCGATCATCAGCGCCGCACCTGCACGAAGATCACAGGCCTTGACCGGTGCGCCGGTCAGCCGGCCGGTGCCCTCAATGACGGCGACCTTGCCGTCCACCTGAATATCCGCGCCCATTCTGCGCAGCTCATCGACATACTGGAACCGCTGCTCGGAAACGCCCTCCTTGATCATGCTGGTGCCCTCCGCAAGGCAGAGCAGTGCAGAGATCTGGGGCTGCATGTCAGTCGGGAAGCCCGGATGCGGGCGCGTCTTGATGCTGGTCTTGACGAGCGGGCCGTCCACGGAAACGCGCACGGCATCGTCAAACTGCTCGATCTTGACGCCGATCTTCTCCATCACGCTGATGATGGATTCCAGATGCTTCGGAATGACGTTCTTGACAAGCACATTGCCGCCGGTCGCAGCAGCCGCGACCATATAAGTACCGGCCTCAATCTGATCCGGAATGACGGCATAGCTCGTACCGCGGAGATATTTCACGCCGCGGATCTTGATGGTATCGGTACCGGCGCCCATGATTTCGGCGCCCATGGAGTTCAGGAAACTTGCCAGATCGACAATATGCGGCTCTTTCGCGGCATTCTCGATGATCGTCAGGCCGTCCGCCTTGACAGCGGCCAGGATCGCGTTCATCGTGGCGCCGACAGTCACGCAGTCAAAGAAGATCTGGTTGCCCTTCAGGCCGTCCTGCGTCGTAATATCGACCATGCCGCGGTCAACCTTGCACACGGCGCCCAGCTTTGTGAACGCCTTGAGGTGCTGGTCAATCGGACGGTCGCCGAGGGGACATCCGCCGGGCATGGAAACACGGCAGTATCCGAATTTTCCGAGCAGCGCGCCCATGAAATAATAGGACGCACGCATTTTTCTAGCTTTTTCATAGGGGACGCTGTAACTCTTGATCGCGCGGGTGTCGATCTCGTAGGTGTGGGGCGCCAGATATCTGACGGTCGCGCCGAGCTCCCGCAGAATATCAAAGCAGATCTCCACATCGCTGATCTCCGGTACATTTTCCACGATGCATGGCTCGTCTGCCAGAATGGTTGCAGGCAGAATCGCCACCACTGCGTTCTTTGCACCGCTGATCTCGACCTCGCCGCGCAGCTGCCGTCCGCCTTTGATAACAAATTTGTTCGGTGTGTTCACGGCATGTTCTCCTTGTTCCTCACATTGCAATTTTATAGATCCACGCAGTGCCCCGTTTTTTTTATTTGTTTCGGACACTGCAATCTTTTCCGTTTCCAAAATGACTCCATCATCCTTCATCGTTGATTCCGGCGGGATCCGAACCGATCTCCTCGCCGACCGCATTGAGCCAATGCGGTGCTGCGCCGTCATACTCCGTGACGACCGCTTTTTCGATCCGTACCGCAGACTTCGGTTTATGGTTCTTGTCTGTCGGTACTTTCTGAATGTCGAGTACGTATTCCATACCGTCAAAAACCTGCCCGAAGATCTCGTGAACGCCGTCGAGATGCGGCGCACCGCCGACGGTTTCATAGAGCGTCTGGAGCGCAGGCGTAAAGGTGATGCCGTACAGCGCAGTGTACTGGCTGAACATTTCCGGCTGAATCTGCTCGCCGGTGACGATAAAGAACTGCGATTTGTTCATTTTGTCATTGCCGACTGCATAGGAAACCGCGCCACACACATGATTGAGCCGCGGAGAAAATGTCTGTGCAAAGCCGGTTTCGCTGCCCCAGGCATCCACACCGCCGGTGCCGTTGCCCTTGGGATCGCCGCCCTGAATCATGAACCCGTCGATGACGCGGTGAAAAATCAGTTCATCGTAAAAGCCGTTTTTGACCAGCGTTGTGAAGTTCTCGACGCCCTTCGGGGATTCCTCCGGGAAGAGGCGGATTTTCACATCGCCGTAGCCCTCGATCGTCATGACGACGATCTCCTCGCCCTTTTCGGGCATCGTATAATTCACACAGCCGTCCGCACCGAGCAGCGCGGCGTTTGCGGCTGTCTGCTGATCCGCACCGGATTCCAGCACGACCTTTTTCTGCTCGCAGCCGGTCATCGTGAGAATCGCTGCTGCACTGCACAAAACGGCCGCGGCTGTTCTTGAGAGAAGTCTTGTTGCTCGCATTACCAAAAACTCCCTGTTCTGCACGGGCGAAATGCGTAATCGCACAGTTCCCGTACATATTAAGTATATTATAGCACGTTTTTTGCTATTTGTAAAGTGAAAATTTACAATTCTGTCATCTTTTTCCAAGAAAAAAATAAGAAAATCAATTTGATTTATGTCATAACACAGAAAACGCGTGCATTTCCGGCCGATGAAACCGAAATAATGCACAAAACAAATTATTATGGCCGCAGGTTACGGCACTGTAACGATCTCGACGGAGAGAATGCGGATTTCGTCCTTCGGCCGCGTGATCGTCACGCCGTCCCCGGCATCCTCGCCCGGGCCGACCTCTGCCGCGGTGATCGCGTCGAGGACGTCGAAACCCTCGGTGAGCTGACCGAAAACCGTCAGCTGCTGCGCGTAATTCGGGATACCGCCGTGCTCGATGAACGCCTCACCGACGCGCTTCATCGCGTCATTCTCGACACTGCGGAGCCCCTCCTGAATCTCCTCGTCCATCTCAATGGAGTTGCAGACCAGGAACCGGCTGCCGGTGAAGGTATCGCGCGTCTGCGTCAGGGTTTTCCAGAAGCCGCCCTCGTTTGCGGTCTGCATGGCGCAGAGCGCGCCGCGGAACGGCCACAGCTTTGCGGAAAGCTCCTGCGGGATATGCTCCTGCGCAGTCCCCGCCTTGCCTGCGGGCAGATCACCCTGCGGCGTCACAGCACCGCCCGCAAAAAAAACCGACGGTGCCAGCTCGAACACATAGGTATTATCATAGTAGCCGCTTTCCGCCAGCGCGATAAAGCTGCCGACGGTCTGCGGGCACTCCTCGGGATACAGCGTGAACTGCATATCACCGAGCGAGGTGTGAATGACCGCAGCCTTTGCGCCGGACTGCGGCGCCTCCAGCTGGATCAGGTCGATGTCCTCATAGTTCAGAACGGTCTTGTAATCGCTCGTCAGGTTCGCCCAAAGCCCGAGCCCGAACGAACTCAGCATCGTGATCGTCAGGACAATCAGCAGTCCCCTGACGACCTTCCGCTTTTCCGGGCGCACTGCCGGACCGGTAGCTCTCATATTATCATTCCTTACAGTATGCGCAAAAGCGGCGCACAGTCTGCATCTGCGGTCATGCAGATACTTTTCTATTATACCACTTTTTCGGGGAATGTCAAGTAAAATTTTCGCAGCGGGCTCACTGACGGAGCTCTGCGGGTCTGCTGATGCGGCGCGGACGGGGAATCAGCCCGAAGCTGATCTCCAGCGCATTGTCCACCTGCTTCATGACGTCGAGCGGGATGCCGCCCATGCATTCGCGCAGTCGCTGCTTGTCAATGGTACGTATCTGCTCCAGCAAAATGATGCTGTCCTTGCTGAGGCCGCAGCCGCAGGCATCCAGCGGGATATGGGTGGGGAGCCGGGCTTTGTCGCGGCGGCTGGTAATCGCGGCGGCGATGACGGTGGGGCTGAACCGGTTGCCGACGTCGTTCTGGATGATGAGAACGGGACGGATGCCGCCCTGCTCCGACCCGACGACCGGGCTGAGATCGGCGTAATAGATCTCTCCGCGTTTGACTGTTTGCATGGTACATGATTCCTTTCTGTTTGCTGCTCCGGACGGGAGCTGTTTTTAGTTTGTCCGGATTGCAGCAGTTTAATCGCGGATCACATCACATGATATGTCAAACACTGTCGAATTGTGCCCGGCGGGCAGGGCCCGCTTCCATTGATCTAAAGTCCGCCGGAAGGCAAATTGCTGCGTAAACATTTTTATTCTCATTTTGTTTTATCAAAGCAATCTGCTATAAGCGGGCAGTGCCAGCCTCCGTTGATCTAAAGCCCGCCACAAGGCAAATTGCTGCGTAAACATTTTTATTCTCATTTTGTTTTATCAAAGCAATCTGCTATAAGCGGGCAGTGCCAGCTTCCATTGATCTAAAGTCCGCCGGAAGGCAAATTGCTGCGTAAAACATTCTGGTGTCCGCGGCTTCTGTTACGCTGCTTCTCCCAGCAATGGGGGCACCTGAGCCAACGCTCCCCTCACCTTTTCCGCAGAGCTGAAATTGAGCGCACAGAGAGGAGAGAGTCA
>JAEEIA010000033.1 GCA_016281125.1 Oscillospiraceae bacterium | reverse complement strand
GTTCCGCACGGCTGTCATCATAAGACCACAAACAAAAAAGAGGGGCAGATAGAGAAAGCGATCCCCTCGCTCTATAAGCGTAGAGAAAGACAAGCTAAAGGAGTAACAAGCTATGAATAATAACAACACTGCCGCAGACAGAGAGAAGGCAGTAAACGGCAAGACAATGCAGGCAATGAACGAGCAGTATAAAAACTGCAAAACCGAAAGACGTGAGTACCAGGTCGGTAAAGAGAGATGTGTTATCGTCCGGCACTTCTGCGGTGATAAAGACCTCAGTGAAGTGCTGTATCGCAACGCTTTTGAAAGAGCGTTTTCCGAAGTTATGGCGATGAACCGTACACCTCAGACAACCTGAAAAATTTTTCCATAAGTACTTGCTTTTTTCGGCATTGCGCGCTATACTATTTACTGTAATGTTGATTAAAGCTGCTTTGGAGGAAAGGAGTAGTAATGATACCAAAGCAGACTGAATACAAGGTGGGAATGTATCTCCGCCTTTCAAACGAGGACGAGAGAGCCGGAGAGTCTCTCTCAATAGAGAATCAGCGTAAGATTCTCAGCAACTACATCAGCGAACAGGGCTGGACGCTCTATGATGAGTACGTCGATGACGGAATTTCGGGTACTACATTTGACCGTCCGGGTGTGCAGAGAATGCTCGATGATGCCAAGAACGGCAGGATCAATCTGATACTCTGCAAGGATCTGAGCCGTTTCGGGCGTAATTATATCCAGGTAGGTCAATACACGGACTACATATTCCCGATGTACAATATCCGTTTTATCGCACTGACCGATAATGTTGATACAGCTAATTCGGAAAGCACGGGAATGGATATGATGCCGATCATGAATGTCTTTAACGAATGGCACGCCGCCAATACTTCCAAGAAGCTGAGAGCTGTTATCAACTCAAATGCAAAAGCCGGAAAGTATCGCACAACATACTGTGCCTACGGATATTTCAAAGGCGATGATGAGAAGAACACTCCTGTTATTGATCCGCAGGCTGCACCTGTTGTCCGCCGTATCTTTGAGATGAGGGCAGAAGGAAAAAAGCCTAAACAGATCGCTGATGCACTTAATGCAGAACAGATACCAACACCTATGGACTATCTGTATCAGCGTGAAAACAAGGTAAATCCCCACGCTTCAGTACATCTCTGGAGTTCTTCGATAGTACTTCGTATTCTCGGCAATCCGATCTATATCGGTACGCTTGCACTGATGAAAACAACTACTGTGAGCTATAAGAATCACAAGAGGATACGCAAGGATTCATCTGAATGGCTTATGCGTGAAAACAATCATGAGCCTATCATTACTATGGAGCTGTGGGAAAAAGTCCGTGAGATCGAGGCTTCGGTAAGCCGTGGCAAGCGAGACAAGATCGGTGAGTTAGCTCCGCTTTCAGGACTTCTGTACTGCGATAGCTGTGGGAGCAAAATGCGTCAGGTCGGTTCAGCCAACCGCAAGTATATGGCTTATATGTGCGGTTATCATAATCGCTTCGGCAAGGGCTGTTGTACGACACATTATATCCGCCGCCCGCTGATCGAGCAGTATATCCTTATGGATATTCAGGATATGATCGAGAAAGCCACTGACGAGGAAAAGGCAAAGGAAGAATTTCTGAAACGCAAGCACGGTGTGCTTGATGCTCAGAACAGTTCCGATAAAAAGCGTATGCAGAAAGCTACAAGTCGTATTGCAGAGCTTGATAATCTGATCCAGACCGTCTATGAAGATAAGGTCATCGGTAAGATTCCTGAAGAAGTATGTATCAGCCTGCTTGAAAAGTATCAGGCTGAAAAGAAGTCTTTGCAGGCTGAGTGTGCTGAATACAAGAAACGCTCCGAAATGCAGCAGCAGGACGAAAAGGACGTTGACGAATTTATTGCCCGTCTGAAAAGCTATGCAGGAGCGACTGAGCTTACACGCCAGATGTGCCTTGACCTTATCGAATATGTGACCGTAGATGATCTCAACAAGGACGATAAGAGCCGTCCGAGGGAGATTCACATCTATTACAAGCTCATCGACAAAGAGCTTGACAACAAACATAATGCCCTGATGTGATTATCAGGGCAATTATTTGAAAACACTTTTATATCCATTTTGTCGTTCTATAACGATCTGCGGTGTGTAGTGGGCATCCGTGACAGTGGCGCGGATCGCCGCATACTGTTCCTCTGTCAGCAGGCGCTTCAGCTCGCGGCGCTCGTACTCGTATGTGGTCTTGCTCTCATCAAACACATCGCCCATGCTGCCCCAGCCGGAATACCGCCGCAGCACCATGTCGGAATACTCCCTGCTTGTTTCGCTGCTGCGCCGCTTGTCATACAGCGGAATGCCCGCTTCCTCACAGTCACGCAAACGCTTCAGCTCCCGCAGTGCAAGGAGGTTGTCGCGCACCTTCTGCCGCGGGTTTGCCGCATACGCAATCTCCGGCAGATCGGGAACCGGCAGCAGTTCTGCCTTGCCGTGAATCTCCGCATAGGCTTTTCTGCGGCCGCGCTCTGCAATCGGTTCTCCGCGGTATTCACTTTCCCGCGCCCAATTCTCCAGCTCTCGCTGAATCGCCTCCGGGGAACCGTTATCCGGATAGATGACTGTCAGCTGCAACTCCATACCGTCAGCAAAGGTCTCATTGACAAAGCATCTGAACCGGTCCTGTTCGATGCTCAGATTGCCGAGTCCGTGTTCTTCGGCAAACTGGTTCAGCACGGCACGAAGCTCCGGGGATTTATCATCGGCAGCAGGCATGACCGGCTTTGTCACCGGTGCTGCATCTTCTTCCGGCGGAATATCCACCTCATTGCCCTCGGCATCATAATATCGCACCAGTTTTCTACCGACATCCCGCGCATTCCGCAGATTTTGCAGCATTGCTTCCTCCAGCTCATGCTGTAAATGCCGGTCGAAATTGCCGTTGTCATCGACACAGCTCTGATACAGTGTCCCGTAGGGAGGCACACCGTCAAGCTGGAAGGAAAGGATTTCCAGCCGCTGGTTCTCATGGTCGAGCAGGAAGCAGAAATCCGGGTCGTGCATCAGGTCGCCCTCCTGAATGTAGAACGTCGTCCACGAATACTGATCCCCGCCGTGAAACTCGACTGCCAGCGGTTCAAAGCCGGAATCCTCACCGTTCGGATCTTCGTACCGTTCATATTCGTGCTTTCCGCTTGCAATATCCGGGTACATCTCGCAGAACATCCGGTACAGCTGTTCACTCCGTGACCGTCCGCGCCGAGCTGGTACCTGCTGCGGTTCTGCTTCCGGTTTCAGCGGCGCGTCGGTGTGAACGGTCAGCGTCTGGAAGGGACTGTTCCGGTATACCTCCTCGCTGAAAACGCCGCTTGTCGGGAAATCGCTGTCATATACTTCAACCTTCTGTTCCTGTCTGTTCAGGACCGCATAACCGACTGCCCGTCCGCCCCATATCGCTTCGTTTCCGGCATCCTGTGCGGCTTCCAGCGTATCAAAGGCTTCGCCGAACTGAATCTGATGCTCATTGTCATTCAGAATCAGGACAAAGTTTCGCTCCTGCTGGACTGCTCTCGGTTCACTGTGCATCGTCAGGCTTTCTGCACGTTCGGCAAACCGCCGCATATCCGCTGCGAGCCTCTCACGCTGTGCCGGATTATAGATATTATATTCTTCTTCGATCGGGAAATCTCTGTTCGGTGAATAACTTACCGCTTCCACGATACCGTGACCGCGATAGGAATAGGTCACAGACTGCGACTGACTGGAATAGTTATCTCTGCGTTCGTGACCGTCGCTGTCAATGCCGCCCTCGTATTGAGAATAAGAATCCGTCAGGGTAACACTTTCAGAGGCGGCAAGGTCGATCGTGATGCCGGATTCCGGAAGTGTGAAGGACAGGTCAGCATCCTGTTCCGGCATAAAGTCCGCACCGAAGCGCTCTGTCAGATATGCGACCGATGCGCCGTTCAGATAGCAGCCGTTTTCCTGCGCCGTCTGAATGACCTTCTGCACATCGGCAAGCACCGCGTTTTCAGACAGACGCGCATAGAATACCGGTGTATCCGGAATCAGCGTATTCGTTTCACCGGTATCCTCAAAGGAATCTGTCCGCGCAGCGACCTTGATCGCATTGAAACCTTCGGGATTGCCTGTAAACTGGATATCTATCAGGTCAAACCTATGTGCAAGGAATTCCGGCATGACCTCAAATCCGACCGGCTGCACATAGTACGGCGTTCTGCCGCTGCCTTCGGTCACGACGATCACATCGCTGGTGCTCATGGAATGTCCGAAGAAATCTGCCGGATGATCGGTATTGAACTTCTCAAACAGCGCGTTCAGCTTCTGCTGTACGGTATCTCCTTCAATGTCGCGCAGATCACCGGAGTATACAAGATCATAATCCTCCTGCGTCAGATGCGCATACCTGTTGGATTCCATGCTTTCAAACCGGTGATAATGATGCTCCTCGCCGGATTTCATCTGGTAGATCTCGTATGTAAACGCGGGTTCCGTGCCGGTGACGGTGAAGCCCATTTCCTGCAAGCCGTGCAGCACGATCTGACTGTTCACCATTGTGAAGTCACGGAGGATCAGGTCATCTTCGGTGTCGCTGTCAGCCAGAAGCAGATAGCCCTTGTCCGGTTCAAAATGGAGTCTGTAATTGTAAAGCTCCTGCCTGCGGGCATCCGAAATCGGATAACGGGCATTGTTTTCGTCCGGCAGCGAAAGGTAAACATCGCGGTGATGGTCGAGCGCGTCATAGGCTTCCATGTTTTCCGCGGCATCACGCTCCCACGCTTCTTCAGCCTCGCGTTCCACATCACGATGCAGCTGTGCCGCCTGCCGCATGAATTCTCCGATCTGAAGCCAGCTGTAGGAAACACTGAACGGATGCTCTGAATCCGGCTCTGCCGTGATCTCAATTCCGTCAGCATCCTTACGGATTGCAAACTCTGCCGCTTCAAAGGTCTCGTGATCGGAGATGATATATCTGCTCTCGTCAATAAAATCTGCTGCGACACTTCCCGCATACTCGCTGTTATCCAGGATACGGTGCGCGATATCGTCCATTTCGTCGCGGGCGACCAGACGGTCAACGAACATCGGCATATTGTCCTCGTCCATGATATACCGTGCGGGCGCAGATAACTGCAATGCAGTATCCTGCGGTTTATATGCATCAATCCGCGCAGCCGATTCATCTGTCAGCAGCGGATGACCGCGGAGTGCTTTCAGCTGTTCGGTGTAACGCACACGCTCGTGATCGTCCAGATGCTCCACATCCTCCAGATAATACAGTGCGTTGTCTACTGCGTCATCAATGTCCGCTGCGGTCACATATTCACCACGCTCGATCATGCCGCGGATTTCTTTTGCCGCCTGCATCCATGTGTACTGGTAATGTCCTTTCTTGTCCGCCGAAATGATATGGATGCCCTTGCCGTCATAACCTACATCCGGCATATCCGGACCGGAATGACCGCCGATCCCGTATTCCTTTTTCAGAAATTCTGCGAAATCCGAATCATTCGGCTGGTTTTTTGCAAAATAATCGGCAACGCGCAGCTTCCCGTTCTGGAATCCGGTGCCGCGCCGGAGATCATCGCGCAGCAGCCGCATCTTTTCATCGGCAACAGGATCAGGCTGCATAGCGGGCTCATCCGCAAACAGACTCAGCTGTCTTTCTCCGTCGGGCATAGAAAAACCGCTGTCCGTTTCGGTCAGCGGTTCTTCCGATGCTTCCGCATCGTCAGTATCTGTTATGCTGTCGCTTCGGTCGGAACTGTCGGCGGGATCAGGACTCTCTCCCGCATCACCGCGCTGTCCGTGTAATACTGCCGTGTCCGTTCCCACGCCAGATTCGCCTCGAATCCCGTGTTCGGACGCGGATTCGTCTTCGCGTACTGCTCGTCCAGCAGGAACCGATACTCCCACGCGCTCTCGTCCACCTTCCGCGCTTCCGTCAGATACCGGTGCTGGAATCTCAGGACTTCCACCCACTCCGGGTAATTGTCCTCCATGAAGTGCATCCACGCCAGACCGTAGCTCCCGATCGGCTCCTCCTCCATCGACGGCTCCCGTTCCACGTTCGGCTTGTATGTCCCCTCCATCGGGTCGAAGGCGTACCAGATCATCACGCCGCTCACTTCCTTCTGCCGAAACTCCGGAAACCACTCCGTCTGCCGCCTGGTCCCGTACTCCTGTGTCGTCTCCCAGCCGATCACGCCCTTCACCTTCTTCACGACGGCTCTCGTCAGAAAGTTCCGGAGCTGATCCTTCGGAATCTCCGGGTACTCGCTCTCCGGCAGCGTCAGCTTGTCTGCTTCCGGCAGTCTGATCCATTCTTCGTAAGTCATCTTGCTTTACCTCCTGTTCCTGAATCCGTTGTTCCGTAACGCGCTCGTTGATGAAGATTTCGACCTTCATCAGCGCGTTTCTTGCTGCCCTTGCCGTCAGTGCAAGGAAAATCATGCGCTGTTCATTGGTCGCCAGCATTCCGAATGCTGTGTGATCCGGTGTGAGATTGTAGTTTCCGCCGCCGATCGCCAGCCGACCGGCGATAATCTCACCGGCACACGCACCCATAGACTTGATGAATGCTCTTGCCTGATTCTCATCATGCGAAAGACCGAGGCGCTGCATCGTTTCGATGCCAAGCTCCGGCGGAACCGCTCCATTCACCAGCGTTTCCAGCAGGGAACCTCCCTGCGGTACACCCATTCCCGCCTTGACAGCAGCGATATTTCTGCCTGTGATCGTCCATTGCCACGGGGGTGCATCGCTTTCACACTGTGAGAAGTCATACATACTGATCACATTGCCGTCATGGTCGAAGAAGTCGATAGACTCTCCGCCCTGTCTGACAGGACTGTCTGCCCTTGCCCACTGTGCGGCTGTGCCGATGAAAAGTGTGTCCGGTCTCTGGATGTAAAATTCCAGCGCGACGGACGGAGAATGCTTGAAAACACGCCCCTGAAATCTCAGAAACTTCGTCAGTTCTCCGCTGTCCTGCGCCATTGCTGTGAGCCTTCTGCTGCCTGTTTCGCTGAACCCGCCCAGCGGTGTCAGCTTTTCGGAATGTGCCATGCTCCGCTTTCTTCCTTTATCATGATAGCACTTTAACGCGCCGAAGTCAAGA
Source organism: Oscillospiraceae bacterium (assembly GCA_016281125.1). Classification (GTDB taxonomy): domain Bacteria; phylum Bacillota; class Clostridia; order Oscillospirales; family Ruminococcaceae; genus Firm-04. The sequence goes on along the minus strand of JAEEIA010000033.1, from coordinate 1,320 downwards.
CTTTTTGCGCGAAATTTCGGATTTTGCAAAATTTCGTCGATCTGCTCAAAAACAGCTGTCCCACCTTGTGCAATCTGCAATGCGGCGGGTCTGTTCCACTGCACTGAATCTGCTTGTCCATGCGACAGCTCCTCTCTGAAACAAAGATCACGAATTGAAAAGAAAAATGCGGTTTGCCGCTAACTGCGCCGCGCCCGCATCATAAGCCGCGCCGATCAGCCCGGCTGTCAGATCTTCACGCGCCGCCAAAAATTTATTTCGCGCGCGTATTAAGACTACAAGTATACTGTAAGTAGAACCATGTTTTTTTCTTTTCAATCCGGTAAAACTTGGGTACTGAATAATGAATCACATTTCAGGGACTACCCCTTGACCATAAACTCGATGAAACCGCTTGACAAATCCTGCAAAGTGTGGTAAACTGAAACCATGCAAAGTGGTTTCTGCTATGCAGACCAACGGTGCGGTTGCAGTGCGAATGCAGCCGCGCCTTTCTTTTTCGTATCCTTCCGCGCCCGAAGCGGACGATCAGGTAATGATTATCGACGAACACGCGCCGGTTGTCGCGTGAACGCCGCCGTGACCGATAGATCAGCTTCATTTCGATCAGTTCGCGGATTGTCTGGATCACGCTCTCGCGCTTCATGCCGGTCTGCTCGGATATGTCATTGTAGCTGTTCCAGCAGTCGTTCAGCGTCGGGCTGAAAGATTTGCAGAGGAACAGGTAGATAACCATCTGCCGCGGCACGAGCTGCCCGAATACCCGCCGTTCCATCAGGAAATAGCCGCTGTCTGTCGGCAGCTTCTTGACGGCGTAGCTGTATGTACCCTTTTGCCGGTTGCGCTTGTATGCGCGTTCCAGCGGCTCGACCAGTTTCCATGCTGTCAGCCGTTTCAGCACTCCGGCGACTGTCTGCAAGGACCGCAGCCCGCAGCATTGCCCGATCGAGGATTGCTTGACCTTGATGATCTCCTTGCCGGTGATCGTTCGTGTATCTGCCGGAAGGCTGCACAGATAAGCGTAAACGCTCATTTCCTGCGCATCCAGTCCCAGCTCAAAGATGTGATTGCTTAACCGAAACAGGCTCACTGTGAAGCCCTCCCTTCTTTGATATAGTTGACTTTTGAGGTCGGGTTTGCTATAATTGAAATCAGGAGTAAGCACATAGCTTACTAAGAAAAATCGGAATTTATAGGAGTAATTGATATGAGAAAAGCGTTCTCTTTAAGCGAAATCATATCCTTAATTAAAAAGAAAGACTATAAGGCCTTTGAATTCTATGATGGCTGTGCACATATCAACTGTCTTGAAACGGAAAT
>JAEEIA010000032.1 GCA_016281125.1 Oscillospiraceae bacterium | reverse complement strand
TCTGGGATTCTAATTACCCTGATCAGCTGAACGACGGCTCCTGTCTGTATTACGACAGCCTGACGCTGGATTTCTGTATTCCGGCCTACGATGTGCATGTGGCGGAGGGTGCAAGCGACAACACCCCCGGACTGGTTTCGGCGCGGAATGAACTGAATGTGCTGAATGCCTATCCGTATCAGTTTGCAAAAGACAAACCCGGAGATGTGAATCTAGACGGCAGCGTTGACGTTTCGGACGCCGTGCTCGTTGCACGATTTGCAACGGAGGACAGAGAGGCGGTCATCACCGATCAGGGCAAGCAGAACGCAGACGTCACGCATGACGGCAATGTGGACGGACAGGATACGACCAAGATTCTGCAATACATTGCTAAGCAGATCAGCCTTGAAGATCTGTCGGATGTCTATAGAAGAGTTACCGATGCGTCAGGTCTGACGCCAAGACGGGAGCGGATGACGGTTGAAGGATTCCGCAAGGCAAAGATACCAAAGCCGGATGCGTCAAAAGCGACAGGCACTGAAAGCGGAGACAAAAATGCATTGACATCTGGACAGAAAAATGGTAATATTAAAACAGAGGAGCAGACGTTTGCTCCTGCAAAGAGCATTGAAGGCGCAGAAAAGTATGCAAAGGATGTCCTTGGCATTCCAAATGCGTCGTACAAAGGCGCAGACATATATGTCGCCAATGAATGGAACAGAGGCCTTTTCGAAACATTCAACAGGTTCCCGGAGCTTAGGACGAGACTCGGCTTCACAGGAGTTATCTCTGAAAGAAACAAGATCGTGTATGACGGATATTACGCAAAGTTTCTTGAAGAAGAAAAGAAGAACGCTTTGCCGGGATATGATCCAAGAGTATTGGAAAAGGTCGCGGATTTCAGAGCTCAGAACGAAGTCGCCAAATGGTTTTGCAATCCAAACTTGGCAGAAAGCTTCTTCACAGCAGACAAACTTATTTCTCCTGCGAACAGTGTGGCTGTTTCAGACAAGTGGGCTTCCGATCTAGTTTCGTTTGAGGCAGAGATTGCCAGAGCGGTTCTTATAAAATTCCATCCGGTAGGCACTGCGTCGATCCGCGGAATCTTTGACCACGAGATCGGGCATCAACTTGACGCGCTGCTTGATCTTCGCAAAGACAAAGAAATCAGAGACGTCATTGACAGCATGACTGACAATGAATTGACAGAGAACCTGTCACAATATTCGTGGGACAACGCTGCAAGCAAGGATCGCGGCGACAGATACCAAGAGGCTATTGCTGAAGCGTGGTCTGAATACTGCAACAATCCAAATTGCAGAGGCACTGCAAAGGCAATAGGAGAAAGGATCGAATATATTTACGATCAGAAATTCGGGAGGTGAGAACAATGTTAAACGAAGGCGGAGTTGAGTATCTGAAGAGCAAAGGCTGGTCAGACGATAAGATCGAGAGAGTCTTCTCCGGCAAGAAGGTCGAGGAAAAGGAACAGTTCACGTATACGATGCCGCTTGACGAATTCAGAAAGAAGATGCGTGAGCTCGGATGGAATGACGGAGACATCGAAAACGAAATTGCGCTTGCGGAAGAGCTTGCTCCTTTGCAGAACAACATTGTTAATCTCAAATCTTACCTAATCCCACGAAAGGATCTCGGCGAATTGTATGCTTAATAAAAACCGCTTTGAGTAATCAAGGCGGTTTTTCCATGCCATAAGAAAGGAGGCGCGAACATGGCTGAGGAGAAGAAGGAAGTCAAGGAAGAGAAGCCGAAGAAGACCAAGAAGCCGACAAAAGGCCCGAAGGTCGTAAACTGAAGATGAATCAGCGCTGGTGTGAAAGCATCGGCGTTTTTTCATATCCGAATCTGTAAAATAATGCCGCAGAATAACAGCCGCCGATGTGCATAGAACACACCGGCGGCTCTATATTTCAGGAATTGGATGTATTGAATGCACAATTACTTATACAGATTATTGTGCAGATCGTAGATTTTTTCTTTTTTTGCTCTGTCCACTTGACAGGAGGCACATCAGATCCGTTCCCTCTGTTCACTCAATTTCCATTCTGTGTTTATTTGCCGACTTTGAGATGCTTCTTGACCTTTTCTGTCAGCGTCGGACATTCCCGACCCCTTTCCCGCTTCCCAAAACACTTCTCCGGATACAACAGCAGCAGCCCCCGGTGCGTTTCCGGCACACCGGGGCTGCTTGTTTATCATTACAGTTTCAGATTGGCTTTGAATGCAGTATCATTGCAGGAGATTTTCAGTGTGAAGCCGTTGAGCAGTGCAGCGCGTTCTGCAATGGAAAGTCCCAGTCCGGCACCGCCTGAATTGCTCCTCGCCTTGTCCCCGCGGACAAACAGCCGTTTCAGGTCTTTCGTGCGGATCTTCTCCGTGACCGTATTGGTGATGACAATGTGCTTTTTGCTGATTGTTACCTTGATCTCGCCCGCCTTCGGCGTATACCTGACCGCATTGCCGATCAGGTTTTCAAGGATGCTGACAAAGGATGCACGTTCAGCCTTGACCTCCGTGCTGCCCTGCACGCTGTAACGGATTTCCTTTTCCGCAAGCATCGGTGCATACTTGGAGAATGTTTCCTCTGCAAGACTGCCCGCAGATAATTTTTCACGCTCCGGCTTTTTGCTGCCGTCCATATTGTTGAGATTGAGTGTACGGTTGATCAGCGAATCCGTAAACGTAACATTATCAAGAATCCCTTGCAGGTATTGCTGCTGCTCAGCCGCTGTCAGCTGCCCCTCCATGAGATTTTCCGTGTAGCCGCCGATTGCGGTCAGCGGGGTTTTGATGTCATGCGCGAGATGATTTGTCAGGTCGCGCTGATAGTCCTCAAAGGCATATTTCGTCTTGCTGATCGTATACCGCCGCCAGCAGAGCGCCAGTGCCAGCAGGAAAACGCCGATTGCAAAGGCAACTGTCCAGCGCCAATAGAAGCGAACAAGCTGCGGGTCTCTCAAGTTGACGGTGAAGCAGTTTGTCAGCCAGTATTTCTGCTTGTCAATATAGATCGGGCAGCTTCGGACGTAGGTTTCGGTACCGTCCTTGTGTGCCTGATGGCCGTAGCTGGAATAGCTTTGCTCATTGCGGAAAATGAATTCCTTCTCAAACGCTTTCAGCGCTTCCGGTTCCTCGCCCTGCGGATAGGTCAGATTCGCCAGCGGATACGCTGCGCCAGCGCCTTGATGCAGCGTGATCAGTTCATAATCCGCCAGATCGAGGCTGATATTGAATTCTTTTGTTTCAACTACCTTTTTCTGATTCTCCGTGTCTATGAGCGTTTCGCCGAAGACCGGCTCACAGGTCAGTGTCATCGTACCTTTTTGCGGGATAAAGCTGTGTGTTTCCTTGTTGACATAGGCAGTATCAATTTTGATTTCCGCAAGATGCCTGTAATCCTCCTGTGCCGCAAGTGTCCGGTAATCGGCATACAGCTGATCAACCTCCGGCAGATTCAGCGCATCGCGGTCACAGAGATACCACCCTTTCGCCGGATCGGTATCGTCATCCGAGAATTTCAGAATCGCCATGAATTTGAGCTTGTTGGATGCGACAATATTGCCGGCTTCGTCAATCAGCGCCGCGCCGCTGTGACACTTCGGCGAATACCGCGAAACAAGCTGCACATCCTTATCGTTCCGGCCAAGCGGATCCTCAACGATAATGTCAAAATACTGATATGCCGTCAGGCGGCAGTCAATTTCCCGCATGAGCGCTTCGCCGTCGTATTGCGCAGCCAGTCTGCTGATGTTTTGCAACGTATCAGCGGTCATGAACTCGATCTGCTCATTGACCTGCGATGTAACATACATGCCGATCCACTGCTGAAATCCGACTGCAAATGCAGCGGTCAGCAGCAGCGCGGAACAGATGTATTTCGCCAGCAGAACAGGCAGAGTATTTCGTTTTTTCTTTCTGAACAGCGGTTTCATTGTGATCCCCTCCTTATGATTCTGTGAGTTTGTAGCCCCGGCCGATAACAGTATGGATCTGCTTTCCGGCAGAGCCGAGCGCTTTGCGCAGACGTTTGATGTGATTATCGACGACCCTGTCCATGCCGAAGTAATCAGTGCCCCAGACGCTGTCAAGCAGTGTATCGCGGGAAACGACCCAGCCCTGATGCTCCATCAGGCAGCGCAGAATTGCAAAGCCCTTCGGCGTCAGCTCGGCCTCGTTTTCCCCGACAAAGCAAACCTGCTTTTTCGTGTCGAGTGAGATCGCCCCGCAGACGAGCAGGGAATCCGTTATTTCCTCTGTCCGCTTGACGAGAGCCGCACATTTCGCATACAGCGCAGACAGCAGGAACGGTTTGACAATATAGTCGTCGCAGCCGAGCTCATAGCCGCGCAGAATATCGTCCTCCAGTCCCCGCGCCGTGATAAAGATGACCGGAATGTTGCTGCTTCTGCGGATGCTCCGGCAGATCGTGAAGCCGTCCGCACCGGGCAGCATGATGTCCAGCAGCACCAGAGAATACTCCTCCAGACCGCCGTAAATCAGCGCCATTGCATCATCGCCGTTTGTCACAGTTCTGATCTCTGTGCCCTTGTTGCTGAAATATTTTTGTGTGACCTCGCAAATTTGCAGATCATCTTCGATCATGAGTATGTTCATGTTCAGCACCTCTTTCGTTATCCCTATTATAGCACAGTGATGTGTCATTTGTATATCATTTTTTCATGATTTCTGTAAACGCAAAACGGCAGCAGAGACAAAGCTCCGCTGCCGTTTCCCGGTCAGGCGCCGGTTTTAATGCTGGCATCCGTAGTAATCAAAGATGAAATCCGCAAAGGACGTATGCTGCTGGTAGTGCCAGAAATAAAACGTCTCGTCCAGCAGGTCATTGATCTGGAACATGTTATATCCCGGATAAATATAATTCATCATGAAGCTCAGGGCATATGAATCCTGCAAAAAGTCTGTACCCATCAGATTCACGCCGCTCAGATTGTAGTCGTAATCCAGAATTCCGTCATGATTGTCGTCCAGATAGGACTGTGCGCACTGCGCGAGCTGCGTCAGGACAGATCCGGTATAACATCCGAGAAGCTCGTGTTCACTCGCACAGGAATACATGTTTGTGCTGCCCTGGGTGTAATTATGGAGCGCTTTCATTTCAGCATCTTTTTTCAGGAAGTGCGTATAGTTCGTTCTGTACTGACTGACCGTTCCGGCCGCATCGTCAGCAGCAACATCGCATTCATAATAGGTGCCGTTGATCTGCACCGCATTCCATGCGCATCCGCCCTTGCCGATACACGGGCAGCCGGAAACAGTATAGGACTCCACCCATGCTGCGGAAAGCAGCATGGTAAACGCCTTCGCATAACCGACGCAGACGCTTTCTTATATTATACCATAAAGCACGAAAAAAGCAAGGAAAACGGCCGATTTTCCTTGCTTTTTTCACCAATATAATGCGCCCGGTTTTCCATCACGGATCGCCTTCGGTTGTTCGATTTTCAGACCTTCCAGCAGCCATCTGACCTGCTGTGGAGTAAGCAGTTTTGCTTCCATCTCACTACGAGGCCATTGAAAACAGCCATTGTCT
>JAEEIA010000031.1 GCA_016281125.1 Oscillospiraceae bacterium | reverse complement strand
TCACTACCATCAGCAAGTATGCGCTTCGTACCTTCGCAGGGCATATTTCCGATGACGAGGCAATGAACCGCATTGAGACTGCTGTTCTGTCACAGTTCGCACTGGAAAGGAGTGTGCCTGAATGCCTGTAAATTTTGTCAATATCCCGGATGTTCTGAAACAGACAGCATCCTTCTGCGTCTGGAAGATGGAGAAACGCAGCGGCAGACCGACCAAAGTGCCGTACAATCCGCGTACCGGTGCAATGGCGAGAACCAACGATCCTTCCACCTTCGCAGACTTCAATACAGCGATGAAATCCTACGCCATCGGTGGCTGGGACGGCATCGGCTACAGAGTTTCCGAAGGTATCGGCGCAATCGACATCGACCACTGTATCCGTGAGGATGGCAGTCTCAATGATGTCGCAGCATCCATCCTCGGCATTTTCCCTGATGCGTATTTTGAGAAATCTCCCTCTGGCACAGGACTGCGCGGATTCTTTCGTCTCTCACCGGATTTCGCCTACGATAAGACCGTGTATTACATCAACAACCGCAAGCATGGTCTGGAGGTCTATCTTCCCGGCGTAACGAATCGTTTTGTGACCGTGACCGGAGATATGTTCCGCAACGGCGCAGTCATCCGAAATGACGATGCCCTGCGCACACTGCTTGACACCTTCATGAAGCGCAGCACCCGTGTATCTTCAAAGACAGTCGAACCGGTGTCCTATCTCGATGATGATGGTGTTATCGCACACGCATCTGCATCGGAATCCGGTGACAAGTTCAAAGCATTATACGAAGGTCGCTGGGAAGAAGGCTATGATTCACAGTCTGACGCAGATATGGCTTTAGTCTCCATCCTTGCCTTCTGGTGCGGCAATGTGGAGGAGCAGATTGACCGTATCTTCCGCACCTCCGGCTTGATGCGTGATAAGTGGGATCGCATGACCGGCGACAGCACCTACGGTCAGATCACGATCCGCAATGCAGTATCCACCAACGGCGAGATCTACACGCCAATCATGAACGGCTCTGCCGAGGACGATTTTGAGAGTATTGATGACGAAGATGAGGAAGCAGAGGTGCTGACCTTCGAGCCGGATCTCAGCCATATCACCCTCACCATCGAAGAAATGCGGCCGCATACAAAGCCCCGTTATCAGCGTGATGAGATCGGCATCGGCTATGCTTTTGCCGATTACTTCAAGCCGATTGCCCGTTTTGACCGTGAGCGCGGAATCTGGTATGTCTATGACGGGAAGGTCTGGCAGCCGGATGAGAATGCTCTCGCCGTGGCAGAGCTTGCGAAGATCCTCGCTGACCGTCTTTACACATTTGCTTTGCAGATCACGGATGAGGACACCCGCAACCGCTACATCAAGCGCGTGCAGAAACTTCAGATGCGCAAGAATCGCCGCACGATGATCGAGGATGCAAAGTCTGTGTATCCGGTATCCCACACTGTTTTTGACCGCAATACCGATCTGTTCAACTGTCAGAACGGTACGCTGAATCTGACCACAGGTGAATTCCGTCCGCACGATCCGGCAGACTTCCTCACGATGATGTCAGGCATCACCTATGATCCCGATGCGGCTTGTCTGAGATGGGAGCAGTTCATCTCTGAGGTCATGTGCAATGATGCTGACCTCGCATTGTATTTGCAGAAGGCTCTCGGCTATGCGCTCACCGGCGACACTTCTCTCGAATGTCTGTTTATCCTCTACGGTGCGACCTCCCGAAACGGTAAAGGCACCACGATGGAGACATTTCTGAAGATTATGGGCGATTACGGCAAGACCTCCAACCCTGAGATGCTGTCTACGAAATTCGGCAACACCAATGCGTCCGGACCGTCTGAGGAGATTGCCCGTCTTGCAGGCGTGCGTTTCGTCAATATCTCTGAGCCGGAGAAAAAGATCACCTTCAATGCAGCACTTGTCAAGAGAATGACGGGTAATGATACACTGAATGCCCGTTTCCTGCATGAAAATTCCTTTGACTTCCGTCCGAATTTCAAGATTTTCATCAATACCAACTACAAACCGTCCGTGTCGGATATGACACTTTTCTACTCCTGCCGTCTGAAGCTCATCCCGTTTAAGCGTCACTTTGAGGAGCATGAGCAGGATAAAGGTCTCAAGGCGTTCTTTGCGGAAGAACAGAGCCAGTCAGCCATCTTCAATTGGTGCTATGCCGGTTATAAGCTGTTTAAGAAACAGGGGCTTGATGATCCGGCTGCTGTTACAGAAGCGACCAAAGAGTATCAGGATGAGTCTGACCGCATCGGGCAATTTGTGGATGCATGGCTGGAGGAAGGCGAAGCCTTCGAGGAGCGTACTTCTGCTGTATACCGTCTCTACGGTCAGTGGTGCGATAAGTACGGCTACCGCAAGGAGAACAGCACCAACTTCAATAATGCGATCCAGCGTTTCTTCCCTATTGTGCGAAAGCGTCCTAATGACGGCAGCGGCAGTCAGACTACTATGCTTGTGGGCTGTCGTTTTCTGAAGCATGAGAACGGCGAACTGGATCATGCAGCGACAGAGGATGATGCAACCGACGCTGCGTTTTCGTAAGGAGACATCTGCCCTGCCAACCTTGAACAGTCAGCCATTTGTCGCAGCGTGTGGCAGAGCTGAAATTACGAATACTGTATGTTTTTTCTCGATTCTACGCAACTTTTAAGGCGTGTCGCAGCTTGTCGCAGGTTTTTTCAGTGTTTTCTATATATACTTTTCTTTATATATATTACTATATTTACTTGCGACAACTTGCGACAAATATAAATTAATAATAGAAAAAGTAAGAAGAATAGGGAAAATATAGATATTTGCCTACCAGCTTGCCAGGGATTGTAAGATATAAACTGTGGGCATCGTCAGTGAGCTGACAGTGCCACGGGGTGTAAGTGACAGGCTTGGCAAGGTGAGAGGCGTGAAACAAAACCAATCATATCAGGAGGAACAAGAATATGAGAATTATCACGAGCGAACAGGTATCCGCAGGACACCCCGATAAGATCTGTGACCAGATCGCAGATGCCATTGTGACAGACTGCCTTCAGCATGACCGCAATTCCCGTGTCGCCATCGAGTGTCTTTTCAAGAACCGCTGCCTTGTGATCGCCGGTGAACTGACAAGCACCCACGAGCCGGACTACAAGGCACTGGTGCAGCAAGTGTTCGACCGCATCAACAACGGCGGTGCGGAGAATGCCGATGCAGGGCTTGACTATAAGCTGGATTTCACAGCCGATGATCTGGACATTGCGATTCTGGTCGATCACCAGAGCAGCGACATTGCCCTCGGTGTGAACAGCGGCGGTGCGGGAGATCAGGGCATGATGTACGGATATGCCACCAACGAAACACCGGAGCTGCTCCCTATCCCCTTTGTGCTGGCTACCCGATTTCTGGAATTGTTGAAAGCGTATCCCTGCCGAATGCTGAAAGCCGATGCAAAAGCACAGGTCAGCTTTGACTATGATACCGGCAGGATCACGACCTTCCTCTGCTCGGTACAGCATATCCGTGATGTGGAGGTCGAGGATTTTCGTTCAATCATCGAAAAGCTTATGGTGAGAACAGCGACCGCCTACGGTCTGAATACCGACTTTGTAAAGCTGGTCAATCCGACCGGAAGATTTGTCCTCGGCAGCTCTTTTGCAGACTGCGGTGTTACCGGCCGAAAGCTCGCCTGTGACACCTACGGCGGAATCGGACACATCGGAGGCGGTGCGATGTCGGGTAAAGATCCGTCAAAGGTTGACCGCAGCGGTGCGTATGCAGCCCGCAAGATTGCAAGAGACATCGTCAGTGCCGGATATGCGGATATGGCAGAGGTGCAGATCGCATACGCCATCGGCGTGGCTGAACCTGTGTCCGTGTATGTAGAGACTTTCGGCACAGAGCATCAGGATATTGAGTTCATCACGCAATACGTCCGTGAGAACTACGACCTCACACCGAGAGGCATCATTGAGGGG
>JAEEIA010000030.1 GCA_016281125.1 Oscillospiraceae bacterium | reverse complement strand
CGAGCATGATGTTGTTGATGAGACGTGTTACGAGCTTGGAACCGTACATCGGATCAGCCAGAACGTCACGCTTTGCGATATTGCCTCTTCTTGGCATACTCGCTTCCCTCCTTCATAAAAGATGAATTCACAGGTACTCACCCGTGCCCGCCGCAGCGGGGCGTAGTGTAGGCGCCGTTGCAGATAAAGAGACAGCAAAGCGGAAACCCGCCTCATAACGGATATGAAACTGCTATCTATCAAATCCACAAGTGCCTTGTGGGTAAATGCGAATACCTTGGTGAGCAGGTGAAGATTACTTCTTGCCTGCCTTCGGACGCTTTGCGCCGTACTTGGAACGAGCCTGCATACGGCCGTTCACGCCCTGCGCATCGAGTGTACCGCGGATGATGTGGTAACGCACACCAGGGAGGTCCTTGACACGACCGCCGCGGATCAGCACGACACTGTGCTCCTGCAGATTGTGACCGATACCCGGAATGTAAGCAGTGACCTCATAGCCGTTGGTCAGACGCACTCTGGCGATCTTACGCATAGCAGAGTTCGGCTTTTTCGGGGTGGCAGTCTTAACAGCAGTGCAGACACCGCGCTTCTGGGGAGAGCTGAGGTCGATCTGGGACTTCTTCTGTGCGTTGTAACCCTTCTGAAGTGCCGGAGCCGTAGACTTCTCCATCAGACTTTTTCTGCCCTTGCGAACGAGCTGATTAAAAGTTGGCATAGTTTTCCTCCTTCTTTATAAAATAGAATATGTGCGCGCACAGACAGTACGCGCACATATCATTATAAAGGAAATCATATAAAAAGTCAAGGGGTTTGAAAAATTCTCCGCTTTTGACAAAAAGCGCCGGTTTTTCGCGTGCTCTTTTCAACAATCAGAGCGCGGTTTGCCGCCTGTACGCGTCATTTTGCCGCCTTCAGCTTCTGCACCGGAATTTCAACGAGCTTCCAGAACAGCGAGAAGATCCGGCTTGCCGCAAATGCACTGGCCGTCACGGCCGCAAACACCACCAGATTGATGCCGAGATTCGTCCAGCCGCTGCCCTGGAGCTTCGGGATCAGCTTGCCCGCAAGCCATTCCTGCACGCAGTAAAATTCCAGCGAGAACGTGCCGAAGAAGGCCAGCACCTTAAACACCGCACTGCCGAATTTTCCGGTTTTCCGCACGAGCAGATCCAGCCCCTTTGCGAGCAAAAACGGAAAGCTGATGGCGATCAGGCAGTTCGGAATGCAGCAGTTGGAAACCGGAACAATCAGTCCCCAGCCGCGGAAGTTTGCGAGAAACGCCAGATAGAAGCCGAGCAGCAGCGTCACGGAAACCGTAATCCAGGTCTGCGCGGTAAAGACAATTTCCTTTTTGTTCTGCGTCATCCAGCCGAACAGCACGCCGATGAGGAACACCGGGATGCGGTTCGTAAAGCCGAAGAGATCATTGCGCATCTTGTCGCGGAACAGCATCGTCAGAATCATCCAGATGCCGATTGCACCGAGCGTGAACAGAATCTTGTTCTGCGGTTTGCCGAACAGCTTATAATAGAGCGGGAACAGCAGATACAGCGTGCAGATGGCCGGAACGAACCACAGGAACGAATACATATTCATGGTATAGAACTTCCAGCCGGTGACGTTGCCGATGAAATTCTGCATGCCCCAGTGCTCCAGGCTGCACCGGATAATTGCCATGGTCAGGAACGGCAGCAGGATGCGCCGCAGTCTGCGGTAGTAGAATTTGCCGAGTGAATCCTTTTTGATTGCAAAGGTCAGGCCAATGCCGGAGAGCATCAGGAAAATATCCACGCCGCAGAAGCCGATTGCCTTGATATAGCGTTCCAGATTGCTGATCAGGTCAAAGCCGCCCTCGGGCGGTGTCGTGCTCAGCTGAATCCACTCATGGAAAATCAGGATCCAGATTGCAGCCAGTCCCATGATTGCGCCGCGGTATTTTGAAAGCAGCTGAAAGCCGTTCCGCGGATTCTCCGCAGGCCTTGCAGCAGCCGGATCGGCGGGCGTTTCCGCCGCAGTGCTGACCGGTGCGGTCTGCTCCGCAGCAGTCTGTTCTGTCTGTTTCCTCTTCTGTTTTGCAGATTTCTGTTTGCTCATGACGATATACTCCCTCTGTTTATTTCCCGGTATCCCCGGTAGGCTCCATATATACAGACCCGTTTCCGGCGGAAAGGTTACGGCTTTCCAGCGCATCCAGCTCCGCCTGATAATTGCAGCAGATGTCAAACAGGCTGCCCGTAATGCGTCCGACCAGCGTATCACCGCCGCAGACCGGGCAGTACATCCCGTCCTGACCGTGCCGTGTCTGGTCGTAGCGGCAGCCTCTCCGGCAGCGCAGACAGACGTAATTGCCCATGGCCGTCTGATGCTCCCCGCGGATGACCGTTCCGATCTGACGGAGCGTTTCCGTGCCGTACTGTTCACAGATCGGTTCATAATCCCGCAGATAATGCCGCAGAATTCCGTCCTTGAGATATTCACGCACAACCCAGCACAGCAGCGCCGGTACGGCGAGCAGAAATGCAAAGACCATGCGTGCGTTCTTCAGGCTGTCCGCCTGTACGGACGGCAGAACCTGAAAAAGAATCTCGACCATCACATACAGTGCGGCCAGCACAATGCTGGCGGCCAGCAGCGCCGTCTTGCAGAAATACAGCCGTTTCAGCTCTTTGTCCTGAGATTGCACTGCCTGTTTTCCGGTAACCTCTGCCAGTTTCTTCCATGCTTCGCGGTAGTCATCGCTCCCGCGCTGCCCGTTTTTCAGCAGATTCGCTTCGGCAGGGTATTGATATAACGGATTCATGTTTATTCCTCATAGAATGCGCGAATCATCTCCGCATATTCCGGATGCGTCTGCGCAAGATGCGCCAAAGACTGCGCACGGTACTGCATCAGACGGCGGTACAGCGCGGGATCCTGTTCCCGCATAGATTCCTCATAGCTCCGGTTGTAGCTCCGGATTGCCTCCGCAGCCGCCGGGTTCCGTTCCGTCAGCCGAAGCGCCAGCTTCATGCGCCGCGCCTCGATTGCTTCTTCGATCTCCGCTTCACTGAGATGCAGCTTTTCGGAGATTTCCGGGATATGCGCCTGCAAATGCGTCAGCAGCTCCTCCTGATCCGAGTCGCTCACATCCCGCCAGACGCCGCGCGCGTGCAGAATGCCGGTCAGCTGCGTTTCCGGCGCTGCATGTGTGTCAATCTGCCGGAGCAGTGCTTCAATATACTGCTCCATTTCCGATTCTGCGGAATTGCCGAACGCCCATTCAAATTCCAGACGCGCCGGATCCCCCGCAGCGGCTTCACGATCGCTGCTGTCTGCGTTTTCCGTTTCATAGGGCGGCTCGATGCCCGCATTTTTCAGCGCGGCGGGGATGGTTCTGCGGACATAGCCGTTCTCAACCCAGCCGGCAAGCCCGAGCGCCCGGAACCGGTCGTTCAGCGCGCCGATATGCGAGGCAAAGTACAGCGCGATCCCGCGTGCATTCAGCGATTTCCGGAACGCCTCCAGCCGGTCGGCCGCCGTAATATCCAGATTACAGACGGCGCCGGAATCGACCACAACGCATCTGGTATCCGGCTTCAGCGCCTGCTCCAGATCACGAATGAACAGATGTACATTCGCAAAATACAGATTGCTGGAAAAGCGGTACAGGATTACATGTTTCAGCGGCACCGCCGCAGTGTTGCGCTCTAAGCTGTGAAAGCCCTCATGCCCCGGAATCACCCCGAGGAAGGAGCGCTTCGGGTTCGCAGTGCGCAGAATCAGCGAAACGAACGACAGCAGCACGCCGATCACGACGCCCGCCACCGTTCCGAACAGCAGCACCCCGAAAAACGCGCCGAGAAAAATCAGCAGTTCCTGTTTATCCTGTCGGAAGAGCCGGTGCGCAAGGTCAAATTCCACTGCACCGAGCAGCGCAGAAATGACAATCGCCGTCAGCACAGGCACCGGAAGATACGCGATAAAGCCGGTGCAAAACAGAAGAATCAGCGCCATGGTGACAGCCGCCGCAAGCGACATCACCTGCGATTTTCCGCCGTACTGCTCGCCCATCGCCGTGCGGGAAACAGAGCCGTTCACCGGACAGCAGCCGGTCAGGCTCGCCGCCAGATTGCAGAGCCCGTAGGTCAGGATTTCGCGGTTTTCCGTCACCGGATAGCCGTTTTTATTCGCAAAGCTGTTCGTTGCCAGCAGCGTTTCCGCCATGATGACCGCCGCGACGGTCAGGCTGATCGTCAGCAGCGCAGAGATCTGCTCCGGCATGATCTGCGGGAGCGAGAGCCGCGGCAGTCCGCGCCCGACGGCGTCCAGCATTTTGATGCCGCAGCGCGCCGCAAATCCGCTTTTGCCGAGCAGAGCGCCCGCCGCCATCACAACGACGGCCATCGGCAGCCTGGGCATCAGCTTTTTCCCGGCCAGCAGCACAGCCAGCGCAGCAGCACCGACCGCAAGCGATGCGGGATTCAGCGTGTTCCGGCAGGTTTCCGCAATATGCAGAATCAGCTCCGGTAGCTCGCCGGTGCCGCTGCTGCCGCCGAGCAGCTTCGGAATCTGCATCAGGATGATTGTCACACAGATGCCGCTGATAAAGCCGCCCATGACCGGCGTGGAGATATACGCCGCAAGCCTTCCCGCTTTCAGCAGAAAGAACAGCAGCAGCCATCCGCCGACCAGCAGCGTGACCGCGGGCATCAGCGCACTCGCTTCATCTGAACCGAGTGCGATCCCCTGCGCCTCCAGAAACGCCCCGACCAGTGCCGCGGGCGCCGCATCCACGCCGAAGATCATCTGCGGGGAGCCGGAGCAGAGTGAAAAAACCAGAATCGGCAGAATCGAGCCGTACAGCCCGTAAGCCGCGGGCAGTCCGGCGATCTGCGCGTATCCCATGGAAATCGGGATCGACACCAGCGCGATGATGATGCCGGTGAAAATGTCCCGCGGGATTGTCTTGCGGGAAATACCCTTGAGCACGGCATCCTCCTTCCGCTGTGAAACCGAAACACAATATTCGCCATTATTATAGCATATTATACCGGAAAGTGCAATGGGAGAAGCGAAAAAAGATAATATCTTCGCTGTATGGGAGAAAAAACGGAGCAGGTAACGTAACAGAAGCCGCGAATAGCGGCGTGTATTTAGCAAGTTGGGAGAGCATCGCTTTATTTGCCCGAAGGGAAATGCTAGCGGGCGCTGCCCGCCCGGAGGGAATCGCCAGCGCGGGCTCCGCGCCGGGCACCGCCCGGTTTGTCACCTTTTTGTAATTCTTTCGGGCGGATGATTGCAGAACGGTCACAATCCGGCGAAAATCCTTGACGCAGGGAGAAAACTGTGCTATACTGTAAAAAACCAAGCGGAACCCTTGCGGGAAAGGAATATGCCATGCGCAACGAACAGAAAAGTGAACTTGCACGCATCGTGCTGTACTCTCTGTGCAGCCTGATCGTCGGCTGCGCGGTCGGCGGAGCGCTGCTCATGAAGATTGCCGTACAGGGCAAAGCACTGCCTGCAAAGACACCGGCTGCACCGGCCGAACTGCCGGTCGCGGAGGCACTCCCCGAACCGGAGGAGCCTGCGGAGCCGGAACCGGTCGCAGAGCCGCTGCCGCCCGATCCGGACACCGTGCGGGAACTGCTTCAGCCGGCTGAGCCGCTGCTGAAGATGACCTACTGCTACACGGATTCTGACAGCTACGAAACGCACAATGAGATGTTCGGCAAAAAAGTGCCGTTCACGACAGAAGCCGTCGTTCTGACCTATGACGGAACCATCTGCATGGGCATTGACCCGGACGCGATTGTGTACACGGTCGATCCCGAGCGAAAGCAGATCTTTGCGGTTTTGCCGCAGGCGGAGATCCTCTCCCATGATCTGGACGAGGACTCCATTCAGTATTACGATGTAAGAAGCTCGATATTCCGTTCATCCAGCATCGAGGATTATACTGTGATGCTCCGGAATATCAAGCAGGATATTTGCGATAAGGTCGTGAAAGACCGGGAATTCGACCGCCTGACAACCGAAAATGCACAGACAGTCATACGCAGCTGGCTGTCCGGGCATGAGGTCACGAAGGAGTATACGGTTGTATTCGCGGTCAGCGAGGCGGATACGGAGCCGGCAGCAGTGCAGGAGGAGGGCACGCTGCCGGAGCCTGACCCGTCAGAAACCACAGTGACGACAACAACAACTGCGGCGCCGGTGCAGACCGAAACAGCGCCCGCAGAGGGGTTCATTCCCTTCGGAGAATCTCCGCGCAGCAGCGGGAATGAACAGCAGAATGACGCACCCTATACAGACTGGCCGTTCACGTTCTGGTGGTGAGGAGGACCTCCGGAGCAGAACAGCCGGCCGCAGCCCGCAGCAGATGGATTTCTGCTGCGGGCTGCAATCATTTGCATTGCCGGGGCGCGGACTTTTCGCGTTTTTTATGAACGCTTGCGGCGCAAACGCATAGCGAAACGTGCGAGAGCCCCATTCCAGATCATCGCACAGCAATCCCTCTGCGAGGGTTGACAAAAACAGCGGAATCCCTTATAATAGTTCAGGAAGAAGCGTTCGCCCGGCGGACGCGTTTATCATGAACCGGCTGCTGCCGGAAAGGAGCATGGCATGTATCAGCCCAAAAAAATCATTGTGGTGACCGGACATTTCGGCTCCGGCAAAACGAATTTTTCCGTTGCACTCGCGCTGGAGCTGGCCGCAAAGGGCGAAAAGGTCACCGTCGTGGATTTTGACCTTGTCAATCCGTATTTCCGGACGGCGGATTTCAAGGAAGCGTTTGAGAAGCGCGGCATTACGCTGCGCGCGCCGGATTATGCGAATACGAACGTCGATATTCCGAGCGTGCAGTTTGACCTCGGCGGTCTGGCCGCTGCGGATGGTTACCTCATTATCGACGTCGGCGGCGACGAGGACGGCGCGGTCGCGCTGGGACGGTATTCCCATGTGCTGAACAGCTATGCGGAAACCGGCGAGCTCGACATGCTCGGCGTGGTGTCGTTCCGGCGCTACCTGACACGCACGCCGGAGGACGCGGAACAGTTCCTGCGCGGCATCGAGCGTGCATCCCGCATGAAGCTGACGCATCTCGTCAACAACACGAACCTCGGCATGGAAACCACCGCGGAGATGATCGCGGAGAGCCTGCCGCTCGGCGAAGCGCTTTCGGCAAGCATGGGTCTGCCGGTCGCCTGCGTCACCGTCCCGGAAATCGCGGAGGTGCCTGCGGCGCTTCCGGCAGAGCAGATGATGCGCGTGCCGGTCGCGGTGCGGCTGCCGTGGATGCCGAAGTCAGAAGCTGTCGGATAAATAATCGGAAACGCCTTCCCGGTTCACGCCGGGAAGGCACTTTTTGCGCTTGAAAACCGGTATTATGCATAGATTGCGGAGTTTTCCGAAACGGAAATTTCACATGCAAAAGGGCTTGACAAGCATGCATCGCTATGCTATAATATGTTCGATCTCAGGAAGTGATATTCTCCGCACCGCTAAGCGGAACCCGGAGATTAAGCACACATAATTAACGTGTTATCGCGTTTTTCAGAAAATACCAGAAAGAGATAACAGCGTGTATTTTTCGTGCTTTCGATTACGAAAGCATAGGATATGTTAATTTACAGATAGGATATGTATATTGAAACGGAAAGGAGCGTATGATCATGCGCGCAATGGCAACGGACATGACAACAGGCAGTGAGGCAAGGCATGTGATACGCTTTGCACTGCCTTTGCTGGCAGGCAATCTGCTCCAGCAGGTTTATAACGTCGCGGATACGGCGATTGTCGGCAAAAAGCTCGGCGACGATGCGCTGGCAGCGGTCGGCGCGACCGGCTCGGTCACGTATCTGTTTTACACGCTCTGCCTCGGACTGGCAACGGGCGCAGGCATTCTGACGGCACAGTTCTTCGGCGCCGGTCTGATGAAGCGGATGCGCTCCGCGGTCTGGAATTCCGCGCTGGTGACCGTGCTATTCGGTGTCATCATCAGCGTGATCTCCGTGCTGCTGACAGAACCGGTGCTGCGCCTGATGGGCACGGATCCGGAGCTGATCGGCATGTCGGTCAGCTACATGCGGATCGCCTGCGCAGGCACGCTCGCCGTCGCGGCATATAACTGGATCAACGCAGTCATGCGGGCGCTCGGCGACTCCAAAACGCCGCTGAAATTTCTGGGGCTCGCCTGTCTGCTGAATATCATCCTGGATCTGCTCTTTGTCATGGTGCTGCATACCGGCGTACAGGGCGCGGCCGTCGCAACGGTCATCTCGCAGTGTGTTTCTGCGGCAGCGTGTACCGTCTGCGCATTCCGGAAGATGCCGGAGTTGAAAATGCAGCCGGAGGATCTGCGTGCAGATGCTGACATGATGCGGCTCTGCGTCCGGACAGGTCTGCCGATTGCATTGCAGAGTGCGCTGATCGCGGTGTCGATGGTGGCGCTCCAGCGCGTGACCAACAGCTTCGGCAAAACGGTCATGACAGCTTATACGGCGTCCATGCGCGTCGAGCAGCTCGTACAGCAGCCGTTCTTCTCGCTGAACGCTTCGCTCGCAACCTTTGCCGGTCAGAATATCGGCGCAGGCAAGACCGACCGTGCGGAACGCGGTCTGCGGGCCGGTCTGCTGACATCCTCTGCACTGGCGCTCGTCATGATGACGGTGTTCTGGATTGCGGGCGCTCCGATCATCCGCTGCTTTATCTCCGGTGCCGCGCCGATTGCGCTGGGCGCTTTTGCGCTGCGGACAACCTCGCTCTGCTATGTGCCGCTCGGCTCGATCCATGTGGTGCGCGGCTTCCTGAACGGCGCAGGCGATACGGGCTATGCGATGCTCAACGGCATGGCAGAGGTCGTCTGCCGGATCTTCGGTGCGCTCATTATGATCGGCGTGTTCGGCATGGACTGCAAGGCAATCTGGTACACGACCTGCGTGACATGGACGGTCACGGGACTGGTCGGCTGGCTGCGCTATCAGAGCGGCGTGTGGCGGACAAAGGCGCTCACGGAACAGAAACCCGGAGAAGCCGCTGCGGTTCCGGCCATCGGCAGAAGACAGCGCTCCCGCGTTTAACGGTATTTCCGATGGATTGTTAATGGGGCTCCGCCCCAAACCCCGCTTAAGGGACATTGTCCTTAAGAATCCCGAAATAAGGATAAACAAGCGCTGACCAAATCGGTCGGCGCTTGTTTTCACCGTAATAAAAGTTTTGATCAAACTTTTTCAAAAGTTTGCGAGAGTCCAGAGGCAAGGAGCCTCTGGTCGCCGTCCGCAGACGGCGAAATTCCCCTGCGTTCAGGAGCTTGGAGGGCTTGGGGACTTGCGATAGAAGTCCCCATTCTTCAATAGCATCCGCGAAGCGGATACCTCTTTTCACAAGCTGCGGGGGCTGGATAAATCGGTCGGCGCCTGTTTTTTCGGAACACCGCCGGAGAAAGCCGTCATCAGGGCATAAGGTATCTCCGATGGATTGTTAATGGAGCTCCGCCCCACCCCCCCCCGCTTAAGGGACATTGTCCCTTAAGAATCCCATTTTAATGAAAGTAATGTATTTACCGTGCTTTTCATATATTATGGGATTTCAAAGGGAATGTATCCCTTTGGCGGCGTCCACATTCTAAAATCCATCGTAGATACTTCTTTATGAAATACAAAAAGGACACCCTTTATTGCGGAGCGTCCTTTTTTCGGAATGACTGATATGCCGAAGTGTTACGCTGACTGCGGTGAGCGACGGAAACTCTGCCCCTCAGCCCGCCGCCTTTGGAAAGCCTCGGCCGAACTTATACTTCTTCTTCCTTTTGCAGAATGGGGTCCGGGGATACATCTCCGGCAGTGGCTTGGGGACGGCGTCCACGTTCCAAATCCATCGGAGATTCCGCCTTCTCCCGGATTGTCAGAAGACGGTAGGTGAGGAAAAAGACAATCACAAGATTCCAGATCGCCAGCGGTACAAAATTCAGATCCAGATTCCCGAACAGATACTTCGTAAAGCTGATCAGCGACACCAGATTGAATCCGATTGCCGCCGCCATATCCGTTCTGCGCCGGGTCATCGCCGCCCAGAGCAGCGTCAGGATACATGCCAGATACACATAACGCTCATGCATGGCCGGCAGGAAATAAATGCAGACGGTCGTCGTCCACGCAGCCAGCGTCATGTAAGCATACGGGGAGGTATACCTGCGTTTGATAAACAGACATGCGCCGAAGCCCAGAATGCAGAGCGTCATCAGAATGCCGAGCTTCGCAAAGGAATCGTAGTCCCCCGCCATAATGCTGTAAATATTCGGGCAGCTCATGGTCAGATACTTATACAGACCGGCCTGCCGCGCATAGATCGTCAGCGTATTGCCGATCCCGCGGCCTGCGATCACAGCCGGGAGCGCCGCCCCGATGAAAATGACAGCAGCATACAGCGCATTCACAATGCTCATGCGCTTTGCCGCAAAATAATAAATCAGAAGAACCGGCAGCAGGAAAACAGCCTGGAGCTTCATCGCCAGTGCGATCCCGAAGAAAATCCACGTCATCCGGTACCGCTCCTTGAACAGGAAGTGCAGGCACAGCACCAGCGCAGCAGTATAAATGCTGTCGCACTGTCCCCAGTATGCGGAATCCAGAAAGACAACCGGGGAAAGGAGCATCACGGTAAAGACCGCAAGACCTTTTCCGGAGAGCATCCGTTTTCGGCCGCCGCAGACCAGAACCGCCGCGGCAAACGCCATCACAAAGTCAAATACAACGGACAGCATCTTGATCTCGGAAAGATCATTGAACGGGGTCCGCGCGATGATATTCAGAAAAAGCATGTACGGCACGTAATACTCGCCGATATTCTGACCGATGCCGGAAATCCCTTTGTACGCTTTCAGCTGACCGATCCAGATGGCCAGATAGTTCTGCCAGTCACCGGTTTCGTGGGGAAACAGCGGCAGCCGCATCAGAAACGCCAGCACCGTAATCGCCGCAAAGCCGATCAGGATGACGTTTTTCTGAATTTCACTGATAAAATTCTGTTCTGCTTTTGTCAAGGGAAGCCTCCTTCTGTCAGCCGGAATTTCGCTGTACAGGCGCGGTTCAGGCGGCTGAACATAAAATTATTATACGCTTTTTTGCTTGTTTTGTCAAGGCAGCGGTTACCAAGGAAAGTGGATATTTCGCGGTGTTTATGAGCGCTTATAACGCGCCGAATCAAAAGTTTTGGTCGAGCTTTTTCAAAAGCTCGCGGGTCGGGGGCAGAGCCCTCGTCGCCCGTCGCAACGGGCGAAACTCCCCTTGCGTTCAAGCGCACGCGGGCTTGGGTGCCTGTAAGAGAGGCACCCATTCCAAAATGCATCCGCGAAGCGGATACCTCTTTTATAATGATTATCCACTCCGACACCCATTGACCGGTTGCAGATAAAAAAGGAACGCCCATGCATTGCTGCATGAGCGTTGTTTTGGCTCCCCCAACTGGACTTGAACCAGTGACACCCTGATTAACAGTCAGGTGCTCTACCGACTGAGCTATGGAGGAAT
>JAEEIA010000029.1 GCA_016281125.1 Oscillospiraceae bacterium | reverse complement strand
CCGGAATCTGTCTTCAGACTCTCGGCAGATACCTTTGATTCCTGCAATTTTCAAACCGTACAAAACAACACCCGATTTTTGGCTATTCTGCGAATTGACAAAGGGGTACTTCATAACAGGATAGTATAGTTCAGTTTAGGGAAGATAAGGAGAGAAGAGCGCCTGTCCGTCATACCTATGGCAGATATCAGAATGTATACCTGTCTGATGAGGAGATGGACACGCTGCAAGCAGAGTTTCCGAACGACTGGCAGCAGCGTATCGAAGCGGTCTCGGAGTATGTTGCATCAACCGGCAAGCATTACAAGAACTTCCTCGCGGTGATCCGTTCCTGGGCAAAGAAAGATCAGAAACCAGTGTCGCAAATCCCGACACAGGTTCAGCCGGTTTATGATCTGGAGGGGGTGTTTACTTGAGCGCAATCAGAAATGTATTCGATGTTCTTGCGACGAAAGCGGAAGAAGCAATCCCTGTGCAGGACTGCGACTACACTGATGAAGCAACCGGACTCCTCATGTGCGGCAAGTGTCATACGCCGAAGCAGTGCCGACCGTTCCCAAATTCAGATGAAGCCGTTTACTGCCTGTGTGCCTGCATGAAAGCCGATGATGCTGCGATGCGTGAAAGACTTCGGCAGAACGAAATCGAACAGCGGCGGAACATCTGCTTTCACGGTTCCGATCTGATTCGCGCAACCTTCGCTGATGATGACGGGAAAGCAGCATCCCTGACTGAGACCTGCAAAGCGTTTTCTGAAAGAGTGACCGGAGACAGCAGCCGTGACTGGCTGCTGCTCTGGGGCGACTGCGGGACAGGCAAGTCATTCATGGCGGCGTGCATTGCGAATGCTGCGATTGATGCCGGCATGACGGCGCGGTTCACCACAGTCTCCAAAATCGAACAGCATCTCTGGAACACCCCGGACAAAGCAGCGGTCTATGATGAAATGAATCACACCGGGCTGCTCGTGATTGACGACTTCGGCTGCGAGCGCCGGACAGATTACATGGACGAGATCAAATTCAATCTGATCGACGGACGGCTCCGAAGCGGAAAGCCCTGCGTCATCACAACCAATCTCACGCTCAATGATTTTGCAGCGCCCGCCGACCTCACACAGAAACGAATCGTCAGCAGAATGTTTGAGCGAGCGACGACGTTTCATGTGCAGGGGGAGGACAGACGCTTCACTGCTCTCAAAGAAAGAGCCGCCCGATCATCATCATCAAGCCAAGCAACAACGGAAGAGGAGTGATGCAGGAATGGCCGGATTCAAAAACAAGCTCGGTCCGATCAAAGTTTGCCTTGAGAGAGATCAGGTCAACGCGCTGCTCTCAATGCTTGACACGATGGTACTCGGCGGCAGTGAGTGCGCATTCGGTGACATGGCGAAAGCACTCCGCGACAAAATCACGCGCTACGGAAAACCGATCCGGCGCGGTGAATTGGATGAGGTGCTGATCTACTTCTTCGACAACGAAGCCGAGAAGATGATCTCGCTGATGAGCCTGTTCCTTGCGCTGACCGCAAGAGATATACACGACTACTATCCGGAAATCGGGCATCGGTATTACAAAGGGTTTGGGAATTCCCAAGCTGCGGAGCTGACAGAGACCACCTGAGAGCCCCTGAAATCAGTAGTGCATGGACGGACACCCGTCATGCATTACTGAAATTGGGTAATCTATTGGTTAAGTTTGCAAAACGGTACAAAAAGCGTGATTTCAGCTATTCTCCGGCTAAAAAAGAGAGAAGGAGGACAAATGGAACGATTCAGTATCAGCGTCACACTCGGCAAAGCAAGTAATCCCCACGGCGCAAACCTCGCACACAATAACCGTGACTTCATTGCAAGAAACATCCGCCGCGATCAGATGCAGAATAATATCTTCTTCAAGCAGCAGGATGTCCGGGAAGCATACTCGGAACTGTTCGGCGCGGCAATCGACGATTACAACTCAAAACAGAAGCAGCCCTGCCGACGCATCAAAGACTATTATTCGCACATCGCATCCGGCAAAAGAGAGGAGCCGTTCTATGAAGTGATCGTGCAGCTTGGTGACTGCAAGGACACACCCTGCGGAAGTCAGCGCGCAGAAATTGCGCAAAAGATTCTCGCGGAGTATGCTGAGAAGTTTCAGGAGCGAAACAAAAACCTTCATGTGTTCAACAGCGTCATGCATCTTGACGAAGCATCACCGCAAAGAACAGCGGCATCAATCAGTTGGTGATCTGGGAAGAGCGTGAACGGCGTGAGCTGGAACAACTGCTCCGGCAGCATGAATGTCAGCGCGAAGATAAGCAGGCGCATCATCATCATCTCACCGTCGAGGAATACAAGAGCTGGCAGGACGCCAAACGGAACTCAGCAGTCTTTCGTGAGAAGCAGCGTGTTGAACCAGAAGATATCCAGAACGCACTCCGGATGGAAACAGCAGATTGAGCAGCTGACATCCATCAACGCTACGATGAAACAGCAGATGTATTCACGGTACAAGTCGTTCTTCTATGCGGATGATGACAAGCAGGCATTCGTGCAGGTGGCTCTCGAGCGAGAAGAGATCCCGTACCGCGAAACAGAGAACGGCTTTGAGGCACAGGAATGTTTTGTCGATGCGATACGAAGAATCGAAGCGCAGTACACAAAACAGCCGACCTCCCGGCGCGAAAAACTCCGAGATGACATTGACCGGCTGCTGATGATGTCAAAAGATTTCGATCAGCTTCTGCAACGTCTCTGCGATGCGCACTACGAAATCAAGCTCGGCAAATATATT
>JAEEIA010000028.1 GCA_016281125.1 Oscillospiraceae bacterium | reverse complement strand
GTGTGGGTCTGGCCGGAATCGCTCTGGGCGCCGATCTCGTTCACGCAGGCGTATCTCGAATCGCAGGGCAAGGATCCCGAAAGCTATCAGGATTACTGGTGCAGCAAGGATGCGACCGTGTATCAGTTCATCGGGCAGGATAATATCTATTTCTACGGCATCGCAGAGCCTGCCATGTGGATGGCGCAGCAGTCTGCCGCGGAAAAGACCGCAATCCCGCCGGAGGGTGAACTGCAAATGCCGGTCATCGTTGCGAACCACCACATTCTGTTCCTTGATAAGAAAGCATCCAGCTCCGGTGCAGTCAAGCCGCCGATGGCGGACGATCTGCTCAATTACTATACCCCGGAACAGCTGCGCATGCACTGGCTCGGTTTGGGCCTCGGACAGCGTTCCGTCAGCTTTATGCCGAAGCCCTATAACCCCGACGCCGATCCGAACGAGCAGGATCCGGTCATCAAGGACGGCCTGCTGCTCTCGAATGTCTACAACCGCATCATCCGTACTGCGTTCTATACCGCGCAGAAGGTGACGGACGGCATTCTTCCGGATTTGCAGCCGGAGGAGAAATTCCTCGCAGAAGCGAAAAAAGCGGTGCTTGAATATGAGCGCCACATGTCAAAATTTGCATTCCACCAGTGTACCTATGTACTGGACGGCTATATCCGCAATGCCAGCAAGTACATGGCAAAGGCACTGAAGCCCGACGAACAGACCCGCGAGGAAACCTTGCAGGTGCTCAGCAATCTGTTTTATATGATCCGCATTGCGGGTGTCCTGCTGCACCCGATGGCGCCGATCGGCACCGAAAAGCTGCGGGAATACTTGCAGGTTGACGAGCGCATCTGGTCGTGGGATACGATTCTGGAACCGGTCAGTTATTTCACGGGTGCTGACCACAAGCTGAAATTCCTGCCGCCGCGCACGGACTTCTTCACGCGGCATGAATCACAGTTTGCATCCGCAGAGGACGACGAATAAAAAAACTCCCCGCGAAAGCGGGGAGCAGATATGCTCAAAGCAGCATCTCAATGTAACCGGTTTCAATTTCCGGAGAACCGGAACTGGATACATTGGTTCTGAACAGGAACACGAGAAGCACGGACAGCAGAATCAACGCAGCGGGAATCACCACAAAAATGATGATAAGCCACTTGATGATTTTGCGGGTGCGGTTGTTTTTGATGACCAGCTGCTCGTTGATCTTCATCAGCTGTTCCGCGATTTCATTGCGCTGACCGGGTGCATCGTCTTCGGATTCCGCAGGCAGCGCCCCGAGCAGCCGGCTGACCGGCACCTCAAAGACGTCCGCGATCTGCACGAGTATTTCGGCATCCGGCACGGAAAGTCCCTTCTCCCATTTGGAAACGGTCTGACGGACGACATGGACTTTGGATGCAAGCTCCTCTTGTGAGAAACCTTTTTCTTTCCGCAGCATTTTCAGATTTTCATTCAGCATAGTAAACAGCTCCTTTCGTCGGCAGGTCTTTTGCCTGTCCCTGATGCGAGTATAGCACAAAACACGCCGTTGCGCAAGCAATGCAAAGTTACATGTGCGTAAATACGTGCTTTTCAAATGATATGCGCCGGAAAGTAACAAGTGCGCCATACAATAAAATTCCCTGAGCACTTTATAATACAAAAGCACCCCGGAAACCGGAGTGCTAGATTGGTACGCCTGATGCGATTCGAGCGGAGAGCCTCCGCAGGCGATTCGACACGCAATCCCCCAAGCACTTCAAATATAAAAGCACCCCGGAAACCGGAGTGCTCGATTGGTACACCTGATGCGATCCGAGCGGAGAGCCTCCGCAGGCGATTCGACACGCAATCCCCCAAGCACTTCAAATATAAAAGCACCCCGGGAACCGGAGTGCTAGATTGGTACGCCTGATGCGATTCGAACGCACGACCTTCAGAGTCGGAGTCTGACACTCTATCCAGCTGAGCTACAGGCGCTTATTCATGAGTACAGTCCTTATTATACCAGAAATCAGAAATTTTTGCAACCCCTTTTTTCAATTTTTGTGCAGGAAAATTTCTTTTTCCGGTTCCTGCAAATAATTCCGCGAAAGGAATGCAAAGAATGCATACAGACATCATTGAAAAAAACCGTTCTGTTTATGTTGTCGTCACAAGAACGGATACCGGCGTCGCACGCGCAATCCGCATACTATCCAGAATGCCGTATTCGCATGTGTCGCTTTCGGCAGATGCCTCCCTGAATGAACTGTACAGCTTCTGCCGCAATTATACACCCATTCCGCTGCCCGCCACATTCAACACCGAGCAGATCGGCGTCGGAACCCTCGGGAAATTTTCCTTTATCCCTTGCGAAATCTACGAAATTCCGCTGACAGAACCGCAGTATGAACACTTTGAACATATGATCGAGCATTTTCAGGAATGCCGCAAGGCGTATTCTTACAGCATTATCGGACTTCTGCGCGTGCGCCTGCAAATTGAAAGCGAATTGCAGACAAAATTCGTCTGCTCCCAGTTTGTAGCCTACGTGCTGGAGGAGTGCGGTGTCACGCTGGATAAACCGCCCTGCCTGTATTCGCCCGACGATCTGCGCTATCTGCCGGATGCCAAGCTGATTTACCGCGGCGAGCTGAACCAATACTATCAGGAACAGAATGACAAGGCATTTTCCTACATGCCGCTGATCCATTCGGCTGTCTGATCCGCGGCACGGTCTGCAAATAATATGATCTGCACGAGCAGCTTCCCCATACAGGGCGGAAGCTGCTCGGCTGCTTTCTCAACAGCAGCGCGCTCCGGTGTTGAAAATGAAAACTGCCACGCACCCCCGCCCAGCGAAACCGTATAGACCGGCCTGCATTCGGGCAGCGCCTGCCTTGTGACCTGCGCCATGACCGGCTGTCCGCCGTAGAGCGTGCGGCGGGTTCTCTGCGCAGCTTTCAGCATGCCGCAGCCGAGCGTCATCACGGATAAATACCCGAACGCCGCCATGAACGCGGCTTTTTTCATGCGTCGTTTCATACGGAGCCTCCAATCAGACAAATATCAGGTACATGATAATAAAGGATTCCGCGTCACTGCGCAGCCATCTCCCTGATTGCCGCGCTGAGCGCCTGACCGGTCAGGGTTCCCGCATAGCGTGCCTCCTCCAGCGTGTTCCCCTGCGAGCCGACCTCAATCAGCAGGCTGCCGTCCGTCAGATCCTGATTGTATTTCCGGTAATCAAACAGAATCGGCCGCGTCAGCCCGGGAAACATGCTTTCGGCAGTTTCCTGAAAGCGGCTCGCAAGATGAAAATTCCTGCGGTAATCCGGCATCCCCATGGTGCCGTCATCGCAGCCGGAGATAATCATAATCTGCGCGGACTGCTTTCCGTCAATCTCCGCAACCGGTGCAACCACCGTTTTGCCATCCGAGATCGCATCCCGGTGAATGTCCAGCGCAATGCAGACGGAAGGATACTCTGCAAGAATCTCCCGGACAGTCATGGCGCTGTTGCTGTAACTGCCCGTCCAGACCGGAAAATCGTGAATCTCCCGCGCATGCACAACCCCGATTCCCGCAGCAGACAGCTGTTCCGCGATTGCATCCCCGACCGCAACCATGTTCTTATCCGGCTCCGTCGTGCGGAAATTGAAGCTGTCGTCATAATGCCCGGTTTTCTCCGGCATATAGCTTTCCGTCGTGTGCGTGTGATAAATCAGCACCATGGGCGAACCGTCCGTTTTCAGCGGCAGCTCCGGCATGATTTTACTCTCCGCCAGCAAATCGGCATTGCTCCATGCTGTGCTGTTGCGGACCTGTCCGCCGCCCGGCAGCGTAAAAAACAGATTGCCGGACTGCGGCCCGAAATGCCGGTCAACGATCTCTCCGCCGCTGCCGGTATCCAGCTGCTGATACAGCCGGGAATACCACATCGCTTTGGAACCGTCTGATTCAATGTTGATGATTTCCGCGGCAAACTCCGGCTGCGGGGATTCCGCCGCAGGTGCAAGCAGAAGCGGCTGCGTCACGGAACCGCTGTCCTCCGGCGGTGCGGTGGTTTCTGCTTCCGGCACAGCGGATTCCTCCGCTTCCGGCTGCCTGCCGATCGTAACCGCCTCCATGACCGGAACCGCACGCCTGCCCGCAAGCAGGACTGCACCTGTCCCGCAGAGCAGAATCACCCGTTTGACCGTTTCGTTCATGCATCTCTCTCCTTTCCAGTATGTCCGTTCGCTACATTCCTATGCAGCAGAAAAATAAAATAGCACACGGTTGCATTTTTCCCGGAAATGTGTTAAAATAAAATCACAAGACATCTTCAAAGGAGGACATGATTTATGAAAATCAGAAAGCATACTGCATTGCTGGCGACGATTCTGCTGACAGCATCCTGCACCGTCACGGCGCTGCCCGCAGGCTATTCCGTCTGTGCCGAGGAGCAGGCGGAAACAAAAAGCTGGCAGGACTTCCAATACACCGAACAGGACGGCTGCATCACCATCACCGGCGTGACGTTTTCCGTCAATGATGCGCGCACGTCCCTCACGGTTCCCGCACAGATCGACGGAAAGCCGGTCACGGAAATCGGAAAAGAAGCATTTACGGCCGAAGCCTGCGTAGAGCTCACGGAGATCCATCTGCCGGATTCGCTGAAAAAAATCAACAGCAATGCGTTTTACGGCTGCTTCAGTCTGCGGTCGCTCACTCTGCCGGACGGTCTGGAAACCATCGGCACAGGTGCGTTTATGCGCTGCACGATTGAAAGCATCAGCATTCCGGATTCCGTAAAGGAGATCGGACCATATGCATTCAACTACTGCAAAAAACTGAAAGAGATCAAACTGCCGGAATCAGTTACGGAGATTCCGTTGAATGCGTTTATGAGCTGCGATGCACTGGAAAAGGCAGAGCTTTCTCCGAAGACAACGCGGATCGGACGCAATGCGTTCGGCGGCTGCAAATCGCTGAAAACCGTCAATATGCCCGATACGCTGGAATCGGTTTATACGGAGGCGCTGAAAGATACGCCGTGGCTTGCGGCAAAGAAAGCGGAAAATCCGCTTGTTTGCAGCGACGGCGGAGTATTCCTGATTGACGGCACTGCCTGCACGGGCGAGGTCAAAATCCCGGATACCGTGCAGCGGATCAACGAGCAGGCCTTCAACGAAAATGAAAATATCACAAGCGTGTATATTCCGGACAGCGTCACGGAAATCGGAATGGGTGCATTCTTTGCATGCACGGCACTGAAAACAGTCCGGATGCCTGAAAAGATCACCAAGATTTCGGATGCGCTGTTCAACAGATGCGGACTGGAAGAATTCACGGTTCCGGATTCCGTCAAAACAATCGGCATGGCCGCCTTTATGACCTGCAAATCGCTGCGCTCCGTGGTGATTCCGGACGGTGTCACAAAGATTGATACCGGTGCATTTCTGGAATGCGACGCTCTGGAAGAGCTCAGCATCCCGGCCAGTGTGACCGACATCAGCGTACAGATCGCCGGACGCACACCCTGGCTCAAAAAGCAGCACAAACAGAACGGCGCATTTGTCATCATCAATCAAAACCTGATTGACATTGCAGGCGTTTCCGGCACGGTTGTCATTCCGGACGGCGTCACACGAATCTGCGGCGGCGTCATTCTTGAGGACGAGAGCGAGGGTGTGACAGATATTATCGTTCCGCCTTCCGTGGAATACATCGGCCCGGGCGCATTCTATAACTGCACAGATCTGCATTCGATCACCGTCATGAATCCGGAATGCTACCTTTCCGATCCGGAATCAGACGAAAACAACACCTACGACGTCTGTATTTATAACGATAAATACACAGGGATGCTCCGCGGCACAGAGAATTCAACTTTGAAGCAGTACGCAGAAAAATACGAAATCAAATTTGATCTTGCAAGCCGGGGAGATGCGGACGGCGACTATGCGGTCAGCATCACGGACGCACAGCTTGTGCTGCGGGAGTATACAAACAGCATTGCGGGCAATCCGGGCACGTTCACGGATACGCAGAAGCAGGCGGCCGACGTCAACAACGACGGTGACGTCAGCGTGGACGACGCACAGCTGATTCTGAAATACTACGTCAACAATTCCGTCGCCGGCAACGTCATCACCTGGCAGGAGCTGATTTAAAGGTATCTCCGATGGATTCAGAATGGGATTCTTAAGGGCTAGTAGCCCTTAAGCGGGGGTATGGGGGCAGCGCCCCCATTTCCAATCCATCGGAGATACTTCTATACATACAAACAGAGGCGCTGATCAGACATCAGCGCCTCTGTTGTGCTTATTTCTTCTTGTTGAGCAGCTTCTTTTTCTGCTCGTTGAACTCCTCCTGCGTGAGGACGCCCTCATCGAGCAGCTCCTTGAGCTTGCGGATCTCGTCAGCGATCATATCAGAGGAAAGTGCCTCCTTGATCTCCTCCTTCGCCTGCTCCTCAACTGCCTTTTTATCAACAGCTTTCTTTTTCTTCACGGTTTCCGGCTCCGGATCATCCGTGAACGGCAGCTCATAGATGCCCTTCTTTTTGTTCTCGCGGATCATTGCAAGCACCTTGTTGTTCTTCTTGTCGTAGCGATAGAACAGCACGATGCAGAACAGACCGCAGACCAGCATGAACAGGCCGGCATTCAGTCCGGGCGGCGTATACTTCATCTTGACGGTATGCGTGCCCGGCGTCAGCTCAACACCGATCATCGCCTTGAACAGCGTGACAAACGGTGCATCGACAGCCTGATTGTCAACCGTTTCCGGATGCGTGTAGCGCTTGCCGTCCACCCAGACCTTCCAGCCCGGCTCCGCAGGAATCGAGGTCATCATGATCTCGTTGTCCTTTGCGGTGATGGTTCCGACGAGCGTTCTGCCGCCGTACTTGCTGAGCTTCCACTGAGATTCCTCTGCCCTGAGCGGCTTGATATCCTGCTCAAACAGATCGGAATGGAAGTGATAGAAGAAGAAGTCCTTGATGATGCAGTATTTTTCCTTTGTACCGGCGGAATCTGTCAGCAGCGTCATGCGGAGCTGGAGCTTCTGGCCGGCCGGGAATGTGCCCATATACAGAATGCGGTAATCATCGCCCTCAAAGTAAGAGCCGAGAGAGCTTGCAGAGGTACCGTCGGTGTTGAGCATGATATTCGGATCTTCGTTCCACTGATCCGTCATCCAGAGATTGACCTTGCTCTGGTTCTCCGTCTTAAAGAACAGGTAGAGCGGCTCCTCAGTTTCGGTTTGCAGGAACAGATCCACGGTCGGATCCGCTGCGTGGGAATTGGTATCGGCAGGATCCCAGCCGGATTCACGGAATCTTCTCTGTTCGCCGTATGCGTCCTCATAGCACTGATTCAGACGCGGATTCGTCAGACCCATCTCCATCATCTCATCGGTGAGCGTCACAGCAATCGGCGTATAATATTTGTGCCAGTCATCAAAGCCGCCGCCTGCGGTGAAGGTCGTGTTGCCGGAAATGGTGGAAAGCAGAATATTCTGACTGTTGAACGGGTTGTCATTTCCGAATGCATTGACGCGGAGAATATCCTTGCTGACCATGTAGCCGATGTTCAGCGCATTCGGATTCTTGAACACGTCAACGACCATATCCGTTTCCGACTGCGACATTGCATGATCCTGATAGATCCGCTCATACGCCGCGCCGATATCGGAATTGACGCCCTTTTTCAGCACGTTCTTGTTTGCATCGCCCTTGTCAAAGACATACTTGATGCCGAGCACGCTGTCTGCAAGCGGCGTATTGCCCTCATATCTGGAGAAATACGAGCTGGTCGTATAGCCCATGGTTTCGATGAAGGTCAGGATTTTTGCGTTCATGACGGAGCTGGAATGCGTGATGCCGCGCAGACCGAAGCCCGCGTTATCGTTGACGGTACGGACGTAGGTCTTTTCTGCTCTGTAAAAGCTGTCGTCATAATCGGTCAGCTTTGCGACCATGTCACGGCCGCTCTGAACATATTCGCGGTAGGATTTTCTGGAGGAATAGCAGACTTCCGTATGAATGTCTTCAAATTCACACTTTGCATTGTAGGTCAGCTCCGCGCCGACGACCGTCAGCATACAGACCGAAACCGTCAGATACAGTCCCTTGGAAAGATTCTTCTTGCTCATCAGCATGATGAAGATGCAGTAAACCGCCAGCAGCGCAATCGTGATCCAGATCGACTTGTAGGTATCGAGATACACAACGCCCTTCATGTTCAGATACTTCTTCTTGTCAATGATCATCAGCAGAATGAACATGACCGTGAAGCTGCCGCCGAGATATACCTTTTTAATGCTGGATGCATAGCGCAGCGTCATGGCGGCCATGCTCAGCATGATGAACGAGAAGATGAAGGAATAGCGGAACGGGAGCCAGTTCGGCATCTGTCCGCCGTGCCAGATCATGTCAATCGGTCTTGCGATCATGCAGATGAACATGAATACCGTCAGGAATGCATAGCCGACCTTTTTGTTCCACGGGATGCGCTTGTTCAGGAAGAACAGCGGCACGCAGAGGAACGCGAGCACGCCGCAGTAGATTTCCGGCTTGCCCTCGACGTTGACGGAGTTATCCTGATTGACACAGAACTGCGCAATGAATTCCAGCGGCGTGAACTGCCACTTCATCGACCAGTCCGGCTTGGTGAAATCGAACTTGCCGAGTGCCAGCGCATTGTAAACCGGCAGAATCATGAACGCTGCACATGCAACCGCAACCGCGGAAGCCAGCGCCATGCGGCCGAACACGACCGGAATCTCTTTGCGGTGCTTCGGTGCCAGAAATGCTTTGTCCGAACCGAAGCAGACATAGAAGAAGAAATAGATCGCGGAGAAGATGCAGCACATAAAGCCGATATAGAAGTTTGCAATGCACATCACCGCCAGCGGAATGATGAAATTCAGCTTTCTGCCGTCATCCACAAGGTACTCGATGCCGAGCACGATCAGCGGCAGGAAAACCAGACCGTCCAGCCACATCGGGTCGATTGTCTGGATAATGCCGTAAGCACACATGCCGAACATCGTGCCGAGCATGACGCCGAGCTCCGGCTTGACATGCTTTGCTTTTCTGACATAATAGCAGAACGTCACGGATGCCATGCCCAGCTTGCAGAGAATCATAATCAGCAGGGCGCCGAGCAGCATGGTGCGCGGCAGCAGAATCACGATCAGCGTAAAGGGACTGGCCAGATAATAGCCGATGACACCCTGATAGCCGCCGGACAGATTGCGCGACCAGTTATACAGAATGCTGCCGTCCCCGTGAAATGCATCGCGGATTGCTTCAAAATAGTAGACATACTGGCCGTTCAGGTCAAGACACAGCACGGAGTGCTCCCCGAACGGATACATTCCGAAGAATGCATATGCAATGTAGATCAGCGCAACCGGCAGCACAAATGCCGCAAGATAACACCAGTTGCGGGAAAGCCAGCCTTTGATCCCGCCGCCCTTTGCATTGACCGTTGCAGGGGTTTCCGGGACAGCCGCTGCTTTCTTTTTCGCTTTTGACATGAAATTCCTCCTTTTCCTTTGCCTGTTTATCCGCCCGTACACGAATAAAGTGCATACTCTATTATTATACATGATATTGCAGGATTTTACAAGAGGTTTTGCGAAAATTTTTTTGTCCCGCAGGCGCCGGAGGGCCGGTCAGAATGTCATTTCAGATAGCAAAAAACAGGGCTGAAGCCGTTTTATAAATATCCTTTGATTCCCCTGCTACCTTTTGTATAAACCGCCAATGATTCTACGAATCGCTTGAAATTATCTTCGCAATATGCTATACTATATGATGTATACGACTGCACGGAATACGGCGTTTTTGCCCGAAACTCCGCTCTTTTTTCGTGCAGAAACGGGAAGTAGTCAGTTAAATATAGAAACGAGGATGTGAACAGATTGAATTCCTTTGAAGAAGTGTTTGATGCTGTGAAGGCATACTGCACGCAGAACGGAAAAGTCGGTGATGTTGCAAAAAAGCTCTGGCTGGATACGCTGAAGCCTGCACGTCTGGAGGGAACAGACGCTGTTTTTTATTGCGCCTCCGAATTTCAGCGTTCCGTTGTCAACAATAACTATGCGCACCTGCTGGAGGAGGGCTTTGCGGAAACGCTCGGCTTTCCGGTCAAGCTGCGGCTGATCGTTCAGGACGGCACAGAGGATGCCGCCGATGCAGCCGAACAGGATCAGAAAACAGCGGACGCACTGGAAAAGACAGCGAATGACGGTGAGTATGCCTATACCTTCGATACATTTATCGTCGGCGGCTCAAACCAGTTTGCCTATGCGGCCTGCACCAGTATTGCCCGCGGCGACAACAACGGCAATACCTATAACCCGCTGTTTATCTACGGGCCGTCCGGGCTTGGCAAAACGCACCTTCTCACGGCAATCTCCCATGAAATGAAAAAACGCAATCCGGGGCTGAAAATCATCTACGTCACCGGCGAAACCTTCGCCAATGAGTTGATTGAAGCGATTCAGCAGAAAAAGGATACCACCAAATTCCATGAGAAGTACCGCAATGCGGACGTGCTGCTGGTCGATGACATCCAGTTCATCAGCGGCAAGGAATCCACGCAGGAGGAATTCTTCCATACCTTTAATATTCTCCACGCAGCCGGCAAGCAGATCGTTCTGACCTCTGACCGCCCGCCGCGTGACATCAAGATTCTGGAGGACCGGATCCGCACGCGCTTTGAATCCGGCCTGATTACGGACATTTCCATGCCGGACTTTGAAACCAGAGTCGCAATCATCCGCCGCAAGGCAGAGCTGCTCGATCTCAATATTCCGGATGACGTCGCGGAATTCATTGCGAACCGCCTGAAAACGAATATCCGTCAGCTGGAGGGCGCCGTCAAGCGTCTGAAGGCTCTGAAATCCCTTGCGGATTCCTCGCCGTCCATTTCCATGGCGCAGAGCGTCATCCGCGATATTCTGACGGACGAGCAGCCGACACCGGTTACGGTCGAGAACATCATTCAGGAGGTTTCCAACCTGTACGGCGTCACCGCGGAGGATATCCGCTCCAAGAAGCGCTCGCAGCAGATTTCCAACGCCCGCAAGGTCGCAATCTATCTGGTGCATGAGATTACTCAGATGACGCTGGCCTCCATCGGCGAGGAATTCGGCAACCGCGATCACTCTACTATTGTATATGCAGTCAAGTATGTCGAGAAAAATATGAAGAAGGATGCGAACCTCCGCGACGCGATCGAAACGATCACGAAAACGATCCGTGACGGTTCCGGAAAATAATCTCCCGGAGTTTTCCACTTCTTTGTGCATTTGACAGATTTTGACAGATCGTTGTCAAAAACGGTAAATTCAACCCAACGGAAAATATGACAAAACAGTGACAGGGAGCATTTGTTCGATTTTCAGAGTTTCAACAGCTGTTGAATGAAATGTTGAAAAACTGCCCTGTATTTGCGGGCATTTCTCGTTTTCCCACATTGTGATTGTGGAAAACCGGCCGATATACTCCGGGTATTCACAATTTCAACTAAGTTTTCAACATTCTCTCCCGCAGTTTCCACTTTTCAAACTGTTTCCTTTTTGTCATTTTCCGCTTTCCACTTTTCAAAAATCTTCCAACGCACCGCCGTGGAAATATTCTGCGGGTTCCCGCTGCGGGAACAGTCCGGTGGCGGCGGCATTTTCCGGAATCCCGGAACCGGCTCTCAACTTTTCCACATCCCCTACTGCGGCTTCTGATAAATACCTATTATCCGATACCGTTCCGGTGTGCGCTGCATGCATGTGCAATGTGCAAAAATGAGATGCCGAAAAACTGAAACCGAAAGGAATGATCCGAATGAAGATCACCTGCCAGAAAACAGATCTGTATGAAGTCCTGCCGAACGTCGCAAAAGCGACCAGCGTCAAAACACCGATGGAGGCGCTTGCGGCGATCCGTCTGCGTGCTGCCGGACAGGAGCTTGAGCTGACCGGATATGATCTGGAGCTCGGCATCCGCACACAGATTCCTGCTGCCGTGGAGGAGGAGGGCGTTCTGCTTGCAGACAGCCGCTTCTTCTCTGAGATCATCCGCAGAATGCCGGACGGCGTTCTCGTCATTGAAACAGACGAGCGTCTGAAAATCACAATTACCGGCGGCGGCACCTCCTGCCAGCTTGCAGGCATGAATGCAGAGGACTATCCTGAGCTGCCCGACGTGGAGCAGCAGCAGGGCGCGGTCATTCCGCAGAGTCTGCTGAAAAATATGATCGACCAGACAATCTATGCCGTTTCGCTCGATGAAACCAAGCCGATTTTTACCGGCGAGCTGATCGAGATGGCAGACGGCGTTCTCAATATTGTTGCACTGGATAATTACCGCATGGCACTGCGCACTGAACCGCTGCCGGATCAGGAATCCATGAAGTTTGTCGTTCCGGCAAAGGCGCTGCGCGAGATCCAGCATCTGCTCGGGGATGACGAAAAGAATGAGCATCCCTGTGTCATCCGTCTGGATCAGCACCATGCGATTTTTGAGGTCGGGCGCTATACGGTGTATACCAGACTGCTGGCCGGTGAGTTTATCAATTACCGCAGAAGCATTCCGGAGAATACCAGAACAGAGGTTCTGATGAACCGCCGCGACCTGATCGACAGCCTGGAGCGTTGCGGCTTACTGATTTCCGAGAAGAACAAGACGGCCGTCCGGTTCCAGTTTGAGGAGGACCGCGTAATGGTCAGCTGTCAGAATGTCGTCGGCAGCGTGGATGATCAGATCACCTGCGATCTGACCGGCGAGAAAATGGTCATCGGCTTCAACAACCGCTATCTGCTGGAGGCAGTCCGTGCCGTACAGGGCGACCGCGTGCGTCTGTTCCTGACGGCGGCAGACCGTGCCGTCAAGGTCATGGAGGCGGACGGCGACGGTTCCGTCGCGGTCATCATGCCGGTGCAGGTCAGAAAATAATCTGAGCGGAGAGGAAACGCAGGTCAAATGGAAGAGATCAGAATTCAGATCCGCACCCCGTTCATCAAGCTGGAACAGCTCATGAAGCTGGCCGGTCTGGTCGATACGGGCGGACTTGCAAAGGGCATCATTCAGGACGGCCATGTTCGGGTGAACGGCGAGGTCTGCACGATGCGCGGAAAAAAAATCCGGAACGGCGACACGGTCACGGTGGAAGGATATACCGTTACTGTGGATGCACCGCTTGAAGAAACAACATAAATGCGTGTATTATCGTTGGAGGCTGAGAGCTTCCGCAATCTGGAGCATGTGCGGATGCAGCCGCACCCGGATCTGAACCTGATCTTCGGGAACAATGCGCAGGGCAAGACGAATCTGCTGGAAGCGATCTGGAGCTGTACCGGCTGCCGGAGCTTCCGCGGTGCAAAGGAAAAGGATTTTATCCGCATGAAGTCTGCTGCCATGCATCTGAGGCTGCGATTCCGCGATTCCCGCAGAGAGCAGGAGATCCAGATGCATCTTGCCCGCGGTGAGGGCAGGCAGAAAAAAATTCTGCTGAACGGCGTGCCGCTGAAAGGCGGCAGCGGACTGTTCTCGCAGTTTCAGTGCGTGAGCTTTTCGCCGGATGACCGGGAGCTGATCCGCTCCGGGCCGGAAAAGCGCCGCGGCTTTATGGATCTCTGCGGATCGCAGCTGACACCGGCGATGCTCGGCTGTCTGCGGCGGTTCGATCAGCTGACGGCGCAGCGCAATGCCGTGCTGAAACAGATCCAGCTCGGAAAGGCGCGGGAACGGGATCTTGCGGACTGGGATCTGCAATTAGCTGCACACGGCAGCCTGCTGACCTGTCTGCGATATGCCTATATCCGGCAGCTTGCGGCGGTCTGCGAGCAGCTCTATGCGCGCATCACGGACGGGCAGGAAAAGCTGTCTGTCAAATACCGCTCCAATCTGTTCCGCAATTCGGAGATTCCCGAAAAGCCGACGTCGGAGATGCAGCAGTATTATTACGAACAACTGCGGAAATCCGCTGCGGATGACATCCGGCTGGGCTTTACCGCCAAGGGCGCAGGCAGAGATGATTTCTCCTGCAAGATCGGCGGGCTTTCCGTGCGGGATTTCGGCTCGCAGGGACAGCAGAAAAGCCTTGCTCTGGTTCTGAAGCTGGCACAGGCAGCGGTCTTTTATGAGAATAAGGACGAAACACCTGTGATTTTACTCGATGATGTCATGGGCGAGCTGGACGCGCAGCGTCAGCGGCTTGTGTATGATATTGTGCAGGATATGCAGATTTTTCTGACGACGCCGCAGCCCGAGGCTGTCGGGCAGGTGCCGGAGGGACATGCATATTTCATGGAAAACGGTGCATTGATACAGCAGTCCGGCACGGCGGAATGAAGCATTCTGCCGCGGACGTCAGGAGGCAGTATGTATATCCATCTCGGAGAGAGTATTTCGATCAATGACACGACGGTGATCGGCGTGTTTGATCTGGAGAATACCACAATCGGGCCGGATACGCGCATGTATCTGAACCGGCTGAAAAAAGAGGGCAGAGCCGTGGAGGTTTCTGCCGAGATGCCAAAGAGCTTTGTGGTCTGCATGGAAAACGGAAACGAGGTTGCATATATTTCCTCGATTTCGGTTGCTACGCTGAAAAAGCGCGCAAAGACGATGTTTTAAGCGATGCAGGCAGAAAAGGCTTCTGTTCTGAAATCACATCCGTGAAGCGGATGCATTCTTTGATGATATTGCATTGCGGCGCTGCCGTATATGCCGATAGATTCCCGCGGGAAGCTGCGGGGCGGGATCCCGTGACAGATCCGGCGAACAAACCGAAAGAGGAAGCGGGTAGGAGACTGAACATGGATAATGAAGAAATGCTGACACAGGTGCCTGTTGAGGGCGATTACGACGAAAATCAGATACAGGTGCTCGAAGGACTGGAGGCTGTCCGCAAGCGTCCCGGCATGTACATCGGTACGACGGGATCGGGCGGTCTGCATCATCTGGTCTATGAAATCGTGGACAACTCGATTGACGAGGCACTTGCGGGCTACTGCACCAAAATCACAGTTGAAATTCTGGAAGGCGACATCATCCGCGTCACGGACAATGGCAGAGGCATTCCGGTCGGTATGCACCCGAAGGAGAAAATCTCTGCGGCGACGGTCGTGTTTACGGTTCTGCACGCAGGCGGTAAATTCGGCGGCGGCGGTTATAAGGTCGCCGGCGGTCTGCACGGCGTCGGCGCGTCGGTTGTCAATGCGCTGTCCGAGTGGCTGGAGCTGACCGTCTGGGACGGCAAGCACAGCTGGTTCCAGCGGTTTGAGCGCGGCAAGTATGACAAAGAGCTGGAAATGACCGGCGACACCGACCGGCACGGCACATCCGTCACATTCAAGCCGGATGCGGAAATCTTTGAGGAAACAACCGTGTTCGATTATCAGGTGCTGCTCAAGAGAATGCGCGAGCAGGCGTTCCTGAATGCCGGACTGATGATTGAGATTGAGGACAAGCGGCATCCCGAGGAGAATCTCCATGAGGTGCTCTGCTATGAGGGCGGTATCCGCGAGTTCATCGAGCATATCCACAAAACGCGCGGCCTCGATCCGCTTTCCGAGCCGAAATCCAAGGACGGAAAACCCGGTACCAGCTGCGGCGTCATTTACTTCAATGGCAAAAAGGGCGACAACGCCGTCGAAATTGCAATGCAGTATAACGACAGCTACAACGAAGTCATTATGTCGTTTGCGAACAATGTCCATACCATTGACGGCGGCGTGCATGAGGTCGGCTTCCGCAATGCGCTGACCAAGACAATCAACGAGTACGGCAAGAAATTCGGTCTGCTCAAGGATGACAACAAGCTCATGGGCGAGGACGTCCGCGAAGGTCTGACCGCGATTATCTCGGTCAAGCTGACGGACTGCCAGTTTGAGAGCCAGACGAAGGTCAAGCTCGGAAACCCGGAGATCAAGCCGTTTGTCGAGCAGGTTGTCAGCGAAAAGCTGATGGATTATCTGGAGGAAAACCCGACGGTCGCCGCACTTATCTTCTCCAAGTCGCAGGCGGCACAGCGCGCAAGAGAGGCCGCGAAAAAGGCGAGAGAAACCGCAAGACGCAAGTCTGCGATGGAGAGCGCCTCGCTGCCGGGCAAGCTGGCGGACTGCTCCGAACGTGATATTGAATTCACGGAAATTTACATCGTCGAGGGTGATTCCGCAGGCGGCTCCGCGAAGGAAGGCCGTGACAGACGCTATCAGGCGATTCTGCCGCTGTGGGGCAAAATGCTCAACGTCGAGCGCGTGCGCATCGACAAGGTTTACGGCAACGACAAGCTCCAGCCGGTCGTGACGGCACTCGGCACCTCAATCGGTGAGGATTTTGATATTACAAAGCTCAGATACGGCAAGGTCATCATCATGGCCGATGCCGATGTGGACGGCTGCCACATCCGCACGCTGCTGCTGACGTTCTTCTTCCGCTTCATGCGGCCGCTGATCGAAAACGGCAATGTGTATATCGCACAGCCGCCGCTGTTCCGCGTATCCAAGGGAAAAACGCATAAATACGCGTTTTCCGACGAAGAACGCGACCAGTATATCGCGGAGCTCTCCGCGAACGGCGCAAAGGTCGAGGTACAGCGGTACAAGGGTCTTGGTGAGATGGATCCGGCACAGCTCTGGGAAACCACCATGGATCCGGAAACACGCACCATGATTCAGGTCAAGATGGAGGATGCGATGAAGGCCGACGAAATCTTCTCGATCCTCATGGGCGACAAGGTGCAGCCGCGCCGCGCGTTCATTGAAACCAATGCAAAATATGCAGTCAATCTGGATGTGTAATCCGGAAAATCTGAGAAAAAGGAAAAGGAACAATGGCAAAGGAAGAAAAGATCCTGACGGTCCGCAGCAAGCTGAATGACCGTGATTTTGAGGATGTGTTCAAGATTTATCTGGAAACAGAGCGCACCAAGGACAGAAGCATCGGCCTGATCGGCGGCGGTGCGCTGTGCCTTGTGTGTCTGATTCTGCTGCTGATTTTCCGCAACATGACCTTCATTTTCTACGCGCTCGGCTGCCTGATCGTGGCGGCTGCCTACTGGTTTGTGCCGGTCAACAAGAAGTTTATTGCGAACAACAAGCTGCAATTCGGCGAATGGCGCGAAACCTCGTTCTATCCGCACAGCATCACCGTCATGGAGATTTTTGAGGAGAACGAGAGCGAGAGCATGGACGAGGAGGAGATCGAGGAGGCAACGACGAAAATCTCCACCGTCAGCCTGACCGCTTACGAAAATGAACGCGGCTTTCTGTTTGCAGAAAGCAAGATCATCAACCAGTTTCTGTATATCCCGAAGCGCAGCCTGAAAAAGCAGGAGCTTGCGGATATTCAGGCATTTGCAAAAGAGCGCTGCTCCGGCGGCTATCACCTGATCGAAATGAAGTCCATGATCGAGGACGGCGAACAGGAACCGGAGGAGGACGAGAGCACTTCCCTGACGGAGGACGTCTGCAATCAATATTACGGCGCGAAGAAGCTGCATCTCTATGATGCAGACGGCCACCGTGTTGCAATGGACGAGGACGAGGCGGAGGAAGCGCTTGAGGAACTGGATGCCGAGGAAGACGAAGCACTTGAGGAGGCACATACCGAAGTGATGGATGTTCCCGACCTCGATGTTGAGGAGGAATGGGAACGCATCATCGCGGAGGACGCAGAGGAGCAGGATGCAGCGGAGGATACCGGGGATGAATAAATCAGGGAGACCGCTTCTGTCCCGCAGCTATCATATTCCGCTTTCCATGTTCGATGACGCGTTCCGCAGATTCCAGAAA
This sequence comes from Oscillospiraceae bacterium, assembly GCA_016281125.1. GTDB lineage: Bacteria > Bacillota > Clostridia > Oscillospirales > Ruminococcaceae > Firm-04. The sequence continues at coordinate 14,294 of JAEEIA010000028.1, read as the reverse complement.
AAGTTTGTATATCCGCAGAATATCTTTATTTCTGTGATTTTTCTTGCGATTGCCGGCGTATATGTTCACGCCGCAATCAAGGATAACACGCAGACGCTTGCATATCTGCTGATTGCGGCCTGTCTGGCGCTGGTGCTGGTGCGCTGGTACCGGACGTTCAAGCTGCGCCGCGCCGTACACGATGCACTGAAGGATGTCGAGCAGGACACCTATGAGCTGAATGTTTACGAGGACGGCATGGTCATCCGCACGAAGGATGCGCCGCAGCCGGAGGCCTCTGCTGAACCGGAACCTGCTGCGGAACCGGCGGCACGGGAGGAAAAGACCGGAAACGGTTTTCAGCAGCTGTTCCCGGAGGAGCCCGCACAGCGCGATCCGGTTCCGCCGACGGAGCTGCCGTTCGGCACGGGCATGAAGCTGCTGGAATTTCCGGAATACTTCATGGCCTATGTTGTAAAGCAGAATTTTTACGTGATTCCGAAAAAGGATTTCTCCGATGAAGAAATCGCGCAGCTGAAACAGCTCTTTCATCTCTGAGCATTTTTTCGCGGAGCCCGGCGGTGTTTCCCGGCTTCTGCGATCTGATACCGCAAACCGAAAAAGGAGGCAACAGCCTTGTACGATACCAGCAATGCAATCATGATCCGCCGCGACATTGAGGAGGAAATGCGCTCATCGTTTCTCGCGTATTCGATGTCCGTTATCACCTCGCGTGCGCTGCCGGATGTACGGGACGGACTGAAACCCGTACACCGCCGCATTCTGTATACGCTTTTTGAAAAGAGCCTGACGCCGGATAAGCCGTACCGTAAGTGTGCGGACATCGTCGGTTCCGTGCTCGGTGAATATCACCCGCACGGCGATGCATCCGTTTATATGGCGCTGGTGCGTCTAGCGCAGAGCTTCTCGATGCGCTATCCGCTGGTGGACGGTCACGGAAACTTCGGCTCCGTGGACGGCGACCCGCCTGCGGCTTACCGTTATACCGAAGCAAAGATGGCGAAAATGTCCGTCAACATGCTGACGGATATCCAGAAGGAAACGGTTGATTTCCAGTCGAACTACGATGACCGTCTGAAAGAGCCGACTGTGCTTCCCGCAAGATTCCCGAATCTGCTGGTCAACGGCTCGGAGGGCATCGCGGTCGGTATGGCGTCCCATATCCCGCCGCACAATCTCGGAGAGGTCATTGACGGTCTGGATTATCTGATCGAAAATCCGGATGCGACGCTGGAACAGCTCATGACCTTCATCAAGGGGCCGGACTTCCCGACCGGCGGCATCATCATGGGCAGAGCCGGACTCCGCGCCGCCTATGCGACCGGCCGCGGCAAGCTGACTGTCCGTTCCAAAACCGAGATCACCGAGATCAAGAACCGTCAGTGCATCATCGTCACGGAGATTCCGTACATGGTCAACAAGGCGGAGCTGATCAAATCAATCGCGGAGCTGGCAAAGGACAAGCGCGTGGACGGCATTCACGACATCCGCGACGAATCCGGCAGAGAAGAAAAAATCCGCATCTGCATTGAGCTGAAAAAGGACGCAAATGCGAATCTTGTGCTCAATCAGCTGTTCCGTTATACGCAGCTTCAGGATACCTACGGCGTCATCAATCTGGCGCTGGTCAACGGCATTCCGAAGGAGCTGACGCTGAAAGAGATTCTCCAGTATTATCTCGATCATCAGATCGACGTCGTGCAGCGCGCGTGCAGATTTGATCTGCGCAAGGCAAGAGAGCGTGCCCATATTTTGCAGGGCTTTGTCGTGGCGCTGGACTTCATCGACGAGGTCGTCGAGATCCTGCGCTCGTCCAAGACCATTCCGGAGGGCAAGCAGCGCCTGATCGAGCGCTTTGCAGAGGTCGATCTGCATACGCTGCTCGATGATCCGGCATACCGCGAGGCAATGGGCAGCGCGGTTGATCCGTCCGAAAAGGAATACGGCGTCATCGGTCTGTCCGATGCACAGGCAGACGCGATTGTGCAGATGCGCCTCGGTCAGCTGACCGGTCTGGAGCGCGACAAAATCCTCAATGAGGTGCTGACGCTCTGCGCAAAAATCAACGATCTGCGCGATATTCTGGCGCACAGAGAGCGCGTGCTCGGCATCATCCGCGAGGATCTGGAGGAGATTCGCGGCAAGTTCGGCGACGAGCGCCGCACCCAGATCGAGAGCATCAGCGGGGAAATGGATATTGAGGACCTGATCCCGGTTGAGGACTGTGTTGTCACATACACGAACTTCGGCTATATCAAGCGCGTGCCGCTGGCTGTGTATAAGTCGCAGCGCCGCGGCGGCAGAGGCGTCACCGGCATGAAGCAGCGCGAGGAGGACTTCGTTTCTGAGATGTTCGTCGGCTCCAGCCATGACCATGTGCTGTTCTTCACGAACAAGGGCATCATGTTCGATCTCAAATGCTATGAGGTTCCCATGGGCGGCAAGGATTCCAAGGGCACGAACATTGTCAATATGCTGCCGCTTGCCGAAAACGAAAAAATCGCGGCAATGATGAAGGTCAGCGAGTTCAATGACGAGAGCTATATCGTGATCGTCACAAAGAACGGCAAGATCAAGCGCACGCCGCTGCCTGCATACAAGAATGTCCGCAAAAACGGCCTGATTGCAATCAAGCTGGAGGCGGGCGACGAGATTGAGGGCGTCCGCATCACCAGCGGTCAGGATCAGCTCTTTGTCGCAACCAGGGACGGCATGGCCATCCGCGTCGATGAAAACTGCATCCGTCCGCAGGGCAGAAGCGCACACGGCGTCCGCATCATGAAGCTGCGCGGCGATGACGAGATTGTTTCCATGGCGCGTGTCCGCGAAGGCGCAACGCTGCTGACCGTCACGGACAAGGGCTTCGGCAAGCGCTCGGATATTGAGAGCTATCCGCTCCGGAACCGCGGCGGCTTCGGCATCACGAATTACAAGCCGGACGACGAGCGCGGCAAGGTCTGCGGCATCAAGGTCGTGGACGAAACAGACGATATTATGATGATTTCCAGCGACGGCATCATCATCCGCATCCGCACGAGTGATATCCGCATCATGGGCAGAATCGCAAAGGGCGTCCGCGTGATGCGCGTATCTGAGGACGGCAGAGTGATGTCCTTCACGCGTACCGAGCATGAGGAAGATGCGGAAATCACCGAGGTCGAGCAGCTCTCCGAAGAGGAGCTGAAGGCGCAGGAGGCGGAGGCCGCCGCGGAGGAAACCGCAGAGGCCGCACAGCCCGAGGAGCCCGCAGAGCCGGACGATGACGCTGCCGAAGCGGAGGATGAGGCTGAGGAGTAAGCAGCCATGGAAAAGATGAAGCGCATCCTGAAAAAATGCCTGATTCTGCTGATTTTTCCGGTGCATGTCATCATCACGCTGCTCAGAGATTTTGAGCCCGGATACCTTGTGCTTATGATTCTGCTGATGCTGTTTGCAGATTTTGTTCTCTCAGCTCTGCAAATGGAGCTGTTCACTTCCAGGCGGAACAGTATCCGTGTATTTGCCGCGGATTATCTGCCGTATCTGCTGGAAAAATGTGCGATCATTGCTGTGGAATGGCTGATTATGCATTTTGCAGTCGGAGAACAGGGTGACCTGTACAGCGAGGAATTCGGCATCTGGATTCTCTTTGGCTGCGCCCTGATTACGATGCTGGCGAGCGCGCTGGTCACGTTTGCGGCAGGCGCAGCGCGAACCATGATGTATCACGATGAAAAGAGGTAACTGTCATGACAAATGCGGAAATTCTGACGCATATTGACCACACCGTTCTGAAACAGGATGCAAAGTGGGAGGATATTGCGCAAATCTGTGAAGAAGCGCTGCAATATCACACCGCATCGGTCTGCATCCCGTCCTACTATGTCGCGCGTGCAAAAGCGCAGTTTCCGGCGCTGAATGTCTGCACGGTCATCGGCTTCCCGCTCGGCTATCAGCCGGCCTCAGTCAAGGCCTATGAGGCGGCGGACGCCGTTTCCGACGGCGCGGATGAGATTGATATGGTTATCAACGTATCTGCGCTGAAAAACGGCGAAGATGACGTGGTGCTGGATGAGATCAGAGCCGTCCGCAAGGCCTGCGACGGACAGATCCTGAAAGTGATCATCGAAACCTGCTGCCTGACAGAGGACGAGAAGATCCGCTGCTGCAAGCTGGTGACAGAGGGCGGCGCGGATTATATCAAGACCTCGACGGGCTTCGGCAGTGCGGGCGCACAGCTGGAGGATATTGCGCTGTTCAGAGCACACATCGGAGAAAACGTAAAGATCAAGGCGGCAGGCGGCATCCGCACGCGCGAGCAGATGGAGGCATTTCTCGATGCAGGCTGTGACCGCATCGGATGCAGCGCGGCGAGAATTCTGTTTGACGAAGCATGACGGAGCTGCTGTCCGGCTACGATCAAAGCACGCAGATGCTGATGTTCCGCGTCTATGCTGAACCGCTGCCCGATACCGGAAGGCGGATAAAGCATCAAGATGCGCATTTTGCCGCGCTCGATCTGCTCGGGGCGGCGCTGGCAGAGGACTTCGGCGTTTCCCATGCGGTAATCCGGCGCAAGGGGCTCGGAAAACCGCAGCTGATGCATGATTTTCTGCATATCAATATCTCGCACTGCAAGGGGCTTGCAGCCGCAGCGGTCGGGCGGATGCCGCTCGGCGTCGATGCGGAGGGGCCAAGAACGGTGCGGGATTCGCTGCTGGAAAAGGTCTGTACGGCGGAGGAAGCTGCGCAGATCCGGGCAGCGGATGACAAAAGCCGCATGTTTGCGCGCTTCTGGACGCTGAAAGAGGCCTATGCAAAATATACCGGCAAGGGCATCGGGCTGGATTTTTCACAGCTCGGCTTTGCGTTTTCCGATGCGGGCACGGTGACGTTCCGGCATCCGGAATCACAGCAGGTACGTTTTTTTCAACTGCCGGTCACGGCGGATGTGACCGTGTCGCTCTGCATCCGGAGAGAGCAGGCGATGCACATTGTCTGTCCCGCAGCGGACAGGCTTCTGACAAGCGAACCGTGAGAGAATGATCTCTGTTTATAACGATCCTGCCGGATCATATCAAGGGGGAGAGCTTTATGCTGTCGATTGATTTGCGCGGCAATCTTGCCGTCATCACCGGTGCGTCCGGGATGCTCGGCCGGGTGATGGCGCGGACATTTGCGGACTGCGGTGCCGATCTGGTGCTGCATTATTACCGCAACAAGGAGGAGGCTGACCTGCTCGCGGGCGAGCTGCGCCGCAAAACCGGCCGCAGAGTCATGACCGTACAGGCGGACATCACCTCGGAGGAGGATGTCGCGCGCATGAAAAACGATGTGATTGCGAAGTTCGGCGTGCCGGATATCCTTGTTCACAATGCGGTTGTGCAGTACGAGCGCAAATCCGTGCTGGAACAGCCGCTCGAGGATTTCAACAGTCAGTTTGATTCCTGCGTGATGCAGACTGTGCTGATGACCAAGGCCTTTGTGCCGGAGATGATTGCACGCGGAAACGGCGGGCGCATCGTTGTCATCAACACGGAATGTGCGTCGCTCGCGGAGCCGGATTTCGGTGCCTATGTCGCGGGCAAGCGCGGTCTGGACGGACTGGTGCGCGTGCTCGCAAAGGAATTGGGGCCGCATCAGATCACGGTCAATCAGGTCGCACCGGGCTGGACGGTCACGGAAAACGACCGCCGCGACCATACCGAAGCACAGCCGGATTACGAAAAGACCGTGCCGCTCGGACGGCGCGGAACTGACGAGGAAATTGCGCAGATGTGTGCATTTCTGGCGTCCCCGCTCGCATCGTTCACGACCGGTGCCTATATTCCGGTTTCCGGCGGCAGAGTGATGCCTGCAATCTGAAAAGTGTCTCCGACGGATCGGAAATGCGGGCTCTGCCCTCAAAATCCCGCTTAAAGGACACTGTCCTTTAAGAATCCCGTTTTGGAAATAATATGAAAAAAGACGATAAACGAAATTCAGTTTGATGAAAGCAGTCTTTTTGTTCTTTTGTTGTCTTGTCATTCTGATCATCGGATTTCTGTTCCCTGCTTTTTATACGAAAACGGTGCATGATCATGTTTATATGGCAAATGCGCTGACACCTTCTGTATACTGGGGTGCTATCATCCATAACGGTCAGATTGATTATATTTGTTCGTCTGAAAAAATTCTCACTGAGAAAGATATGAAGTACTATCAATTTGAAGAACAGGTCAGCCTTTCATCATTTTGGAATGTGTGTTCCATAGGTTTTTACAGTATATCAGAAAACCGGCCGCACGACATAATATGAGCGCGAATGGAGTGCGTGGAATTTTTCAATAAAAGGAGAATGAATATGCGTTACATGCTTTGTTATGCAGTCAAAATCAACTCTCCGAAGATCGAAACGGAGTATTTTGACTCGTTTGCGGATGCTGTCATGAAGTACACCGTTCTGTGCAGCAACTGCCGCGACGTTGTCCTTGCTGATCTGGAAAAGGAAACGGTCATCCGGCATTTTTCGCACCGCGTCAACGGTGCCAATCTTTCGATTACCAATTTTTAAGGAGGATACCAATGAGTACCAACAGCTACGAATCCCCGTTCTGTACCCGTTATGCGAGCAAGGAGATGCAGTATCTCTTTTCCGCAGACAAGAAGTTTTCCACATGGCGCCGCCTGTGGGTTGCACTTGCAAGAGCAGAACATGAGCTGGGACTGAACGTCACCGCGGAGCAGGTCGCGGAACTGGAAGCGCATATCAATGATATTGATTATGAGGCTGCCGCAAAGCGCGAAAAGGAATGTCGCCATGACGTCATGTCCCATGTTTATGCCTACGGCCTCTGTTGCCCGAATGCAAAGGGCATCATCCACCTCGGCGCAACCTCCTGCTATGTCGGCGACAATACCGACATCATCATCATGCGCGATGCGTTAAAGCTCGTCCGCACAAAGCTGGTGACGGTGCTCGGCAATCTCGCAAAATTTGCAGACGAGTGGAAGGCACAGCCCTGCCTTGCATATACGCACTGCCAGCCCGCACAGCTGACGACCGTCGGCAAGCGCGCGACGCTCTGGATGAATGAGCTGCTGATGGATCTGGAGGAGCTGGATTTCCAGCTCGGCAGAATGAAGCTGCTCGGCTCCAAGGGTACGACCGGTACGCAGGCCTCCTTTATGGAGCTGTTCCGCGGCGACGGCGCAAAGATCCGCGCAATGGAGCAGAAGATTGCTGTTGAAATGGGCTTTGCAGCGGATGCAGTCGTTCCGGTTTCCGGACAGACCTATTCCCGCAAGGTGGACGCGCAGGTTCTGAACGTGCTCTCCGGCATTGCACAGAGCGCGATGAAATTTGCAAACGATCTGCGCCTGCTCCAGTCCTTCAAGGAGATGGAGGAGCCGTTTGAGGCCGGTCAGATCGGTTCATCTGCAATGGCGTATAAGCGCAATCCGATGCGCAGCGAGCGCATCACCGCGCTGGCGCGTTATCTGATTACCGATACGCTGAACCCGGCATTCACGGCAGGTACGCAGTGGTTTGAGCGCACGCTGGACGATTCCGCGAACAAGCGCATTGCGGTTGCGGAGGGCTTCTTAGCGGCAGACGCAATCCTGAATATTATGATGAACGTCACGTCCGGCATGGTCGTGTATCCGGCGGTCATCCGGCAGCGTGTGATGAACGAGCTGCCCTTCATGGCGACCGAAAACGTCATTATGGATGCAGCGGCAGCGGGCGGCGACCGTCAGGAGCTGCATGAGCATATCCGCGTGCATTCGATGGCAGCGGGTGCGGAGGTCAAGCAGAAAGGTCTGAAAAACGACCTCTGCGAGCGCATCGTCAATGATCCGATCTTCGGCGTGACTGCGGAGGAGCTGGAGAGCAGGCTCGATCCGGCAAACTATACCGGCAGAAGCGTGCAGCAGGTTGAGGAGTTCCTCGCGGAGTTTATACAGCCTGTGCTCAGCGGTGCGGAATCCGCCGCGGACGTCGAGCTGACAGTATAAGGTATCTCCGGCAGATTCGGAATGGGGCTCTGTCCCAAACCCCGCCAAAGGGCGGGGAGCCCCCGCGGGCATTGATCGAAAGCCTGCCGGATTCGCAGAAAGCTGACATCGGCTTTCTACAAAAAGTTTGCAGATACCTGATTCCGGAAATCTGCAAAATGAACCATACAGGCATCAAAAATTTACGGAATCCCTTGACAATTCAGCAGAAATGCACTATAATAGGAATTACTTGTCGGCATAAGCGACTGCTATGCCCGATTAGTTCAAAAAACAAGGAGGCTTGGCAGTGAAGAGCAAGAAATCCGTCTTTTTCATCGTATTTTTTCTGATCCTTGCGTTCGCGGCTTCAACCGTGTTCGGCGTCAGAAATCAGTACGGTGATGTGACAACCCGGTATATCAAGGGTCTGGAGGACATCCGTCTGGGCATTGATATTCAGGGCGGCGTCGATGTTACGTTCGCACCTGCGGACGGCGTGGACGCCTCCAAAGCACAGTTAGAGGCTGTTGAAAAGGTCATGAAAGACCGTCTGGTGAACCTCGGCATCAATGACTACGAGGTCTACACCGATGAGGGCAATGACAAGGTCATCGTCCGTTTCCCGTGGCAGAGCGGTGAGAAGAATTTCGACCCGACCGCAGCTGTCAAGGAGCTGGGCGATACCGCAAAGCTCCAGTTCCGCAAGGGTCTGGTTTATACGACCGATGTGGATGACAACGGCAATACGACGGTCATCCCGGGCGGCGGTGTTATCCTGGAGGGTACGGACGTTGAGGAGGCTTATGTTTCCGCTGCAACGGATAATTCCGGTGCTCGTACCGGCGATTACGCAGTTTCCCTCGTTCTGAAGGAAAGCGGCAAGAATGCGTTTGCTGAGGCAACCCAGGCTGCCATGAACGGCGATGCGGAATACCTCGACGTGAACGGTTCAAATGCAAATCATGTGATTTCGATCTGGATGGACACCAACTGCATTTCCTATCCGTCCGTCAATGCCGTCATCAGCGACGGTCATGCACAGATCACCGGTAATTTTGACTACGAGGGCGCAAAGGCACTCGCAGACAAGATCAACGGCGGTGCGCTGCCGTTCAATCTGACCACCGAATCCTACAAGACCATTTCCCCGAGCATGGGCTCCGGCGCACTGAAGATCATGATGATTTCCGGCGCCATCGCACTGGTTCTGATCATGATTTACATGATCGTGCTGTACCGTCTGCCGGGCTTTGTTGCTGCTGTTGCACTGCTCGGTCAGGTTGCAGGTACGCTGGCCGTTATCTCCGGTTGGTTCGCATTTGAGGATTCCAACACGCTGACCATTCCGGGTATTGCAGGTATTATCCTGGCAATCGGTATGGGCGTTGACTGTAACATCATCACCGGCGAGCGTATCAAGGAAGAGTTGAACACCGGCAAGTCGTTGGATGCTTCTCTGAAGTCCGCGTACAAGCGCTCCTTCACCTCGATCCTCGACGGCAACATGACCGTTATCATCGTTTCGATCATCCTGATGGGCGCATTCGGTGTGTCCTCGAGCTTCTTCGCAAAGATCCTTTCATTCCTGTTCCGCTGGTTCGGCGTTTCCACCGAGGGTACCATTTATGCATTCGGCTTCACGCTGCTGACCGGTGTTATCTTCAACTTTATCATGGGCGTTCTGGCTTCCCGTCTGATGCTGACCTCCCTCTCGAAGTTCAAATGCTTCCAGAACAGAAAGCTGTACGGAGGTGCTGAAAAATGAGTAAGTCAAACAAGAACAATAAGAACAACAATGTCCAGTCGATCCTTGATCAGGTGAAGGTGCGTGATTTTTACGGCAACCGTAAAAAGTTCTTCACGCTTTCCTCGATCCTGATGGTGCTGGTGCTGCTGAGCTGCTTTATCTTCGGCGTGCATGTTTCCATCGAGTTCAAGGGCGGCACAATCGCAACATACAGCTACACCGGTACGATTGATGAAGCAGAAGTTGCAAGAGTTGCAAAGGAATACCTCGGCACGGCTGTCAATGTGCAGACCGGTGAAACCTTCACCGGCGAAAAGGAGCAGTCCCTGACCCTTTCGTTCAGCATGAAGCAGGGCTTCACCGCTGACATGCAGGACACCCTTCTGAACAAGCTGAAGGACAATTTTGAGTCCAATGACATCAAATCTCTGGAAACGAATGACGTTGCTGCAAAGTCTGGTAAGCGCTTCCTGCTGAAGTGCTCCGTCGCTGCGATCTTCGCATCCATCGTCCTGATTCTTTACATCTCCTGGAGATTCAAGCGCATTTCCGGCTGGAGCGCCGGTGTGTTCGCAGTCGTCGCGTTGCTGCATGACCTTGTAATCGTATTCGGTACGTTCATCATCTGCGGCTTCGAGATCGACTCGAACTTCATGGCCGTCATCCTGACAATCCTCGGTTACTCCGTCAACGATACCATCGTCATTTACGACCGTATCCGTGAGAACCAGGGTATGCTTCCGGCAAACACCAAGCTGCCGGAGATGGTCAACATTTCCCTGAGCCAGACCATGCGCAGAACGATCCGTACTTCGATCACGACCATTACCGCCATGCTGATTGTCACAATCCTTGCAGCGGTCAACAACGTGACCTCGATCATGCGGTTCTCCATCCCGATGACTGTCGGTATGATCTCCGGCTGCTACTCCTCGCTGTGCCTCGCGCCGATGCTCTGGACTGCGTGGAAAACCCGTGAGAAGAAGGCTGCAAAGACCGAGGAATAAAGCGGAAAACCGCTGCGTTCCGGAGAATTATGCATACGAAAAAACAAAAAATAATCCGGAATTTTCCCCGTCCTTGTGGGAATTTCTGAAAATCAACGAAGCACCTTGCGTTTGCAGGGTGCTTCGTGTTATAATACGGATGTATAAAAGGTGAATGCTGCCGTATAAGGCGGATATTGACCGGAACCGCAACCGGAGAAGGAAACCATGATTGCAGCCGTTTCGACCGCATGTCTGTACCCGAAGCCGACGGAGGATGCACTGTATGATCTCTGTCTGCACGGCATCCAGACTATTGAAATTTTCCTGAATGCGCCGTCTGAGAGCAAGCCGGTTTACGCAAATGATCTGTGTGCGCTGCTCAAACGCTTCGGCGTGCGCTGCGCTGCGGTGCATCCGTGGACGGCGCCGCAAGAGGGCTTCATGCTCTTTTCCAATTACCCGCGCCGCTGCGCCGATTATCTGGACGAGGCAAAGCATGTCTTTGAGCTGATGCAGCGCGCCGGTGCAAAGTATTATATCATCCACGGGGCTTTTCCCGGCCGTGTGACGCCGGAGATCTACTGCGAGCGCTTTCACATGCTCTGTGAGGCGGCAAAGCCTTACGGCGTGACTGTGACGCAGGAGAACGTGCATAAATACGAGAGCCAGAGCATCCGCTTTCTGCGGGAGTTCTGCCGGATTCTCGGGGATGAGGCAAAGCTGACGCTCGATACCAAGCAGGCGGTGCGCGCCGGTATGGATATCGCGGAGGCGGTGCGTGCCGTCGGAAAGCATATCGTGCATGTGCATATCAGCGACCACGGCGGGCTCGGGGACTGTCTGCGCCTCGGAAAAGGACGCTTTCAGATTGCGCCGTTCCTGACTGCGCTGAAGCAGCAGGGCTTTGACGGCGCCGTCACGCTGGAGCTCTACCGCGAGGCCTTTGAGAGCACCGCAGAACTGGCTGAGGACTGGCAGAAGCTCAGCAGATTCATCAGAAATGCGGAGCAGGGTTGATCCCCCTGTTCTGTATCATAAAACAGAAAAAAGAAAAAACAGGAGATCACAAAACAGAAGGGAGTGTCCTCTATGCGTTGTCCGTTTTGCGGATTTGAGGATACGAAGGTCATTGATTCGCGCTCTGTGGAAGGAAAGAAAAAACGCCGCAGATGCTGCACCGCATGCGGCAGGCGCTTCACGACCTTTGAATGTGTGGAACGGCCGCTTCTCATGGTCGCCAAGCGGGACGGCACGCTGGAACCGTTCAACCGCAACAAGCTGATGGGCGGCATTTACAATTCCATCAAGAAAAGACCGGTCAAAATGGAGCAGGTCGCGGCGCTGGTCGATGAGATCGAGGCCGAGCTTGCCAATGAGATGGTCGCGGAGGTTTCTCCGGACCGGATCGGCTCCATGGTCATGGAGCGCCTGATCAAAATTGATCCGGTCGCCTATGTGCGCTTTGCGTCGGTGTATCTGCGCTTTTCCGATGCCGCCGATTTTATCAGAATCATCAGCGAAATGCAGGAAAAGGCAGAGCATCCCGTCAGCGGACAGGACGCATGACCTGCGTTTCCTCGTCATAGATCTGTGCGCCGGCGAGCGCATCCCCGCAGAGCAGCAGCTCCGCCTTGCAGTGTGCGGAACCGGCATTCTCCGCAGGATACAGATACCGCTTTGCGGCAAGGCCTGCGTATTGCTCCGGTGAAAGCCCCTGCTGATGCTGGAGCGCCAGCCATTGCTGACCGGCCGGTGTTTTCCACTCCGCCGGGATGCAGGTGTCGCTGACAGCAGGCGTTCCGAGCTGCCAACCGCGCAGCGTCAGCCAAGCCTCCCTTGCGGCGGCGTCCGGCAGAATGACGGCATCCTGCGGCGGCTTTGTATGTGCTTTTGCGGCGAACAGTCCTGCGATGAGCAGCAGAAGCAGCAGCAGAATTCCGGTGCGGAGAAACGGCTTGTTCGTTTTTCTCATACGGATCCCCCCTGACTGAATGTATGCATCCGCAGGCAGAGATATGTCCTGCGCAGAATGAAGATATATGAGATTAGACCGCTTTTTATCCGGACAGACCGCGCTCTCCCGCAGAGAACTGACCGCGCTGATCCGCAGCGGCGCCGTGACCGTCAACGGCACGGTGATCCGCAGGCCGGAAACGCCTGTTCAGCCCGAAACCGATGCGGTGACGCTGCGCGGCAGTCCCGTCACATACAGCACATCGCACTGGTTCCTGCTCCATAAGCCGGAGGGCGTCATTACCGCCGCCCGCGACCCGAAGCAGGAAACCGTGCTCGACCTGCTGCGCCCCGATGACCGTCTGCCGAAGCTGGCGCCCGTCGGGCGGCTCGATAAGGATACCTCCGGTCTGCTGCTCATCACCGATGACGGCGTGACCGCGCACAGAATGATCTCCCCGAAGCACCATGTCGCAAAGTATTATCTGGCGCGTCTGCGCGATCCGTTCCGGGCGGAATATGTCACATTGTTCCGTTCCGGGATCCGGCTCCGCGAGGGTGATTCGGAGGAGCAGTGTCAGCCCGCGGAATGCTGCGCAATCAGTCATGATCTGGCTGTTCTGGCGCTGCATGAGGGGAAGTATCATCAGGTGCGGCGCATGTTTGCGGCAGTCGGCAATCATGTTGAAAACCTGCTCCGCGTACAGGTCGGAATGCTGCGTTTGCCGCCTGAATTGCCCGAAAAATGCTATTTGCCAATTTTTAACAAAGATGTTGAATCTGCGTTGAAAAATTCAGATATTTCAGATGTCTGCGCGTTTTGCGATGCGCATTATTCGTCATATTGGATAAAGGAAAGGAAATAAGTTTGGTCAATAATCATCTTGACCGGACGCCGAAAATCTGGTATGATTGTATCAGCGGTTTTATGTGCAAGGACAGGTATGTCCTGCATGTGCCGTGCCGCTGGAAACTCGTTTCATTATGTATGCGGTCAGGCGCATACTTGCAGGATGAGATCGTCCGGATCGTCCGTCCGGTACCGTCGGCTCTGCATGGATAATTTTTTGATAATCACAGGAGGACATGAGAATGGCAAGTTTGTCTTTGCGGGGTATCTACAAGAAGTATCCCGGCGGCGTTGTCGCTGTATCCGATGTAAACCTCGAAATCCGCGACAAGGAATTCATCGTTCTGGTCGGCCCGTCCGGCTGCGGTAAGTCCACGACCCTGCGTATGATCGCAGGTCTGGAGGAAATCTCCGAGGGTGAGCTCTACATCGGCGACCGCCTGGTCAACGACATCGCACCGAAGGACCGCGATATCGCAATGGTGTTCCAGAACTACGCTCTTTATCCGCATATGACGGTTTTTGATAACATGGCATTCGGTCTGAAGCTCCGCAAGGTGCCGAAGGATGAGATCGCACGTAAGGTTGAAGAGGCTGCAAGAATCCTCGACCTGACTCCGCTGCTCAACCGTAAGCCGAAGGCAATGTCCGGCGGTCAGCGTCAGAGAGTTGCGCTGGGCCGTGCAATCGTCCGTAACCCGCAGGTCTTCCTGCTCGACGAGCCGCTGTCGAACCTCGACGCAAAGCTCCGTGCACAGATGAGAACCGAGATCTCCCTGCTTCACAAGCGTCTCGG
>JAEEIA010000027.1 GCA_016281125.1 Oscillospiraceae bacterium | reverse complement strand
TTGTACTCCACTGCCTACGCTTAAACCTCACCTCGCGGCTCTGGCTCCAAGGCTGTGTACCGGCTGCTTGCTGGGCTTTACCGGACGCGGACTTTCACCGCGCTGTATTGTTTGCACCGAACCGGCGCACCCTTCTCCTATATTATACCACATAAATGCGAAAAAGCCTAGCGAAGGCTAGACTTTTTCGACAGGCTGACGCCGTCTGAGCAATCAGACGGCGTTTTTTACCGGCGGCTTTTTCAGCGTTTCAGTTCTGCCGTAAAGACACCTTTTTTTGCACGGATGCGAAACCGGAGCTTGTGCAGCAGTACAGCCTGCTGTACAAAATCGAATGCAGTTCCGACTGCATCCCCGCGCCGGAGCGCCTTGCGGAACAGTTTGATATTCAGTTCACCGGAATACGGATAGCTGATGCGCAGTATATTTTTCTCCGCTTCCACGGTGATCTGACTGTTGTCCGCGGCATGGGCTATCGTATCCGCAGCGAGCTTTTCCGCAAGCAGCGTCAGCATCGCAGAATTGCCCGGAATTTCCATTGAACCGGATTCTGTCAGATACAGTCCGCGCTGTGCGATTTCTTCTGCACTGTGCTGAAACGCCGTGTGCAGCAGCGCTGCAAGATCAACTGTATCCTGCATCTCCGGCGCAGCCCCGCTTTCCGGATGTGTCAGCCAAAGCATTCCCGCAAGCATCACATCCGTATGTGCGGCAGGTTCTCGGATACAGCCGTCAGGGCCGTCCGGATTCTCCGGCTCCGTTCCAAATGCATCTGCATCTTCGCAGCGCACAGCTTGCTTTGCCTGCATGTCATGCACCAGTGCATCCGCCAGTCTCCGGCGGGCGTTTTTTCTGTCATAGCGTCTGCTGCTGATCAGATATGCAAATGCGGACAGCAGCAGCGATGCCGCCAGAACCAGCACCAGCACGGGCAGCACGATCAGCGGCCAGAACTGCAATACTAAAAACTGATACTTCTTCACCGGATCAATATACTGAAAATGATACAGCTTCCATGTCTTTCCGCGGAATATGACATCGTTCACACCGGTTTCATATGTTTGATACGGTAGAGTCGTCCGGATCATAAACGAGTTATAGAGCGTCTTCGGCAGATCGCGGAGCTCCCTGTTATGTTCCGCTTTGTATTTTTCAATCAGCTCCGCACGGTTCTCCACTCTCATTGTTTTCAGGAACTCTTTTGTGAGCTCCATTTCCTTTGCTTCATGCAGCTTTTCGGCATGATTTTCCTGCAAGGCTTTATAGCGCTGCGGCAGTTCTTCATTGATAAAGTCCAGCAGCGAATCCGCAGCTGTCGCCGCCGGAGAACCGATCACATTTACATATTTCAGATACGTTTTGTTTTCCTCGCTCTGCTGTTCCGCCGAATTCCGGCTGGAAGAAACGGTCAGCTCCTCTTTGCTTTCCGCAGTGCAGATTTTCGTCCAGCCTTCCGGCGGCAGGTCAGTCCACGGCGACAGGTCAATCCATTTTCCCGGTATTTTTTTGCCTTCACGCTGAAGATACCATTCATAGAACTCGAGGTTCCACGGGAACTGATACACTTCACCGGGCACAAACTGATCATCCTTGACATAAATACTGTAGACCAGAAGTGTCCCATATCCGCTCGGGTCTAAAGTCTGACCGAGCCGTTCAATAATCTTCCGGTCCGTCAGCTCGTAACGCTGTTTTTCCCCGTTTTGTACCACCTCCGCAAGGGCATAGGTTTCGTTTGTATAGTATTCGCCGGTCTCCGGCTGATAGAGCAGCCATGCGGAATCCCGATATGCGGAATCCTGCGAAAAACCGGCGAGCGCTCTGGAAACAGGGCGATCCTTCTTGTCAGCAGCCCACAGCAAGTCTTCTATTTTTACACTTTCCCGAAATGAATTGCAGTACTCAAAATAATCTGCCGACGGCGGTTCCAGACAGGCCTTCCAGCTCTGATAGAAAACCAGCCAGCCGACCAGCGCACAGGCAATCAGCAGACAGATACAAAATGTCCGACGGAAAAATGTGCCGTATTTTTTCTTTCTCTTCTGTTTCTTTTTCATTCAGATCCCTCCTGTTTTTTATTCCGGTTTTTTTGATTATAACATATTACAACTGAAAAATCAAGACATGCAGTACATATAATAGAAAACAGAAGGATTCAGCCGGACAAGGAGCTGCACTTCTACGTGAAGGATTACGATCCGGATAATTATGTTTATTATCCGCTGGAAACCGCTGATTAAATGCATGAGATCATTCCCCGGTCACGGTGAACGGCTATGAAAAACGGGCATCTCCCTGTGATGAAGGGGGGTGCCCGTTTTGTGTCTGTATGCAGAGCACGGCCGGTAAGCTGCTTCCCGGCGGCGTATCAGAGCCGCATCGCCTCTGACATGATGCACGCACCGGCTGCGCCTGCTTCTGCAATCAGAGGCAGCTTTTCTGTACTGATTCCGCCGATCGCGTATACCGGCAGCGTTGTCTGTCTGCAAATCTCCGATAAGAACGCAGTTCCTTTCGGCGGCAGACCTTTTTTGCAGTTCGTTGCAAAGATATGCCCCACCGTGACGGAATCCGCGCCAAGCGATTCCGCCTGTCTGAGCTGTTCCGTGCTGTGAACGGATGTGCCTGCGGTATCAAATTCCCGGCAGAGATCCGCTGTCAGCAGCGGGAGCGGCATGTGCAGATTCTGAACGCCGAGCCTTCGCGCCGCATCCGGAAAATTATGGATGACAAGCGTCACGCCGCAGTCTGCACACGCCCGCAGCACCTGTTCCGCAAGCAATGTATAGGCATCGGCAGTCAGGTCTTTTTCGCGGAGAATCACACGCTGAATGCCTGCCTGCCGGATGCGCGGGATCTGCTTCCATAAAGGCCGCGGACACAGATGCCGTGCGGTGACCGCGATGATTTCAAGTCCTTCAAATGTAAACATAATCATTCAGAACCGGCTGCAAGCCGCGGCTTTTGATTGCGGCAATGACTTCATCCAGCGAGCGGCTGTCGC
>JAEEIA010000026.1 GCA_016281125.1 Oscillospiraceae bacterium | reverse complement strand
GACCGTATTTGAGAACATGGCATTCGGCCTGAAGCTCCGCAAGGTGCCGAAGGACGAGATCGCCCGTAAGGTAGAAGAGGCTGCAAGAATCCTCGACCTGTCTCACCTGCTCGACAGAAAGCCGAAGGCAATGTCCGGTGGTCAGCGTCAGCGTGTGGCTCTGGGTCGTGCAATCGTGCGTTCTCCGAAGGTCTTCCTGCTCGACGAGCCGCTGTCCAACCTGGACGCTAAGCTCCGTGCACAGATGAGAACCGAGATCTCCAAGCTCCACAAGAAGCTCGGTACCACGTTCATCTATGTAACGCATGACCAGACCGAGGCTATGACCATGGGCGACCGCATCGTCGTCATGAAGGGCGGCTTCGTGCAGCAGATCGACTCCCCGCAGAACCTCTATGAAACCCCGTGCAACAAGTTCGTTGCAGGCTTCCTCGGTTCTCCGCAGATGAACTTCATCGACGCTGTCCTCACCTACCGTGACGGCAAGTACGTCGTTGTGTTCGGTTCGCAGGATACCAAGAATTACAGAGGCGTCACCGCTGAGGTTGAGCTGCCGCAGAGCAAGGTCACTCCGGATCTGGAGCACTACATCGACAAGGAAGTTATCATGGGCATCCGTCCTGAGAACGTCCACGACGAGCCGCAGTATCTCGCAAATGCGACCACCGGTATCGTCAAGTGCAATGTTGAGATCACCGAGCTCATGGGCGCTGAAACGTATCTGTACCTCGACTTCGAGGGCTACAAGATCACGGCCCGTGTTTCTCCGAAGTCCACGGCACGTCCGCAGGATGAGATCGACGTTGTCTTCGATGCAGAGAAGATCCATCTGTTCGATAAGGAAACCGAAAAGACTATCATTAACTGATTTCTGTTCGTACAAACGACCCGTTCTGCTGTCCGGCAGGGCGGGTCGTTGTGCATATAAAAAATCATGATTTCTGTTGTGCCGTGACGGCATCAGGCAAAAGGAGGATTTGTTATGTTTTTGAGAGTCAGAGATACCATGGTCAATGCAGAATCTGTTTCATTTGTGAAGCGCTTTACCGATGAAAGTGCAGAGAAGCAGTTCGGCATCCGCGTCGGATTCAAGAACACCGACAGTGTTGTTCATTTGATGTTTGATACAGAGGCTGAATCGAAGAAATATTACGATCAGCTCGCAAGCATGATGGACACGGTGAACCTGAATTAAAGAATCCGCTGAACGGGGTATGGTCGGGATGCGTTCCCCCATACCCCGGTTTGATTGATCGGAGAATATTTCATGAGATTTGCTTTTTTTGATGCAAAAGCGTATGATAAGCCGTCTTTCGAGCGCTTCGGCGCGGAGCACGGCATCAAGTTCAAATTCTATGAAACCAGACTGACGGAGGATACGGCGGAGCTGGCGCGCAACTGCGACGGCGTCTGCACCTTCGTGAACGATACCCTCAATGCGGATGTGCTGGAAAAGCTCGCGGATCTGGAATGCAGATACGTTGCGCTCCGCTGCGCGGGGTATAACAATGTGGACCTGAAAGCGGCCGCGAACTGCGGGCTGCGCGTTGCACATGTGCCGGCGTATTCGCCCTATGCGGTCGCGGAGCATGCCATGGCGCTGCTGCTGACCTCCGTGCGGCGCATCCACAAGGCGTATATCCGCACAAGGGATTTCAACTTTTCGCTGAACGGCATGACCGGCTTTGACCTGCACGGCAAGACCGTCGGCGTGGTCGGCACCGGCAAGATCGGCAGAGTGTTTATCAATATCTGCCGCGGCTTCGGGATGCATGTGATCGCATATGACAAGTTCCCGGCAAAGGATACCGATATTGAGTATGTGACGCTGGAGGAGCTGTTCTCCCGCAGCGATATTATTTCCCTGCACTGCCCGCTGACCGATGAAACAAAGCATCTGGTCAACTGTGATTCCATCAAGCTGATGAAAAAGGGCGTCGTGCTGGTGAATACCTCCCGCGGCGCGCTGATTGACGCGGAGTGCCTGCTGGAGGGCATCAAGGCGCGGCAGATCGGCGCGGCGTGTCTGGATGTGTATGAGGAGGAAACGGAGTATTTCTATGAGGATTTCTCCGGGCATATCCTGAATGACGATATTCTGGCGCGGCTGATTTCCATGCCGAATGTCATTGTGACGTCGCATCAGGCGTTCCTGACCGAGGAGGCGCTGACGAATATTGCAGAAACCACGGTGCTGAATATGAAGCAGCTTCACGATACTGGCGCCTGCGAAAATGAGCTTGTCTGGAAGAACGGCGAGATTGTCCACGGGACGGTCTGAGGTGCCGCATATCATCTCCCCTGAAAGGGGAGATGTCCGCACAGCAGACAGAGGGGCTTCCGCGCAGCAAACAGCCGGGTTCCCGCGCAGCAGACAGCGAGTCAGAGCCTTGCGCAAATACCCCTCCACCGCCTGCGGCGGTTCCACTCCCCTTTCAGGGGCGGTTCCTGGAGATACTTGGCCGCTGTCCGCAGACGGCGAAATCCCCGCCGGGAAAATGAATCTTCTTATCGTCGCTGAGAAAGGTGAAAGAAAATGCTGTCAAAGCCGGATAATGGTTGGAGTGTTTTTTCTTTGGGCGATTTTCAGGCAGATGTCAGCTATCTGGTCGATATTCCGTTTGACTGGCTGATTTCCTGTAAAAACGCACTGAAATATAATATTCCCGCTTCGTTTTTTCTGGAGCTGGAGGGAGAATCCTGTATCGTGACTTCATACGGACATGATACGCACATGATCTTCAGTCATCATGACGGTGCATACACGCTCAAAACCGTTCTTGATGTTGATTTTATGGATCTGTCCGAAATGCTGCTGGAAGACATCAGGCTGTATTTTGACGATTGGGTAACATGGTACAGTTTTGAACAGAAAGAATCTGATTTTGCACGCAGACGGGCTGCGCTGAAAGCATTGATTGAAGAAACGGAAGCAAACCTCGCAGCTTTGAAGAAACGATACAATAAACAATAACTGATTTCTCAGCAATGACCTTTTGAAAAGCCCCTTTTTCAAAAAGCGCGCGGGGGTTGAGGAGCTAAGCCCCGCCGCTCACCGCAGTGGGCGAAATCCCAAAGGGATTCGCTGCATACAGTCATGAATCAAATGAAAACAGCAAAGGAGTATTGCAATGAATATTACAGCTGACATCCGCTATATCGGCGTGAACGATCACAAAATCGACCTGTTTGAGGGACAGTACGACGTCCCGAACGGCATGGCGTATAATTCCTATGTCATCCTGGACGAGAAGATTGCCATCATGGATACCGTTGACCGCAATTTTACGCATGAGTGGCTGGATAACCTCTCCGCTGCGCTCGGCGGCAGAAAGCCGGATTATCTGGTCGTGCAGCACATGGAGCCGGATCATTCCGCGAATATCGCAAACTTCCTGAATCTCTATCCGGATGCGACCGTTGTGGCATCTGCAAAGGCGTTCCAGATGATGCAGAATTTCTTCGGCAGCGATTACGCCGACCGCCGCATCGTCGTCAAGGAGAACGATACGCTCACGCTTGGAAAGCACACGCTGACCTTTGTTGCAGCGCCGATGGTTCACTGGCCGGAGGTGCTGATGACCTACGACAGCACGGACAAGGTGCTGTTTTCCGCGGACGGCTTCGGCAAGTTCGGTGCGCTTGACGTCGAGGAGGACTGGGCGTGCGAGGCAAGACGCTATTACTTCGGCATCGTCGGCAAGTACGGTGCGCAGGTGCAGGCCGTCCTGAAAAAGGCCGCCGGGCTGGATATTCAGATCATCTGCCCGCTGCACGGCCCCGTGCTGACGGAGAATCTCGGCTACTACATCGGACTGTATGACACATGGTCGTCCTACGGCACCGAAACCGAGGGCATTGCCGTGTTCTATACCTCCGTATACGGCAACACGAAGCGCGCTGCGGAAAAGCTCGCGGAGGAGCTGAAAGCGAACGGCTGTCCGAAGGTCGCGCTCAACGACCTTGCCCGCGAGGATATGGCGGAGTGTGTTGAGGATGCGTTCCGCTACGGCAAGATTGTCCTTGCAACAACGACCTACAACGCGGAGATTTTCCCGTTCATGCGCATCTTTATCGAGGAGCTGACCGAGCGCAATTTCTCGAACCGCACAGTCGGCCTGATCGAGAACGGTACCTGGGCGCCGCAGGCCGAAAAGGTGATGAAGAAGATGCTGGAGGGCTGCAAAAACCTCACATTTGCGGAAAATACCGTGCATATTAAGTCTGCGCTGAATGAGGAGAGCAATCAGCAGATCAGGGCGCTCGCTGAGGAGATGTGCCGCGATTACCGCGCCATGCAGAGCGATACCGCGGACAAGAACGATCTCACGGCGCTGTTCCGCATCGGCTACGGTCTGTATGTCGTCACCTCGAATGACGGCACAAAGGACAACGGCCTGATTGTCAACACGGTCACGCAGGTGACGAACACGCCGAACCGCATTGCCGTCACAATCAACAAGGAGAATTATTCGCATCATGTGATTA
This sequence comes from Oscillospiraceae bacterium, assembly GCA_016281125.1. Lineage (GTDB taxonomy): Bacteria > Bacillota > Clostridia > Oscillospirales > Ruminococcaceae > Firm-04. Next base: position 56,045 of record JAEEIA010000026.1, on the reverse strand, counting down.
AGCAGACCGGCATCATGAATGTGAACTGCCTGTCTGTTGACGCGCCGTTCAAGGTGTTCGAGAACTTCGGTTTCCGCAGCGGCAGAAACGCAGACAAGTTTGCGGACTGCAATCCGGTGCGCACGGACAACGGACTTCTGATGCTCCCGCGGTACATCAACGCGATGCTGTCGCTCAAGGTGGAGCAGTATATCGACCTCGGTACGCACGGCATGTTTATCTGCGAGGTGACGGAGGCGCGCGTCGTTTCCGATGCGGACACCATGACCTACACCTACTATCAGGAGCATGTCAAGCCGAAGCCGCAGACGGAGGGCAAAAAGGGCTGGGTCTGCTCGATCTGCGGATATGTCTACGAGGGCGAGGAGCTCCCTGAGGACTTCGTCTGCCCGCTCTGCAAGCATGGCGCCGCGGACTTTGAGCCGATTGAATAAGGTATCGCTCCGCGATGATTTGGAATGGGGCTCTCGCCCGCTTCGCTATGAGTTTGCACCGCAAACTCACCAAACCCGCCAAAGGGCGGGCAGTGCCCGCTTCCGCTTCCCTCCGGGGGAAATGAGCGTAGCGCTCCCAATATATGACATTGCACGGTGCTGACCGCACCTTCTCATAGGCTGCTTCTCCTTGAATTCCCGGAATAAAAATAATAACCGCCTGACTGCATAAGATAGTCAGGCGGTTGTTTTTTCTCCTTTAAATTGGGAATCCAAATGGATAGATCCCTTTGGCGGGGGTTGGGGCAGCGCCCCATTCTCAATCCATCGGAGATACCTCTATCTCAGCATCAGCCAGTAGATCACGCCGTAGACGGCGGAAGCGGCGGTGCCGTAAAGAATCACCGGGCCTGCGATTGTGAAAATCTTTGTCCCGACGCCGAGGATCATGCCCTCTGTTCTGGCGTCCGCCGCCGCAGAGGCAACGGCATTTGCAAAGCCCGTGACCGGCACGAGCGTCCCCGCGCCGCCGTGCTTTGCGAGCTTCTGATACAGGCCGGTCGCGGTCAGCAGCGCCGCGCAGAACACCAGAATCACCGACGTCCATGTTCCGGCGGCTTCTGTGTCAAGTCCGCGCCGGAGCAGAAACTGCCGGATGACCTCTCCGGTCAGGCAGATTCCGCCGCCGATGAAAAATGCTTTCAGAACCGTTGCAGTGCGGTCGGTTTTCCGCGACATCTGCGCGACCATTTCGCGGTAAGCCTCCTGTCCGGGATCCCGTAGTCCCTGTGAATGCAGCTTTTTTGTCATGTGCATCCCTCCGTTCTGCCGAAAGCATATGCAGAAAATGCCGTTTTATACGGCGGGCGGCGGTTTCTGTAAAAAAATTCTTGCATTTTTCGGAGAGATATGCTATAATAAATTGTTGATCCGTGAGATTGTGAAAAAAATGTCAATCTCGCGGCGGAATGATGTCTGCGAAAGGATGATCACATTATGGAGAAAAAGCCGCTGAATCAGCTGTCGCCTGCGGAGATCGCGGCAGCATTGCAGGAAACCAGAGCCGCATATGACGCATTTCAGGCGAAAAAGCTCAGCCTGAACATGGCGCGCGGCAAGCCGGGGCCGGAGCAGCTCGACATTACCATGCCGCTGCTGGACGCGTTCCCCTCCGGTGCGGATGCGCACTCTGAGAGCGGCGACGACTGCCGCAATTACGGTCTGCTGTCCGGCATCACCGAGGCGAAGAAGCTGTTTGCGGATATCCTCGGCGCAAATCCGGATGAGGTGTTTGTCGGCGGCAACTCCAGTCTGGAGCTGATGTTTGCATGTCTTCAGATCGCGTATGTCAAGGGCATTGCAGGCTGCACGCCGTGGAGCAGACTGGATGAAGTCAAGTTCCTCTGCCCGGTGCCGGGTTATGACCGCCATTTTGCGCTGACCGAATATTTCGGCGTGAAGATGATTCCGGTTCCGACCGATGAGAACGGCCCGGATATGGCAATAGTGAAGCAGTACGTCGAGAGCGATGCGTCTGTCAAGGGCATCTGGTGCGTGCCGATCTACGCGAATCCGACCGGTATTGTTTACAGTGACGACACGGTCCGCGCATTCGCGGCTTTGAAGCCTGCCGCAAAGGATTTCCGTATTTTCTGGGATAATGCATACTGCATTCATCACCTTGTTGAGAACCCGAAGAAGCCGCTGACGATCAATCAGGCGTGTGCAGAGGCGGGCAGCGAGGGAATCTTCTATCAGTTCGTTTCGACCTCCAAGGTCACGTTCCCGGGCGCAGGCGTTGCGGCGATGAACACCGCAAAGGCCAACCTCGACGAGCTCAGCAAGCACCTCGGCGTGCAGACGATCGGCTTTGACAAGATGAACATGCTGCGGCATGTGCGCTTCTTCGGCAATGCGGACAATATGCGTGCGCATATGAACAAGCACCGCGAGATTCTCAGACCGAAATTTGATATTGTGCTGGATATGCTGGAGCAGGAAATCGCACCGCTCGGCATTGCAAAGTGGACGAAGCCGGAGGGCGGATACTTTGTTTCCTTCAATGCGCCGAAGGGCACGGCAAAGCGCGTTGTGCAGCTCTGCAAGGAGGGCGGCGTGACGCTGACCGGCGCAGGCGCGACCTATCCGTACAAGAATGATCCGGATGACAGCAATATCCGCATTGCTCCGACATATCCGTGTCCGGAGGAGCTGAAGCAGGCGATGGAGCTGTTCTGCATTTCCGTCAAGCTGGCAGCGCTGGAGCAGTCGGCGGGGAAATAAGGGATCGGTATCTCCGATAGATTGAGAATGGGGCTCCCGCCCGCTTCGCTATGCGTTTGCACCGCAAACGCACCAAACCCGCCAAAGGGACTTGTCCCTTTGGAATTCCGGAATAAGTATAAACAACAGGCGCTGGCCGGGAACGGTCAGCGCCTGTTTGTATCCGAACGAAAAACATTTTACGATATATCCATTGCATTTTTCCGCGCGATGTGCTACAATAAAAGCACCGAAATTCTCATACAGGAGGGATGACCGTATGGAACCGAAATATGCAGAAAACATCATTGCGGGCGTGATCTTCAAAAAGAAATTCCAGTGGTATCTGACCGACAAGACAATCTGGAAGCTCGATTACCGCAAAATGTATGACGAGTGGCACGAAACCTACCGGCAGCGCGGAAAGACTGAGGTGGAATTTGTCAAGGAGGTCGGCTCCTTCGGGGAGTTCCTCTCCACGCGTTTCCGGATTCCCGTGGTGGACCGCGATAACGCAAAGGAGTTTCTGAAACAGCTCCGGGATCATGTCATTTCCGGCGGCGAGCTCGCATATCAGTTTGTCCGTGCGGAAACCTCGGAGCAGCGCCGCGCCCTTGTGCCGGTGTTCCTCGTCGATTTTGACAATAAGCGCTTCTTCTCCCAGTTCCCGGAGAAAGAGGGCTTTGAACGGTATGTCCCCGCGGGCTGGCAGAGCGCCTATGCGGATTTTACCGCGTATGTTCCTGCGGATGAACGCTACTGGATCGAACCGGCATGAGATGCCCCCGTACTGAACGGGAAAAGGCGCTGACCTGAGATGCAGGCCGGCGCCTTTGCTGACGCCTGCCGCAGGTGATAATCCCCTTCCGGCAGCTGCGGAAATCCCCCGCGGCTGCCGGTTTTTTATACGCTATTGCCAAATATTTGCACAACAGAAGAAAGCACATTCACAATCTGCATTTTTCTTGCAATTTCTCTTGCTTTTTTCGTCCGTATGCGTTATAATATATGGTGTATGATTATGCGAAAACGCCGATGCCGTCCATACAGCGGCACGGGTCAGGAGGAACGCAAGTGGAAGAGAAGAAACTGATATCCGTCATTGTCCCCTGCTATAACGAGCAGGAGGTTCTGCCGATGTTCTACAAGGAGATTATAAAAATCTCCGGGGAAATGCAGACCAAATATCCCGAAACAGAGTTTGAATATCTCTTTATTGACGACGGCTCCAAGGACCGCACGCTGAAAACGCTGCGCACACTTGCACAGCACGATAAACGCGTGCGCTATATCTCGTTCTCGCGCAATTTCGGCAAGGAGGCCGGCATTTACGCAGGACTTTCCAATGCAAAGGGCGATTACTGCGTTGTCATGGACGCGGATCTCCAGCATCCGCCTGCGTTTCTGCCGAAAATGTATGAAGCCGTCCGGAGCGGACAGTATGACTGCGCCACCACGCGCAGAGTCAGCCGTGCGGGCGAATCCAAGGTGCGCTCCTGGTTTGCCAAGCTGTTCTATAAAATCATGAACAAAATCTCCCAGACTGAGATTGTGGACGGTGCACAGGATTTCCGCTTCATGAGCAGACAGATGGTCGATGCGGTGCTCTCCATGAGCGAGTACAACCGCTTCTCCAAGGGCATCTTCTCATGGGTCGGCTTTCGCGTAAAGTATCTGGAATATGAAAACGTCGAGCGTGCCGCCGGAACAAGCGCATGGAGCTTCTGGGGTCTGTTCCGCTATTCGCTGGAGGGCATCATCGGTTTTTCGACCGCACCGCTCACGGCAACGGCGATCATCGGCTTTATCTCCTGCCTGCTCGGCCTGATCCTGCTGATCTTTACGGTCATCAAGCGTCTGGTTGTCGGCGGGGATCCGCTCGGTTATCCGACAACGACCTGCTGCGTCGTGTTCTTCGGCGGCTTGCAGGTGTTCTGCACAGGCATCCTCGGCCTGTACCTCGGCAAGACCTATCTTGAGGTCAAGCACCGCCCGATCTATCTGGTGCGCGAAACCGAGGAAACCGCTGCGCAGTACGAAGAGCTGCCCGAGGAGGCGGAAACGGCCGCCCGTATCGAAAAGCTGGAAAGCGCAGAGCGTCTGAAGAAAGAAACCGATGCGGAATTTGACGAAATCGTCGATGCCGCATTTGCTGAGAAAGACGAAGAGGAAACGATTGACCGCGTGATCGCCGCAGAGGCGGAATACGACGGCGACGGCTACGATACCGACGGGAACGATACCGTGACGGAGGAGGAAACCTTCTTTGAGGACGGCATTCCTGTTGCAGAGGAAGATCTGACGAACGAGGATATCAAGGAGGAACCGAAACATGAGAAGCAGTCACAGCTCCGCACACCGTTCTTCCATGCACCGGAGCTCCGCACACCGGTCGATGCACAGCGCGATGCGGACGGGCGCGATGCACAGATCTCTGACATCGCAGAGCCGGATGCGGAACCGGACGATCATGGGCGGGAAGCTGCACGGGACGACCGCGACGGGACACCGGACGATGGCATCGCGGCACGGATCGGGCAGTGGGATGCACAGCTCGATGAGCGGCTTGCATCACTCGATGAGCGGCTTGCGTCACTCGATGATGAGCCGGATGATGAAAATGATGCGGAGCCTGCTCGGGCGTTGACCGAAGCCGCAGAGGACGCTGCGGAAGAAGCAGAAGCCGCTGCGGAAACGGCCGCTGCACCGGAACCGGAAACCGCCGCGGAAGCGGAGGAAGAAACTGAACCGGCGCCTGCACCCGCACCGAAGAAGAAGGAAAAATTCGAGATCAAGATTGACTACGACAGCATTGACTTTGACGAGGATTATGAGGATGATCCGCGCGATGATGCGGAATACGATGAAGCATATGACGATGCGGAATATGACGGCGCGTATGACCGCGCGGGCTATGAGGACGATCTCGATCCGTACTACGATGAGAACGCACCGCGCAGCTTCAAGGATAAGATCATTGATTTCTGGTATATGCTGGTGAACAGCGTGGACAGCTTCCGCTATTCCGTTGCGGAAAAGCTCAACCGGCTCGGCAAGGGCGGCTTTGACGAGGACGCGATCGAGCGGCAGATCGACATGGATGCCGGTTTTGACGATGACTTCGACCGCGGCTATGACGATGCGGAATATGACGGCTACGATGAAGACGGCTATGCGGAAGATGACGGCTATGACGATGATCTGGATCCGACCTACGATGAAAACGCAGAGGATTTTGATGAAGATGATGACGATTACCGCGGCTGAATCAGGCCGCAGTGACCGGCTGCGAAAGGAAATCCGGGCATGAACCGCCGTTTGAAGCTGCTGATTTTGCTGCTGTTTGCCGCCGTAATCTTTCTGAGCATCGGCATAGCGAGCCTGCGCATGAGCGACGGCAGCGAGGGGCAGACAGAATCTGAGGCTGTGCCTGCTGCGAACGGCTCAGCCATTCAGCTGTATCAGGAAAAGGAAAGCGGCCGCTGGGGCGCGAGAACCGCGAACGGCCGCGAGCTGATTGCGCCGACCTGGGCGTTTCTCCGGCCGATGAGCGACACTGTGCTCATTGCAAGGCGGGACGACAGCAAGGCGGTGCGCATCGGGCTGATCAGCGCGGCCGGTGAAATCCTTGTGCCGTTCCTGTATCAGTCCATGGATCCCGCTGACAAGCAGGATACCAACGTCTGGCTGGCGGCATTTCAGGAGGGCGGCAAAACCTGCTATCACATTTACAGGGCAGACGGTACCCGCTGGATGAATGAAACCTGGGACAGCTGTGTGTATCAGGACGGCATTCTGGATGTTGCAAAGGGTGCGAACCGCTATCAGTGCAGGCTGACGCATGCAGGCATTGAATGGCTGGCGCGCTATGAGGAATATCCGGTCGGACTGCACAAGCTGGTCATGGATCTGGACAGCAGGGAGCTGGAACGGCTTCCGGACGGGCAGACGCTGACCGGGCTCGGCGAGAGCGCCGCATATTATCTCCGGTATCTGTTCGCAATGGGTACGGAGCCGGATAATACCATGCTGGACACGGAAAACGCCGCTGCGCTGCGTGCGGCGCCGCATTACAGAGGATGCAGATTGCAGACAGCCGAAATCAGCCGCATCAAGCAGCTGAAAACGGACGGTCTGCCGTCGTACCTCATGCAGATGCAGGTGACCTATCAGCGGACGGATGCGGAACGGGGTCAGGAGAAGATCCGGACGGCCATGACGCTGACAGTCAGCTGCGATGCGGACGGCGCATATATGTACAGCAGCTTTTCGGATGCCCAGCGGATCGCCGCAGGGGGCGGAAGCTGAGCTGCTGCGGGAACGAGATACGGAAAGGAGCTGAACCGAAATGAAAAAGGTTGCAGTGATTATGGGGAGCGACAGTGATCTCCCGGTTGTCAAGGGTGCGATTGCGGAGCTGAAGAGCTTCGGCGTACCGTTTGAGGCGCATGTGATGAGCGCACACAGAACCCCGGCGCTTGCCGCGGAATTTGCAGAGAATGCTGAGGCAAACGGCTTCGGCGTGATCATCTGCGCAGCGGGCATGGCGGCGCATCTGGCGGGCGTCATCGCAGGACACACAACACTGCCGGTGGTCGGCATTCCGTGCAAGGGCGCACAGCTCGACGGACTGGACGCGCTGCTCGCAACGGTCATGATGCCCTCCGGCATCCCGGTTGCGACGGTCGCGGTGGACGGCGCGAAGAATGCGGCGATCCTCGCGGTGCAGATGCTGGCACTCTCTGACGAGGGGCTGGCCGCACAGCTGAAAGCACGCAAGGCAGATATGATTGAGGGCGTGCTGAAAAAGGATGCGGCGCTCCAGGAAAAGCTCGCGGAGCTGTGAAGATGCAGCTGCAAACGAATCCGGACGGCTGCTCCTTCTGCCGGAAAAAGCCCGCAGTGCTGCATTCGGCGGGCGGGGCATATCAGCTCTGCACGGAATGCTGCTACCTGTTTTATCCGCAGATCGACATTCGTCAGGCTGAGTCTGACGGCGCCTCCATTGAGGACGTATGCCGCAGCAGACCACTTGCGCAGCCCTGCTGCAAATGCGGCGTCAGAAGCCCGCAGGTGTTCAGTGAGGACGGCGATTACTGCCTGATCTGTGCGAAACGGCATAAGCTGCCCAAGGCGGATAAGATTGCTTCGAGAATGGGGCTTTCGCCGGAGGATCTCGATGCATTTGTGCAGGCGGTTCTCTCCGAGGAGGCGGCGCTTGTGCCGGATCCGCCGGAGAATCTGCCGGATGAAACAAGAATGAAGCGCATCGGTTCGTTTTCGGTCGGGACGCAGACCGTACAGATCATTGCGGACATGCTGACCGGTGTGCAGTATCTGACAAATGAACAGTGTTCCGGCTTTTCGCCGCTCCTTGACCGGGACGGCAGACCGCTGCTGTATCAGGAACCGCAGGAAAGCAAGCAATAAAGGAGGGATTCGGATGAGCATGATGAAAGACTTTTTCTCTCCCCAAAAAGCGGAGGACAGTGACGCAGAGCGCTTCTCGTTCAGCGAGCACCTGCTCGGCGGGATGACGCTGTATGTGATCAAGGACAAAAAAACCGGCGTCAGCTACATCACCAAGCCGGGCAATGACTGTCCCCTGACGCCGCTGCTGGGCATCGACGGCGAGCCGGATGTCTGATGACTGAGGCGGACAGGATTCCGCAATCAATAATCAATCTGTATATTATTATTTAGGAGGAAAATACAATGGCAAACGTAACGAAAGGCGAACAGCTCTATGAGGGCAAGGCAAAGAAGGTCTTTGCAACCAGCGATCCGGATCTCGTGATCGTTGATTACAAGGACGATGCAACCGCAGGCGACGGCGCGAAGAAGGGCACGATCAAGGGCAAGGGCGTCATCAACAACCAGATGACCAACGTTATGTTCCAGATGCTCGAAAAGGAAGGCGTCCCGACGCACTTTGTCGAGGAGCTATCTGAGCGCGAAACGCTCGTCAAGAAGGTTTCCATCGTTCCGCTGGAGGTCATCGTCCGCAATGTTGCTGCGGGCAGCTTCTCCAAGAGAATGGGCGTTGAGGAGGGCAGACAGCTGCTGACGCCGATCCTTGAATTCAGCTACAAGAACGATGAGCTGCACGATCCGTTTATCAACGATTACTATGCGCTGGCACTCGGCCTTGCAACCAAGGAAGAGATCGACACCATCGCAAAGTATGCATTCAAGGTCAACGAGTTCATGATCGGCTTTTTCAAGAAGATGAACATTGACCTGATCGACTTCAAGATTGAGTTCGGCCGCTTCCACGGTCAGATCGTCCTTGCGGACGAGATTTCGCCGGATACCTGCCGCTTCTGGGATTCCACCACGCACGAGAAGCTCGACAAGGACCGCTTCCGCAGAGATATGGGCGGCGTCGAGGAAGCCTATCAGGAGATCATGAAGCGCCTGAAGGAAAACGCCTGATTGTTCAGAATCGGTTGATTTCGGCAGCTGTGCCCGCGCTTCGGAGGGGAATCTCCGTCCGGGTGCGCTGCGGGGCTGATGCCTGCACGGCGGGCGCAGCCTGTATCAAATCCGTCCGCACAGCGGACACCTAAACTGGAGGAAGTTTATGGGCGGTATTTTCGGCGCAGTGTCCAGACAGGACATTACAGTCGATCTGTTCTTCGGAACGGATTACCACACACATCTCGGCGCACGGAGAGGCGGCATGGCGGTTTATGCACCGGAAACCGGCTTTCAGCGTGCGATCCACAACATTGAGAACGCACCGTTCCGTACCAAGTTTGAGGATGACCTCAACGAAATGCACGGAAACATGGGCATCGGATGTATCAGCGATACGGATCCGCAGCCGGAGCTGGTGCGCTCCCACCTCGGCAGCTATGCGCTGACCACCGTCGGCCGCATCAACAATGCCGAGGAGCTTGTCAATGACATCATCTCGCACGGCGGTCACTTCGGCGAGCAGAGCGGCGGTGTTATCAATCAGACGGAGCTCGTCGCGGCGCTGATTGACCAGTGCGATACGATTCCGGACGGCATCCGCTATGCCCAGCAGAAGATCAAGGGCTCGATGTCGCTGCTGCTCATGACCAAGGACGGGCTCTATGCTGCCCGCGACTACATGGGCAGAACACCGGTCATTCTCGGACATAAGGAGGGCGCGCACTGCGCAGCCTTTGAGTCGTTCTCGTACATGAACCTCGGCTATACCTATGTCCGCGATCTGGATCCGGGCGAAATCGTCTTTATGACGCCGGATTCCTGCGAGCGCGTGATGGATCCGAACAACCGCATGAAGATCTGCGTGTTCCTGTGGATCTACTACGGCTATACCACGTCCTGCTATGAGGGCGTCAACGTCGAGGTCATGCGCAACAACTGCGGCGCGCTGCTCGCAAAGCGCGACAAGGGCATTGACGTGGACTATGTCGCCGGCATTCCGGAATCCGGAAACGGCCACGCAATCGGCTATGCCAATGAGAGCGGCATCTGCTTTGCCAGACCGTTCATCAAGTATACCCCGACCTGGGTGCGCAGCTTTACGCCGGCCAAGCAGTCGGTCCGCGACCTGACCGCGCATATGAAGCTGATCCCCGTGGAGCAGCTCATCCGCGGAAAAAAGCTGCTGTTCCTCGATGACTCCGTTGTCCGCGGCACGCAGATGCGCAATACCGTGGAATTCCTGTACAACAACGGCGCCAAAGAGGTGCATATCCGTTCCGCCAGCCCGCCTTCCATGTTCGGCTGCAAGTACCTGAACTTCTCGCCCGGCAAATCCGATATGGATCTGATTGCGCGGCAGGTTGTCCGCAGCTTTGACGGCGACGACCGGTATCTTCAGGAATACTGCACGGACAATTCCGAGCGCTATCAGGCCATGGTCGATGAAATCGCGCACCGCCTGAATTTCACCTCGCTCAAATATCATCTGCTGGCAGATGTGCAGAAGGCTGTCGGTCTGGATGCAGACCTGCTCTGCACCTACTGCTTTACCGGTGAGGAATAAGCTGCCGTCAGGCTGGCCTGACAGGCAAATACAGCGGGGAATGCCCGCATAAGGAGATTATGAATGGGACACGCAAAGAACAGTTTTTCTGAAAGCTACGCAAAGGCCGGTGTGGACGTCACCGCCGGTTACCGCGCCGTTGACCTGATGAAGCAGTATGTTGCCCGCACCGCAACTGTCGGTGTCATGGAGGGCATCGGCGGTTTCGGCGGTCTGTTCCGGCTCGATGTGAAGGGCATGGAGTCGCCGGTTCTCGTTTCCGGCACGGACGGCGTCGGCACCAAGATCAAGCTGGCATTCATCATGGACCGCCATGATACCGTCGGCATCGACTGCGTTGCAATGTGCGTCAACGATATTATCTGCTGCGGCGCAAAACCGCAGTGCTTCCTCGATTATATCGCATGCGGCAGAAACATTCCGGAGAAAATCGCGGCGATTGTTTCCGGTGTGGCAGAGGGCTGTGTGCAGGCGGGCTGTGCGCTGGTCGGCGGCGAAACAGCCGAGCATCCCGGCCTGATGCCGGAGGATGAATACGACCTCGCCGGTTTTTCCGTCGGTCTGGTCGATGAGAAGAAGATTCTCAAACCGGATACGCAGAAGAAGGGCGACGTCCTGATTGCGATTGCGTCCAGCGGCGTGCATTCCAACGGCTTCTCGCTGGTGCGCAAGGTGTTCAACGTCAATGAGCAGAACCTCGCGCGGCATTATGCCGACCTCGGCATGACGCTCGGCGACTGCCTGCTGACGCCGACACGCATCTACGTCAAGCCGATCCTGAATCTGCTCGAAGCTGTCAATGTCAAGGCGATTTCGCATATCACCGGCGGCGGCTTCTATGAGAATATTCCGCGCAGCCTGCCGGACGGACTGTCCGCGCATATCCTGCGCAAAAACGTGCAGGTGCTGCCGGTCTTTGATCTGATCATGGAAACCGGCAAGATTCCGGAGCGCGACATGTTCAACACCTTCAACATGGGCGTCGGCATGATCGTTTCCGTGGCGCCGGAGGATGCGGATGCGGCGATTGCATCGCTGACGGCTTCCGGTGAGCGCGCATATGTCCTCGGTGAGCTGGTCGAAAGCGACGAGGGCGTTATCATCGAATAACAGCAGGAGGTGCCGCATGGCACAGAAAAATATCGTTGTTCTGGTGTCCGGCGGCGGCACCAATTTGCAGGCGCTGATCGACGCGCAGAGCCGCGGCGAACTGGGCGGCGGCAGGATCACCTGCGTCATCAGCTCCAAGCCGGGCGTCTATGCGCTGGAGCGCGCGGAAAAGGCCGGGATCCCGACCCGCGTGATCGTGCGGAAGGATTATCCCGATACTGCGGCTTACAGCGCGGCGATGCTGGATGCATTCCGCGCAGAGCAGGCTGACCTGATTGTGCAGGCGGGCTTCATGACGATTCTCGACGAAACGATCTGCCGCGCCTATCCGAACAAAATGATGAACGTGCATCCGGCACTGATTCCGAGCTTCTGCGGCAAGGGCTATTACGGCCTGCATGTCCATGAGGCGGCGCTGAAAAAGGGCGTCAAGGTCACGGGCGCGACTGTGCATTTCGTCACGGAGGTCTGTGACGGCGGGCCGATCATTCTGCAAAAGGCAGTTGCCGTGGAGCAGGGCGATACGCCCGAAACGCTGCAAAAGCGCGTCATGGAGCAGGCAGAGTGGCATATTCTGCCGGAGGCGGTGCGGCTGTTCTGTGAGGACAGGCTCACCGTGCAGGATGACATTGTCACGGTTCTGCCGTGAAAAAGCGGACGAAAATTGCAGCCGGTGTGACCGGCGGTGCGGCGGTGCTCTTTGCCGCGCTGATGGGCGTCACCGCGCTGCTGATGAAGGATCAGTTCCGCCGCGGGGATTATCCCCCCGACCGCAGCTCCGTCAATACCGCATTCGGCTGGTATCCGGCCTTTGCGGCGGCGTATCCGCGGGAGGAGGTCGCATTTCCGTCCGGGGATCTCATGCTGAAGGGCTGGATCTACGGCGCGGAACATACCGATAAGCTGATTGTGTTCGCACACGGTATCGGCTCCGGGCATGAGGCGTATGTGAATCAGCTCTGCTGGTTCGTGGACCGCGGATGGTGCGTGTTTGCATACGATGCGGCGGGCTCCGGCGACAGCCCCGGCGATTCGTCGGTCGGGCTGGTGCAGTCGGCGCTGGATCTGGACAGCGCACTCAGCTTTGCGGAGCAGGATCCGCGGCTGAAACATATGCCGAAGGTGCTGCTGGGACACAGCTGGGGCGGCTTTGCCGTCGGCGGCGTGCTGAATTTTGACCATGACGTCAAAGCGGCGGTTTCGCTTTCGGGATACGCCGATCCGCTCGGGATGCTGAATCAGGGTGCCGTGAACGTTGTCGGAAAGACCGGCGCAAAGCTGTTCCGCCCGTTTGCGGCGCTGTACAATAAATTGGTGTTCGGCAAATATGCCGGACTGAACGCGGTGGACGGCATCAACAAAGCGAACATTCCGTTCCTTGCGGTTCACGGCGAATCGGATGCGTTCGTGCTGTACAGCCTCGGCATTATTTCGCAGCAGGACAGAATCACGGATCCGTATGCGGAATACGAAACGATCTCCGGCGATTTTTCGCATCACAACGACTATTTCCACAGCGAGGAATGCAACCGGTATGTGAAGGCGCTGTATCCGGACAGCTCTGAATCGCAGGAGGAGCTGCTCGGCATGTTCAGCAATACGCACAGCTCTGATGCGGACAAGGCGCTGTTCCGCGCGGTCAATGAACCGCTGCTGGAACGGATCGAGGCATTCTATCAGAAGGCGCTGACGGAATAAATACAGATCATTATGCGGTATGCATATACTGAAATCAAACAGGAGGAAATCATTATGGCTATGATCTCACTGGAACAGGAACTCAAGGGAAACAGCTATCCCGGCAGAGGCATCGTCCTCGGACGCTCGGCGGACGGCAAGCATGCCGTTGCGGCGTATTTCATCATGGGCAGAAGCGAGAATTCCCGCAACCGCATTTTTGTGGCGGACGGCGACGGCCTCAAGACACAGGCATTTGACGAGTCCAAATGTACCGATCCGTCGTTGATCATCTATTCGCCGGTGCGCGTGCTCGGCAATAAGACGATTGTCACAAACGGCGACCAGACCGATACGATCTATGATGGCATGGATCATCAGTTCACGTTTGAGCAGAGCCTGCGCTCCCGCAAATTTGAACCGGACGATCCGAACTTTACGCCCCGCATCTCCGGCATCATCCGCTGCGAAAAGGGCGCGTTCAACTATGCGCTGTCCATTCTGAAATCCGCAGAGGGCAATCCGGAGTCCTGCCAGCGCTTCACCTTCACTTACGAGAAGCCGCTCGCAGGGCAGGGACACTTCATCCATACCTATGTCGGTGACGGCAATCCGCTGCCGAGCTTCAAGGGTGAGCCGAAGCTGGTGGAGATTCCGGACGACATCGACGCGTTTGCAGAGATGCTCTGGAACAGCCTGAATGCGGACAATAAGATTTCCCTGTTTGTGCGGTATATCGACCCGCAGGACAACAGCGCGGAAACACGCATCATCAACCGTTATACAAAATGATCTGACAGATACGGCGGACAGAATCAGCAAATCCCGTATGCCTCATTCACAAAACCTCTTTTCCGGAACTGATAGGAGTATGACCTATGGGACTGTTTGATAAACTGATGAAGGATGCTGTCAGCGGCGCAGTCAGCAATGCTGTCAGCGAGGCCGTGAAAAAAGCGGTGCAGCCCAAAGCGGATGAAATCGCGGCGAACGCGGTGCATCAGGCGGCGGATGCGGTCACGCAGACCGCAAATGCACTGAACCAGACCGCAGACGCTACCGGTCAGACGGCGGAATCCGCGGAAGCTGCAAAGGCCGCCTCCGGCCCTGCCGAAATGCCCTCGAAAGAGGAGATGCAGGCGGCATTCGGCGCGCTGAACTCTCTGTTCGGCGGATTTGTACAGCACGCCGCCGAGAATGTGAAGATCTGTCCGAAATGCGGCGAGGCCGCCTCTGCGGACAAGGACTTCTGTCCGTCCTGCGGCGAAAAGCTGCCGGATATGACCGTTGCGGACGGCGCGAAATGTGCAAAATGCGGCCGTCAGAATGAACCGGGTACGCGGTTCTGCTCCGGCTGCGGGGAAAAGCTCCCGGCGGCCGTGCTGGCAGAGCAGGCGGCTGCGGAGGCGGATGCCGCAGTGCTGAAAGCATGGGCGGAAAAGCTGCCGGACTTTCCGGTCTGGAGCTGCGGCGGCTCCGGGATGGGACTGGATCTGATACCGGATACCGATACGGAAACATGGTGCTTCAGCGTCAGACTGGTGACGCCTGTCGCTGCACAGAATGCCGTGAAGCAGTACCGGCAGGTGCTGATGCAGAACGGATTCAAGCCGGAGGGGCAGTACCCTTCGGACGAGCACCTCTATAAGCGCGTGAACGGCGTCAGCTGCCATGTCGATACGGAGCACTGCTTTGAGGGCGATGCCGATTATCCGTCCATTTATCTGAATCACAGTCAGCCGAATGGCGGCTATGACTATAAAAAGCCGGAGAAAAAACAATCCGGCGGCCTGCTCGGCGCACTGTTCGGATGATGCGCTGACCGGAAAACTGCTTTTTGATTGGAAAGGAAGTATATCATGGAAACCGAACGTCTTTTGAAATACGGATGCAACCCGAACCAGAAGCCTGCAAGAATCTATATGAATGACGGCAGCGCACTGCCGATCACGGTGCTTTCCGGCAATCCCGGCTATATCAATCTGCTGGATGCATTCAACGGCTGGCAGCTCGTCCGCGAGCTCAAGGCTGCAACCGGTATGCCTGCTGCAACCTCGTTCAAGCATGTTTCCCCGGCGGGCGCCGCAATCGGCAGACCGCTTTCCGATACGCTCAAAAAGATCTACTTTGTGGACGACCTCGGAGAGCTCTCTCCGCTGGCCTGTGCATACGCAAGAGCAAGAGGCGCGGACAGAATGTCCAGCTTCGGCGACTGGATTTCTCTTTCCGATGAGTGCGACGCGATCACTGCAACCCTGATTGCACGCGAGGTTTCTGACGGCATCATCGCGCCGGGCTATTCTGCGGAGGCGCTCGAAATCCTCAAGACCAAGCGCAAGGGCAATTACAATATCGTGCAGATTGATCCGAACTATGAGCCGCCGAAGGTGGAGCATAAGGAAGTGTTCGGCGTGACCTTTGAGCAGGGCAGAAACGACCTCGCAATCAATGAGGAAACCATGCTCTCCAACATCGTCACGAATAACAAGGAGATTCCGGACGACAAGAAATTCGACCTGATTATCTCCCTGATTACGCTGAAATATACGCAGTCCAATTCCGTCTGCTATGTCAAGGACGGTCAGGCCATCGGTATCGGCGCAGGTCAGCAGTCCAGAATTCACTGCACCAGACTTGCGGGTACCAAGGCGGATAACTGGTGGCTCCGTCAGGCGCCGCAGGTGCTCAGCCTGCCGTTCCGCGATGACATCAAGCGCCCCGACCGCGACAACGCAATCGACCTCTATATCGGTGAGGATTATATGGACATCCTCGCAGACGGCGAGTGGGAGCGCGTGTTCACCGAGAAGCCGCCGGTCTTTACGAAGGAGGAGCGTCAGGCATGGATCGCAAAGAATACTGATGTCTGCCTCGGCTCCGATGCGTTCTTCCCGTTCCCGGACAATATCGACCGCGCTTATAAGAGCGGCGTCAAGTATATCGTTGAGCCGGGCGGCTCGATCAGAGATGACCTCGTCATCGAGCAGTGCAATAAGTACGGCATCGCAATGGCCTTCTGCGGCCTCCGTCTGTTCCACCACTGATGAATTGATAGTGGGGGCGCTGCCCCCACGCCCCTGCCAGAGGGACGCGTCCCTTGGGCGGGGTTTGGGGCGGAGCCCCAATATAAATATACCGAAGGCAGAACAAATGAATGCTGCAGGAGATGATGGCAATGACCGTATACTTGATGCGCCACGGCGAGCCGACCTACCGCGATACTGTCGCGCTCGGGCTGCCGGGCATGGGCGCCGAGCTGGGACAGCTGACGCCGGAGGGGATTCAGCAGGCGGAGGAAGCCGCGAAGGATCCCCGCATTCAGAAAACGGATCTGATTGTTTCCTCTCCCTATCCCCGTGCGCTGCAAACCGCGGCGATTGTTTCCAGGCGGATTGACAGGCCACTGGAAATTGCGGTCGGCCTGTATGAATGGCTGCCGCGCACGGATTATTCCGCAGCATCCCATGCGGATATTAAGGAAAGCTGGCATGAGTATATGCGCAATGCCGGTGTGCATACCCCGCAGGACAGATTCCCGGACTGGGAAACCCACGCGAGTATGCGGAAACGCGCGCGGGAGGCCATCCTCCCCTATCTGGCGCGTACCGATCTGGAAACGCTGCTGATTGTCTGTCACGGCGGCATCATGCGCGCGCTGACGGATCAGCCGTCGCTCCCGAAAATTCGCTTCTGCGAGATCATGGAGCTGACGCCGGAGATGATCCGGGCGCTGAATACACAGGAATCAGAGGGATAAGCTCCCTCCGGACCGATACAGCCCCCGCGGGTGCGGGAACCAATCTTCCACCGGAGATACCTCTATCGAAAGGAATCATAAACATATGAAAATACTGGTAGTCGGCGGCGGCGGCAGAGAGCACGCCATTGTCATGAAGCTGGCGGAGTCCCCGCTGGTCACGGAACTCTACTGCGCACCGGGCAACGGCGGCATTGCAAAATATGCCGAATGCTATCCTGTCAAGGCGACCGATCTGGACGGGATGCTGGAGCTTGCAAAAAAGCTCGCCGTGGATTGGGTATTCGTCGCACCGGACGATCCGCTGGTGCTCGGCATGGCGGATGTGATGCGTGCAAACGGCTTCAAGGTGTTCGGGCCGTCAAAGGCTGCTGCGGTCATCGAGGGCAGCAAGGTCTTTTCCAAGAACCTGATGAAGAAATACGGCATCCCGACCGCGAAATATGAGGTCTTTGACGATGCGGAAAAGGCGATGGCATATATCCGTAAGGAGAATACCTATCCGACCGTTGTCAAGGCGGACGGCCTTGCACTCGGCAAGGGCGTGATCATCGCACAGTCCGAGCAGGAGGCTGCAGATGCCGTGCGCTCAATCATGGAGGACAAAATCTTCGGAGAGAGCGGTTCCCGGCTGGTGGTCGAGGAATTCCTGACCGGCCCGGAGGTTTCCGTGCTGGCATTTACCGACGGCGAAACCGTTGTGCCGATGATTTCCTCGATGGATCACAAGCGCGCGCTGGACGGCGACCGCGGCAAGAATACCGGCGGTATGGGCACTGTTTCCCCGAATCCTTACTATACCAGGGAAATTGCGGAGCAGTGTATGCGGGAAATCTTCCTGCCGACCATGCACGCGATGAACGGCGAAAACCGCACCTTCCGCGGCTGCCTGTACTTCGGCCTGATGCTCACGCCGAACGGCCCGAAGGTCATTGAGTACAACTGCCGCTTCGGAGATCCGGAAACGCAGGTCGTGCTGCCGATGCTGAAAACCGATCTGCTCGAAATCATGGATGCAGTCGAGAGCTGCACGCTGGAAAACCTCCCGATTCAGTGGAAAAGCGGCGCCTGCGCATGCGTCATTCTCGCAAGCGGCGGGTATCCGGAAAAATATGAAACCGGCAAGGAGATTACCGGTCTGGACGAAAAGGGGCAGCTTGCCGGTGCTGCGGTATATCACGCAGGCACGAAGCTCTCTGAGGACGGCAAATTCCTGACGGCAGGCGGCCGTGTGCTCGGCATCACTGCATCCGGCGACAAGCTGAAGGATGCGCTGGATGCCGCATACTGTGCAGCCGCAAAGGTGACATTCGATCAGGTGCATTACCGCCGCGACATCGGACAGCGGGCACTGGCCGCAAAGAAGTAATCCGCAATGGCAAAGAAGCAGGAGCGTACAGAACGAACGGAACGCCGGCGCAAGGCACGCTCCGGAGTGACTGCGCCGGAGGAGCTTTCATGGCGCGACCGGAGAGAGTATAAGCGTGAGCACAGCGGTGCGCGCAGCTATACCCTGATGGACTGCATGAAAATGGGCAGGCTTGCCAATATTCTGTTTATCGCTTTTATCGTCATCTCTTTGATTTACTATACGGTCTTTTCCAAAACGGGCGCGTACTTCATTCCGTTTGAGGTGATTGCGTTCTCGATTGAGGCCATTGCCTTTGTGCTGTTCGCAGTCTGCGCGGTCTGGCTGGACAGGCTCGTGCGCGCCCGCGGCGTCATGAAGGTGCTGCTGATCGTATATATTACGGCAGAGGTCGTGCTGATGCTCAATGAGTTCGGTCTGATTCCGTTCATGTCACCGGTCGGAAAAAACACGTTCTTCATTATCGCACATGTGATTTTTTCCGCGGGCGTTTCGCTTTCTCTGCTGATGCTGGATCCGCAGAACAGGCGGCTCCAGACCATTGTTATCATCACCACGGCGATCATCCTTTCGGGCATGCTGACGGCGATTGCGGAATACCGCGTATATGCGAGCATTCTGGTGAATGCGGTCGGATATATCGTGTTCTTTTCTGCAATGGTGCGGCAGCTTGCGCTGGAGGAGATGGATATTGACTGCTACGGCGATCAGGCAAAGGTTTCGGAGATTTCCTCGACCATGTTTGCCGATACGCCGACCATGGTCGAGATTCCCGGCCGTGAGGTGCCGGTCACGCTGGAGCAGAAGCTCAGACGGCTGAAGGCCAAGCTGACGCCGACAGATGAGCGGATCGTGCTGACGGACGATGACGAAAAGTTTGAATATGAATTCGGCGCCGATGCAGACGATGATGACGACGACGAATATGATGCGGACGGCGGCGCAGAATATGAGGATGACGAGGACGGCGAGGACGCATGAATCCCAGACTCCCCTATTTGCAGCGGAAAACCGCCGCACTGACGACCTCCCCCGGCGTGTATCTGATGAAGAACGCGCAGGAGAAGATCATCTATATCGGCAAGGCAAAGAATCTGCGCAACCGTGTGACGAGCTATTTCCGCGATCATCCGGATCATACGGTCAAGACTGCGCAGATGGTTTCGCAGGTATACGATTACGATTTTATCGTGACCGATTCGGAATACGAAGCGCTGGTGCTGGAATGCTCGCTGATCAAGCAGCACAAGCCGCGCTACAACATCCTGCTGAAGGATGACAAAGGCTATCACTATATCAAGGTTTCGCCGCCGCCCTATTCCCGCATCACCGCGGAGCTGAGGGCGGACGGAGAGGGCACCTATCTCGGGCCGTATATGAGCGGCTTCACGGCCAGGCAGACCGTCAATGCCGTGAACCGCATGTTCCGGCTGCCGACCTGTCACCGGCCGTTCCCGGAGAGCTTCCGGAAGGAGCGCCCCTGCCTGAACTATCATATCGGGCAGTGCATGGGCGTCTGCCGCGGATGCATCTCCGAACAGGAATATGACGAGGCCGTCAGCGATGCGCTCCGCTTTATCAAGAACGGCGGCGACCATACGGTCACTGCACTGGAGCAGCGCATGACAGCCGCTGCCGACCGCCTCGATTTTGAGGAGGCCGCCCGCCTGCGCGACCGCATCGCCGCGATCCGCAGCGCCGGGGAAAAGCAGGACATCATGGATGCCGTTACCGCCGATACGGATGTGATCGGCACGGCGGAATCCAGCGATACGACGGTCATTTCCGTGCTGATTTACCGCAGCGGACGGCTCTATGACCAGAATTCGTTTACGATTTCCTCCGAGGCGCTCTCGGAGCAGCCGCTTGACGAGTTTCTCCCGCAGTATTACAGCACCCGCAGCGGCTCGGATCTGCCGAAAACGATCCTTGTGGAGCGGATGCCTGCGGAACCGGAGCTGCTCAGCGCACTGCTGACCGACCGCGCAGGCCGCACGGTCACGATTGAACAGCCCGTCAGGGGCGCAAGACACCGTCTTGTGCTGATGGCGAAGAACAATGCGGGCGAAAAGCTGTCGCTGCGCGCCGGACGAACCAGCCGCGAGCTGCTCGGGCTGGAGGAGCTTGCAAGGGCGCTGCATCTGGAAAAGCCGCCCGTGCGCATTGAATCCTATGATATCTCAAATCTGTCCTCGGCGTCGATGGTCGCGGGCATGGTCGTGTTCGAGAACGGCCGACCGCTGAAAAGCGCATACCGCCGCTTTTCGATCAAGGAGCTGCATCAGCAGAACGACTATGCCGCCATGCAGGAGGTCATCCGCCGGCGGTTCGGGGAATATTTCAAGGCACAGTCTGAGCAGGACGAAACTGCAAAAGCCCTCAACGCATTTGCAGTGCTGCCGGATCTGATTCTGCTCGACGGCGGCAGAACGCATGTCGCGGCCATTGCGCCGATTCTTGCGGAGATGCAGCTTTCCGTGCCGCTGTTCGGCATGGTCAAGGACAGCAAGCACCGGACGCGTGCCATTGCCACAAACGGCGGAGAGATTGCCGTGCGCGAAAGCAGAGCCGCATTTGCGCTGCTGACGCGGATTCAGGACGAGGTTCACCGCTATGCGGTCACCTATATGAAAACCAAGCATAAGAAAACAGGCTATGCGCTGACGCTCACGCAGGTGCCCGGCATCGGTGAGAAAAAGGCGCAGAAGCTGCTGCTGACCTACAAAACCCGCGCACAGCTCAAGGCGGCAACGCCGGAGCAGCTTGCAAAAACAGCGGGCGTGAAGCCGGAAACGGGCCTCGCGCTCTATGCGCTGATTCAGGAGCTGCCCGATTCCTGAGCTGTACTGCAAAACCCGTCGCACACCACCGGATACAGCATGCATTACAGCAATTTCCATCCCTTTGAAACCCGCGCAATATCATTCCTGAAGTTTGCACACAGCCGGTTTATCCGCGCTGTCAGTCCGCGGAGCAATCCGCATCACGCATTCCGAAATGCTATGAAAGGGGATCATGCTATGGAACCTTTGAAACTTTTGCCTGCGTTTCAGGATTATATCTGGGGCGGAACACGGCTGCGCGATGAATACGGCAAGCCGTCCGATCTCGAACGCATTGCCGAGAGCTGGGAGCTTTCCTGTCACCCGGCAGGCGAATCCGTTATCATGAACAGTGTGTACAAGGGTCAGACGCTGCGGTCCTATCTGGAGCAGGACTGGGCGGCCCGCGTCGGCGAGGGTGCGGCAGTGCTCTCGGCATTTCCGGTGCTGATCAAGCTGATTGATGCAAGTCAGGATCTCAGCGTGCAGGTGCATCCGGACGACCGCTATGCAAGGGCACACGAGAACGGCGAAAACGGCAAGACCGAATGCTGGTATATCGTGGACTGCGAGGAAGGCGCCGCACTTGCCTACGGCCTTAACAGAGAGATGACCAGGGACGAATTCCGCAGTGCGATTCAGCAGGGGACGCTGCTGGATTACATGCAGCTCGTCCCCGTCAAAAAGGGCGACGTCTTCTTTATTGAGGCAGGTACGCTTCATGCGATCGGTGCGGGTATTCTGGTCGCGGAGATTCAGCAGAGCTCCAATCTGACCTACCGCGTGTTCGATTACGACCGCGTCGGGGATAACGGTCAGCCGCGGGAGCTGCATATTGACAAGGCAGTGGACGTGACAAAGACATGGCCGGCGCCGCCGCGCAGAAACCGCCCGATGATGGATTATCAGGGGTACAGCGTGGCGCTGATCACGGACTGTCCGTATTTCACGGTCACAGAGCTGCATATTACAGAGGGCGCGGCGTTCCCGGCCAACGGCGGGCAGTCGTATACGCATCTGCTCTGTACGGAGGGCGAGGCTGCACTGGTCTATGACGACGGTGTGGCGATGCCGGTCAGGAAGGGCGATTCGATCTTCCTGCCTGCAAACTTCGGTGCATATTCCGTGCGCGGAAAGCACTGCACCTTCCTCTGCACGCAGACATTGCCGCGCAAATAAGGAGTTTATATGGATTTATCAGGTATCGGCGGCCTTCTGAAAAATTTCGGCGTGGATCTGGATGCCGTTCAGGAGGCCATGAATGACCCGGAGGCGCAGGAGCAGATCGCGGCGGCGCAGAACCAGATGATGCAGGCGCCCGGCTTTGCGGATATGCTCGGAAAGCTGGACGGCATTGCAGCGCAGGGCGGTATCATGCCGGATGACCTTGACGGGATGCTCGAAAGCCTTGGCGGCATGGCGGGCATCGGCAATATGCTCGGCGGCATGGGCAGCCTGTTCGGGGCGGAATCCGGCGGGAATGCGCTCGACGAGGCGGCTGCGGAATATGAACCGGAGGCCTATGATGCCGGTGACCGTGCATTCGTGACAGAGCTGAAAGCGTGGCTCAAGGACACGCTGACGGATATTCCGGCGGCAGATGTCTGTATGCTGGAAATCGGGTACCGTCTTACACATACGGACGAAGGCGCGGAAGCTGTGACGGGCGAGCTGCGGCTCGGCTACAACACTGCGCAGACCGATGCGGAAAACTGCGCGAACGGGCAAGCGGATGCGCGCTGGAAGACTGCGCTCTGGACGGACAGCAGTTTCCGCCTGCTGGATCAGGAACCGCTCGCAGACTGGTACGAATCGCAGGGCTATGAGCTGTCGGCGCTCGACGATGAAGACGAGCTGATTCAGCGCGTTTATGACCTTGCCGTACTGGCCGTGACAGAGCTGCACAGGGAGCGCTTCACGGAGCAGCACTTCGGAAAGAAGCTCCCGGTTGTCATCGGGGATGATGCATACGATGAAAAAACCGCAGTTCGTGTGGTCAAGGCCAACGGCGGCAAAGAGCTGTTCGACAAGGCGTTTTTCGCGCTTTGCGGCACGGAATGCGACTGACCGCCGACCGGCTGACGGGACACAGGTTTGCTGTCCCGGTGAATGAAATATGTTTGTCATTGCGGGCGTCCGGAGGGCAATGATCGCTCCGGCAGGACTGATCGCACAGCGATACCGCATTGAAATACTGCACGCAAGAAGTGCAAAAAAACGGAGGAACCAAATGAAATATTACATCGGCATTGACCTTGGCGGCACGAATATTGTCGCCGGCCTTGTGGACGAGAATTACAGAATCCTGAACAAGGTGTCCCGCAAGACCAACCGCCCGCGCCCCGCTGAGGAGATCGCGGCGGATATGGCGGCATGTGCGCTGGATGCGATCAAGGAAGGCGGTCTGACGACGGATCAGATCGAGTGGATCGGCATCGGCACGCCGGGCATTGCAAATTCCGCGACCGGCATCATCGAGTATTCCAACAACCTGGATTTCCACAATGTCCCGATGGTCAAGTGGATTTCTGAGGCGACCGGTCTGCCGGCATTCGTCGAAAACGACGCAAATGCGGCAGCATACGGCGAATATGTCGCGGGCGCGGCAAAGGGTGCGACGAATGCAATCTGCATTACGCTCGGCACGGGCGTCGGCGGCGGCATCGTCATTGACGGCAAAATCTATGCCGGTTCCAATTTTGCGGGTGCAGAGATCGGGCATACCGTGCTGAATCTGGACGGCCCGCAGTGTACCTGCGGCAGAAAGGGCTGCTTTGAGGTGTATTCTTCCGCGACCGGTCTGATCCGCATGACGAATGAGGCGATTGCGGCACACCCGGAGAGCGAAATGGCAAAAATGGCAGCGGAGCAGGGCAAGGTTTCTGCGCGCACCGCATTTGACTGCATGCGCCGCGGCGACAAGGCTGCAAAGGACGTTGTGGATTTCTACATCCGTGCGCTGGCAGCAGGCATCACGAATACGATCAATATTTTCCAGCCGGATGTGCTGTGCATCGGCGGCGGCGTCTGCAACGAGGGCGACGCGCTGCTGCTGCCGGTCAAGGAGCTGGTCGCAAAAGAGGTCTATACCAGAAATTCCGACAAGAATGCGGAGATCGTCATTGCCAAGCTCGGCAATGATGCAGGCATCATCGGTGCGGCGTTCCTCGGTAAGGCAATCTGAGCAAAATATCATGACAGCAAAAGGCGCTGACGGTTTCGTCAGCGCCTCAGCTTGTTGATAAAGAGGTATCTCCGACGGATTGGAATTTGAGGGCGGAGCCCCATTATAAATCCGCCGGAGGTACTTTGTTTCAAAAAATTTTTTCATGACAATCAAAATTCTTTGCAACCTGATCGGAAGAAACGCTGTCTTAATAGGCAGAGGAACATGAAAGGCGGTGACACCGTGAATGATGAAAAGCTGATCGGATTGTTTGAAGCCCGCAGTGAGCGGGCAGTCGAGGAGGCGAGCCGTGCGTACGGCGGCTTGTGCAGATCGGTCGCAATGCATATCCTGTCAGACAGCCGGGATGCGGAGGAATGTGTCAATGACGCGCTCCTGCATACATGGAACGCAATCCCCCCGCAGAAGCCGCGGCACTTTTCCGCATTTATCGCGGCGGTCACGCGCAATCTTGCACTGAATCGCTATGCAGCAGACCACGCGCTCCGGCGCGGCGGCGGACAGGTTCCGCTGGTGCTCGACGAGCTTTCCGAATGCATCTCCGCACCGGAGAGCACCGAACAGGTCGTTGACCGCATGGCACTGCATGACGCACTGGAAGTGTTCCTCAAGGGGCTTCCTCCCAAACACTGCACCGTTTTTATGCGGCGTTATTTTTCCATGATCCCCGTCGCGGAGATCGCAGACGAGCTGGGTATGAGCGAAAGTACAGTGAAAAGTATTCTGCGCAGAACGCGCGAAAAACTGCACGATTATCTGGAGAAGGAGGGGCTGTTATGAATGAAAAGGATCTGCTGGAGGAAATCGGAAAGGTTTCCGAGGAGCTGATCGCAGCACATGCGCTGCCGGACGCGAAGCGCTTCGGTGAGGGCGGTGCAGATCAATCAGTCACTGCAAAGGAGCATATTGTCATGAAGCAAAAGAAAAATGAATATATCAGAAATCCGTTTGTCCGCGCGCTGCCCGGAATCGCGGCGGCCGCAGCGGTCATTGTCGCAGGTGTGATTATCCTGCCGAAAACGAATCTGATCCGGATGCCGGGTACCAGCATCAGTTCCGGTGCGGAGAGCGGCTACCGTCTGGAAATCGAACAGGCTGAGTTTCAGGTTTCACCGAACGGGGAAGGTACAGTTTCTTTCGGTACACTGAACATCAGTGCCAATCTGTTTTATCCGGAATTGGAGGGATCGACAGAGATCCGGTACGGCGATTACAGCATCAAAAAAGGCGATGCCGTGCTGTATGAACAGGTAATGAGCGCAGTGCAGGCCGAAGAGAGCACGGATGAAGCGGAGAGCGCTTCGGAGCGTTCACTTGATATGCTCACAATGGAGATGATCCCGGTTGACGAACAGAACGCCCCGCTGCCGATTCTGGTTACCGCGCCGATGATTTCTGCGGATGGACTGGAAAACAACGCCGGCGATCTGATGCTGACCATGGATTTCTATATCGGTTCGGATCCGGCAGAGCCGGTTGTCATCAGCGTGCCGGTCACTTATCAGACGGTTGAGGTTCCGGGCGTGCCTCTGCAGGATGTAACCGGCTGGCAGTATGAACTTGCAAAGCAAGAACTGCTTGGCCAGAATCTTTATGTTGACAAGCGCACCTGCTTTGACGGCGAAGTCCCGGAGGGATGTGTCGTTTCAACTGTACCGGAAGGCCCTGCAACGGTCACGCCCGGCACTTATGTTCAGGTGTATGTTTCGCTCGGTGCAAGACCGGGAGCGAACGACGGCGGAGCAATTCCGGCTCCGGATTTTGTCGGCCTGGACTGGGAGCTGGCGCGTTCGATGGCGAACGGGGTGAAAATCAATCTGGAAAAGCAGGAGGTTGCTTCGGAGGAACCGGCGGGTGTGGTTCTTTCGCAGAATGTTGAGCCGGGTGTTGAGGTTCCCGAGGGCGCAACCGTTGTGGTGGAGGTTTCTTCCGGTACAGCGGATTCCGCGGCGCTGAAAGAGGTTGAAATTCCGATTGCGGTTCCGGCGAATGCAAACGGTAAGTTCTACTTCACGGTGTACAGCCTGTTTGATCTTGGCGAGGATCCGACGCCGATCACAACCACAAAGGTCTTTGAAGCGGGCGAGGATCTGCCGGAGATCGGTACGGCAAAGGTGCTGTTCTCCTCTGAGAACAATGGCGATGCAGGCATCATGCTGTATAATGCGGAAACCGGCGAAAAGGCGCAGATTGCCACATTTTATTATATCCACGGTTCGGGCTTCCAGGAATTGCCGGGACGGACGAATCCCGAGCTGCTGGATTCGGAGGAAGCGTTCCGCAAGGCCGGTCTGCTGAAATAAGAAACTGCATCATATTCCGCTGCTTTTGATATGAAAACGGGCGTCGGCTGTTCATTCAGCCGACGCCTCAGTTTGTCGAAAAAGGTATCCGCTTCGCGGATGCTATCTTAGAATGGGGGCCTCTAATCGCCCATGTTTCGCAAAGCGAAACTGTGCAGTTTGCCTGCGGCAAACATGAGGCCCCCAAGCCCGCCGAGCTCTTGAACGCAGGGGAGTTTCGCCCGTTGCGACGGGCGACGAGGG
Source organism: Oscillospiraceae bacterium (assembly GCA_016281125.1). Classification (GTDB taxonomy): domain Bacteria; phylum Bacillota; class Clostridia; order Oscillospirales; family Ruminococcaceae; genus Firm-04. The sequence goes on along the minus strand of JAEEIA010000026.1, from coordinate 28,897 downwards.
CGCTGCCCTCGACCCGCGAGCTTTTTGAAAAAAGCTCGACCAAAAACTTTAATTTTTGTTTTCCGCAAGTTTATCGACAGTCTGGGGCGCCGTTTTTTCAGCGGCGCCCCATTCTCAATCCATCGGAGATACCTTACAGCAAAATCTCAAACGCGCGGTCGTTGTACTGGAGCGCGGCGCGCAGCACGGGATCCCCCCAGAGCCGCAGTGTCACACCGCCGTCAAACTGATACTCGTAGACGACATTGCTGCCCTCCTGCTTGTCCTCCGGTTCCCGTCCGAATGCTTCGGAGAGCTTCTCCCGCGTCATGCACCGATCCAGCAGCGACAGCTTCCAGACCAGCTCGGCAGCGGTCATTTCCGCAGGTGCAGCGGGGATTTTCTCCGCAGCGGGCTGTTCCGGCTCCGCGGGCTGCGGTTCCGGTTCCTGCGATGCTTCGGCAGGCACGGCCACCGGCTCGTCTGCTGCGGTCAGGCGGTGCAGTTCCTCCGGCGTCGCCTTTGCAATCCACATGGCGGTAAATGCCGGTACGCTGACGCCGCCGTTCGCCTCAATGCGCTCCCCGGTCAGCAGATCGCACCAGCCGTCGCCGCCGACCGGCAGCGGCATCCCGCTCGGCTGATCGGAGAGGTTCAGCACGCAGTAAACCGCGTCATCGCCCTCGCCGCGGCAGATTTCAAGCTGCTGATTGCGCACCTCAACCGTCCGGAAGCTGCCCGTATGCAGCGCGGGCTTCAGCTCGTAGGCTGCGCCCAGACGGTACAGGAACTGCGTCAGCGGATTCTGCTCCGGATGCATCTCTGCAATGTCCAGCGCCGGACGGAGATTTGCGTCCGAGCCCTGCTGCTTGGCGCCCTCAATGCCGAATTCCGAGCCGTAATACACCGACGGAATGCCCGGCATCGCGTACAGCAGCGCGTAAACCAGCGGCAGATGACGCTTGTCATGCAGCTGTGTTGCCAGACGCGCAACATCATGGTTATCCGCAAAATTATACAAAAGCAGGCCGCGGTAAATATCCTGCTGCCGGTTCAGCGAATAGTTGATTTCAAAGTAATTTTTGTCGTTATGCGACGACCACATGCCCTTCCAGCACTCGTAATTCGTCGAAGAATCGAGCATATCTCCGTTCGCATACTGCGCATAGTTGCCGTGAATCAGCTCGCCCATGAGCCAGCATTCCGGATTTTTGCTCTTGACGGTGTGACGGATGCGGCGGAAGAAATCATGGTCAATGCAGTCTGCGGCGTCAAAGCGGATGCCGTCAATATGGAACTGATCCATCCAGCCGATGATCGCAGATTCCAGATAATTGACGACGTCGCTGTTTTTCAGATTCAGCTTGACGAGCTCCTCGCAGCCGTGCCAGGATTCGTAGGAAAACGGATCGCCGAAGCGGTTGGAGTTGCCGAACCAGAGATTGCAGAACCAGCTGCAATAGGGCGACGACTGCCCGTTTTTCAGCACATCCTGAAACGCGAAGAATCCGCGTCCGACATGATTGAACACGCCGTCGATCACAACGCGGATGCCGTTTGCATGGAGTGCGTCGCAGAGGCGCGCAAAGTCTTCGTTCGTGCCGAGGCGGCGATCCAGCTTCGTGTAATCATGCGTGTCGTAGCCGTGCGTGCCGGATTCCCACAGCGGGCTGAAATAAACTGCATTGACATGCAGTTTTTTCAGGTGCGGGATCCATGCATGGATCCGGTCGATCCGGCTGACGGGCTCACCGCCGGGATTTTCCCACGGTGCGCCGCACAGTCCAAGCGGATAGATGTGATAAAACAAAGCATTCTGTTCCCAGGACATTTCAGTCACGCTCCTTATCAGTCATGGGGTTCAAATATTAGCAGGCAACCGGACATGCGGGCAAATTCATGCGGCATGTCCGGCTCCGGTCTGCTGATCGAAAAGCGGGGGCTCAGACAGAGCCCTCCAGAAAATAGGACGCTTCCATGTCCGCAACATGCAGCGCAAACGCCAGCGGATACATTTCCAGCGCGCGGCCGATCGTGTTGGGATCCTCCGGGCCGGAAAAGCCCATGTGCCAGCGGATGGCCATGGCCTCCTCCTTGCGCAGATGCATGAAAAACTGGATCATGAAAACGGATTTTTCACCGTGGCCGTATGGCAGGCGGTCGTCGATTTTGTAATACGGCACCTTTTCCCAGACGCCCTTTTCATTTTTCGCATTGCGGAAATCGACGGAATAGAAATTCATTTTGCAGAGGTCGTGCAGCAGCGCGCAGATCGCAATGCTCTCCCCGGAATACTCCGGCATGTGAAAGACCTCGCTGCACCGGCTGCGGGCAAGATAATCCGTCAGATTGTGATAGACGTTCAGCGAATGCGAAAGCAGTCCGCCGGCATAGGCGCCGTGATAGCGGGTGGATGCGGGCGCCGTGAAGAAGTCGCTCTCCTCCGAGAGCAGGTATTCCAGCAGTTTATCCGCGCCCTTGCGGGTGATGTTTTCGCGGTAAATACTGAGAAATTCTTCTTTTTTCAGTACGAGCTCCTGATCGGTCAAAATGATCCCTCCCTGTGTGAGATTTATTCCTGTCTATTATACCACATTTCATGCATTTTTGCAACGGGCGGAGTCCCATTATGGATTATCGCGCAGCGATATCTTTTTTATCTTATCCCCGGAAAGACCGCTTTCAGGGGTCAGGCGGTACGGAATCTGTGTTTGCTTTTTTATAAGACTTTTCCGATGGATTGACTTTTCTTGCGTTTCGTGTTAGAATATAGGACGGGGAAAACGGATCGGAACGGTTCCTGCCGGAAAACAGCAGCTGCTGCCGGGGGACGGAATCGTGAGAGCCGTTATTATATGCAGGAAAGGAAGGGAGATCCGGTTTTGGATAAAGACACGCAATGCAATGCAGTCGCAGAGCAGTATTATCAACCGCTGTACCGTTACTGTCTGTTACAGCTCGGCGGGGATCTCTCTGCCGCCGATGACTGCGTACAGGAAACCTTTTTGCGCATGCTGGAAAAAAAGGATACGCTCGATTTCAGCGGAAATATCCGCAGCTGGCTTTACAGCACGGCTTACCGTGTGATCAAAGAGCACCGGCTGCAAAAACGCCGCGATCTTGAGTTATGTCCCGATGACCAGGACGTGGAACTGGTTGCCGCAGAACAGGATTCTGCATCTGCTGAGGAGGCGCGCAGACTGCTCAGCACACTTTCCGATGAGGAATACCGCCTGCTGGAGGCATATTACGATTCCGGCCACGGAAGCAAAACAGCTGTCGCAAAGGAATACGGCATGACTGTTTCGCAGCTTTATAAACGTATTCAGACCCTTCGCCTGCGGCTGATGCGCCGTCAACCTGCTGAAGAATCGGCAATGGAAAAGAATGGAAACTGTGCGAATGACCGAAATTTAGGGCGAGGCGGTAAAAATGCAACAGAAAATTCATTTATGGGTGAAACGCAGTAAACGTCACATCACCGTCCGGAAGGAGCTTTCATTATGACAACGCCCGAGGCTTTGGCTGCTGCCATGCAGCAGCGGGATGCCGACAGAATCCTGCTTGGGGAAATGCAGCAAGCGCTCCGTTCGGAACTCGAAAAACCGCCGGAGCAGCAGAACCTGGATGCAGTCGATGAACTGACTGCCGCGATCTGCGAAATGTGCGGGCTGGAAGAAGCCGTCACAGCGCATTCCGAAGCGGGAATCGAAACATTCCGCAATAAACTGAACGAAACAAACACAGTCAGCACGCGCAACAAGCCGCGGCTGAACATCCGCTGGAGCCGCTTCGGCGCAGTGGCCGCATCCATTGCGGGCGCTTTGCTGGTCGGCGGTGCCGCAACCAAAATGGCACTTGGCGACCGCCACTTTTCTGACGGGATTTCGCTGACCCACGGCGGCATTGACATCACATTTTCGCAGAGCGAATCTGTTCCGGATGAGGAACAGCCTCTGCAAAATGATATTGAGGGGATTCGCGCGGCCTGCGAATCTCTCGGCTTCACCCCTCTGATTCCGCAGTATTTTCCGGAAGGCTTTTTCTTAGAGCACACCGAGCTGCTGGACGATAACCCCAGCTTCCATTCGGCAACCTTCTGGTGGGGCGGTGAAGAAGACAAGTCGCAGCGAATTACGCTGCAATACACACACTATTTTGATTCCGTTTTACCACCTAAGATCGGCATCCCGACAGACGGATACGATCTTATTACGACAGAAATCAACGGCACCACTGTTTATCAGGTCAAGGAAAATGATTACTACAACACAACATTCTGCTATGACAACACGGTCTATGAACTGTTTCTCAAAAATGTGGATACAGAAATATGTGACCAGATGCTGTACTCATTCTTTGATAGTCTTACCAACTCCTGATTGCCGGTTTCGGCCGGTGATCTGATAAACTCCTTTCATGATTTGTTTGTAGATGATAACCTTTGGGAAGATAATCCGGCCAAATTATCTTCCCCCTTTTTTTACCCTTTTTCTTTTCAGCCGGGACGGTTTTCAAGTGAATCCGTCCGATAAGATGTAAAAGTTAGACAAGTTTATACACAACAGAAAGAATATTTTGTGATTTGCATAGAAAGATGATTGGGATAGGTAAAAAACGGCATAAAAAATCATTTATGAGTGTAAGCGGGTTCCGTAAGGGATCCGTAAAGGAGGATACAACATATATGACAATTCGCAAAACCCTGGCAGCACTGTTGTGTGCAGGGGCGATGTTTTCGCAGACTGTGCGGGCAGCTGCGGCAACGAACATCCCTGTTCAGAAACAGTATCTGCCGCAGCAGTATTATGCGGCTCCGCAGGGACCGTACCAGTATGACGCAGCACTCGGTCAGAGAGAGGCCGCAATGGCAGCGAAGGCGGCCGATCTTATCACCTCTTATAAAGATAATCTGTCCGTAGGCAACGGATGTGTATACTATTCACCAAGAACGACGGCCGCTTCCAGGATGACCTGGATCGGCGTCAAAAACATTACACTTCAGTACAGTCCGAATAATGCTTCCTGGTCTGATGTCCAGAATATCGGAGACAGAGGAAACTGGAATGCATACTCTCATTACGGTTCCTTTTCTTTTTCAACCTCCAGAGGCGTGGGATATTACCGGATCGATGTAACGCATTATGCGTACAACCTGTTCAAAGATCAGAGTATTCACACGTTTTCCAATACGGTCAAGATCTATTACTGATCTGACCACCCACATTACGCTTTCCCCGGCAAATGGGGACAACCGCTGACGACCTTTTGAGAGAGACGGTTTCGGAACAATCCCGTATCTGCACATTATACTTCGTATTCTGAAACCTCATCGCAAGCTGAAAAGTATCCTACCTTACACCACCCACAAATCCAATCTTGAATCCGGTTCTCTCACCGGCAGCGGCAGTCCGGCATCCCGCACCCGTGTTTTCGTACCAAATTCCTCAGTAAGAAACTCACAACTCATTGCAGTATTCCGTTTCACCAATGATCAAGCACTGTTTTCCCCAAGTCGCAGCAATCAACGTCGCATCGTACCGTTTGCGGATTTCGATCAGCATTGTACCACGGTATTGCAGCAGCAACAGTCACAGTGTCAGTCTTCGTACAAACGGGCGCCGGTTTGTCCCCATTTTAACAACAGTCCGCACGGCTTTGGCTGTGCGGACTTGTTTTTTGCAGACATTGTCAGGTCTGATGTGAAAAAGAATCGCTGCGCAATGAAGAACCATTGCGCAGCGATTCTGCTTATTTCAGCAGGGATTCCTGGATTGTGAAGTGCGCGGGGATGCCGTGGTTCATCTGAATCACAAGCTCGCCCTGAATCAGCGGCATAAAATAACTGATTGCTGCCTTTGCAATATTATTTCCGTCCTTATTGATAAACGACCGCGGCAGCGACTTTTCTTTGTTCGCCACCTCTGTTGCATCCGCGGATTCAATCGTCACCGTATACGGCATATTATGCAGGCGGCGGAACACCATGACCTTTCCGGTTTCACCGCGCAGCGCACAGCGGACGCCCGCCGCGCCGATGGCCTCGGATTCGTCAATGTCCGTGCGGGAGCACAGATGCGATGAGCAGCGCTGCATCACGTTCAGTTCAATGGAACGCACCTTGCAGCCGATCTCATTGCGCACAGCGCGCTCCAGATAGCTGCCGATGCCCGAAAGATATTTGTGCCCGAAGTTATCCACCACGCCGGACTGCACGCCCTCCGGCACCTCAATGCCCTCTGAAACAGCCGCAATCACGGCCTTGTGCTTTGCCATCTGGCTGCGGATGTCGCGCATGAACTTATCCAGCGAGAAATCCGCCTCCGGGACGTAGATCAGATGCGGCGCGGCCTCTCCGAGCTCATGCAGCACCGCTGCGGAGGCCGTCAGCCAGCCTGCGTGTCTGCCCATGATCTCCACGATTGTGACAGAGGGGATGCTGTATACGGAACTGTCACGGATGATCTCCTGCAAGGTCGCTGCGACGTACTTTGCAGCAGAGCCGAAGCCCGGGGTGTGATCCGTGACGCAGAGGTCGTTGTCGATGGTCTTGGGGATGCCGATGACGCGGATCGGGCTTTCCGTTTCCCGGAAATATGCAGAGAGCTTCTGCACGGTATCCATGGAATCGTTGCCGCCGATATAGAAGAATGCACCGATCTGCCGCTGCTCCAGCGTGGCCGTAATTTTGCGGTAGACGGAATCGTCATCGTGCCAGTCGGGCAGCTTATATCGGCAGGAGCCGAGCACGGTGGAGGGGGTCTGCCGCAGCAGCTCCATGTCATCATTCGTGAAAATCAGCGTTTTGAGGTCGATGAGGTGATTCTGAATCAGTCCCTCAATGCCGTTGACCGATCCGAAAATTGCGTCGATTTCCGGTTCTTTCAGGGATTCCCTGAACACGCCGACCAGCGATGCATTGATCGCACAGGTCGGGCCGCCTGACTGCGCTACTGCAATATTCATACCGTGACTCCTTATCTGTTCCTGTTGATTCGCCGCTGATGCGGATTCCGTTTTTATTGTAGCACAATCCGGCGGCGGTTGTCAATGAAATCCGGGAAATTTGTCGCAAGAAATGAGAATCGAAGCGCAATAAATGAGGATTTATGTGAAGTTGTACAGTTCCCTTGCGAAAAATTTGTATTGCAGGGGCGCGGCGGGCCTCGAACACAGTCATTTCTGCCCCATGCAGCACTGCCGGAACTTTTTGCCGCTCTCCCATTGAAATTCACTGCAAAATATGCTATAATATCTAAAAACGAACGGAGGAATGACATCATGAAATACTGTCCGCACTGCAATGCACCGCTGACGAAGCGCACACGCATCTGCCCGGACTGCGGCCGCCCTGTCCGCGGCGGCAAAGACCGCGGCGATGAAAAGGGCAGCAGCAATACCGGCGGGTGCGTCAAGCTGATGCCCGTTATTATCGTCATCTTTCTGGCCGCCATCTGTATGCTGGCATTTACCGTCGTCAGGCTGATCAGCAAGCGGCATAACAGAAAAGAACAGCATACTATGTCCGTGACGGATGAAACGCCGCCGACGGTCATGACCTCCCCGTCGGAAACCGCGCCCTGGCCGGCGCAGACCGTGACGGCGCCGTTCTACCCGGACGATATGCCGTTTGATACGGAGGAAAACAGCGCGGCTGTTTCTGTGGAGAATTACGCCTTTTCGGAGGATTTGTTCGGAAACAAAATCCTGACGGTGAATCTGCTGTTTACCAATGAGGGCGATACGCCGACCAGCTTTTTCCGAAGCTTCCGCGCAGATGCGTTCCAGGACGGCATAAGCTGCACTGTGACCGTCACGGATTTTGATCTGGTGCAGAACGAAACCAGGGACGTGCAGCCCGGAAAGAGCATCACCGTCCCGCAGAGCTTCATTGTGAAGCCGGATCAGGATATTCAGCTGACGGTTTCCAAAATGGGCTTTGAGCGCGTCACTGTGCTGGAGCAGACCATTTCCCAGCCCTGAATATGAAATACGCCCGTTCCCCGGTGTCGCCGGAGAGCGGGCGTTCTGCTTATGCGTTTTTGATATGCTGCACGAGAATTTGCAGTCCTTCCAGATACCCCGGAAAGCCCTTGCCCTTGACGGTCGCAATGCAGGCCTGCCGGATATACGAAATCTTCCGGAATTCGTCGCGTGTGTCGGGGTCGGAGATATGCACCTCCACGGTCGGAATCTGCACGGCCTTGACCGCATCCAGCAGGGCAACGCTCGTGTGCGTATACGCCGCGGGATTGATCAGAATGCCGTCAGCTTTGCCGTAGGCGGCCTGAATTTTATCCACAAGATCGCCCTCGTGGTTCGACTGGTAACATTCGACTGTCACGCCGAGCCGCTGCGCCTCCGCTTCGATCATCGCAATCAGATCCGCAAGCGTCTGTGTGCCGTAATGCTCCGGCTCACGGATTCCCAGCATGTTCAAATTCGGTCCATTCAGCACGAGTATATGCACAAAAATCCCTCCAGATCTGTTCCGCAGCTGCCTCCGGCGTGCGGTCGTTTTCAATCGCGGTATCCGCGAATTTCTGATAAAGCGGCATTCTGACAGCTTCCATCTGCGCAAGGTCGGCGCCGATGGACAGCGGCCGTCCCTCGCGGCTCAGCTCCGAAACCGGACGGCAGATCTGACAGATCCGGCCGTTGCTCCGCAGCGGCGCTTCATTTTCCGCACGGGTGACCACGCCGCCGCCCGTCACCAGAATGACGCCGCGGTTCGCACTCTGCTCCCGCACGACCTCGGACTCGATTTTGCGGAAGGTGTCCTCACCGCCTGCTGCAAAAATCTCCGGGATCGGCTTGCCCGCCTTCTTCACGATCTCCGCATCCAGATCAATGACCGGCCGGCCGGTCAGGGCGCCGAGCGCGTCACCGATGCAGGATTTGCCGCTGCCGGGCATGCCGATCAGCACGATATTTTCCGCGTCACGCTGCATATCCGCACCGATTTCCGCGATTCTGACATCGTCAATCGCTTTGCCGAAGAAGTGCTCCGCAGCCTGCTTTGCCTGTGCGACGAGCATCGTCAGGCCGCCTGCATACGGGATGCCGAGTGATTTTGCCTGCAAGAGCAGCGCGGTTCTTGCGGGGTTATAGATTACGTCCGCGACGCCGCCGAGCCGCGGGAAATGCGTCAGGTCAACCAGCGATACCCCCGCCTTCGGGTACATGCCGACGGGCGTCGCATTGACGATCAGCGTCGTATCTGCGTAGAATTTCGGAAGATCGTCGTAGGTGTACTCCGTGCCGCTCAAATCAAGCACGGTCAGCTTTGCGCAGCCGTCCAGCCTGGCCACAGCCTGAATCGTCTGCGACACGCCGCCGTTGCCGAGCACCAGCACATTCGCATCTGCGAAGGACAGCCCGCCCGCGCGCATCATGCAGCGCAGACCGTAGGCATCCGTGTTATAGCCCTTCCATGAGCCGTCATCCTGCCGAACCAGTGTGTTCACGCTGCCGATGGCCTCTGCAAGCGGATCGAGCGTTTTGCAGAGCGGGATAACGTCGATTTTATACGGGATTGTGACGTTCAGCGCCTGTAACCGCGTATCTGCGAGGAAAACCGGCAACTCGTCCGGTTCCAGCTCATAGAGTGAATACTGCGGGTTGCCGAGCGCCGCGTGAATCTCCGGCGAAATGCTGTGACCGAGCTTCCGCCCGATCAGGCCGTAGGGTGTTTTGAACTCTGTCATATTGACCTCCGTGTTTTATCAATCAATCAGGTATTGCTGCGCGTGAATATGAACCGCCGGAGATGCCTCATTCCACAAATGATCCGATTTCAATCAGATTGCCCTCCGGGTCTGCGACATACGAGGTGCGCTGTCCCCATGGCATCGTCTGCGGATTCATGACCGGCTCCGCACCGGCCGCGACCACTCTTGCAAATTCCGCATCGACACCGGCATAATTCCCGGCATCAAGCGCAATCTCATAATGCCCGATTCTGCCGGATGCGTAGGTGAACTGCTGCGCCGTCATCTGCTCAAAATCGCTACGGCGGTAGAGCAGAAAGAGCGTGCCGTCCTTTTCCAGAAATACATTGGATGTGTTCTCGTCCTCTTTGATCGCAAAGCCGAGGACGTCGCGGTAAAACCGCACCATCACCGGCATATCCTTCACGAAAATGCCGAAGCCTTCTAATTTCATCGGATGCTCCTTTCTTCACGGCTGATACAAAAACACAACGGTCTGCGAAAGCCCCTGCCGGACGGATACTGACTGACAGCAATAGCCGTCCCGGACGCTGACCGGTTCTGCCGAGGGAATGCCGTCTGATTCCGTGCCCGCGGGAATCATCCCGAAGCGCAGCTGACTGTGCTGAAAATGATCTGCGTCAGACGGCTTCATCTGGCTGACCGGGCAGAAAATATGCACCCACATGAAGCTGTCTGCGGAGATGCTGTATGCCTTTGAAGCAATCTGTGCGCCCTTTGCGCCGTGTCCGTCGAACACAGCCGGATCGGGCGGCGTAATCTCCGTGATCTGCGGCAGGCTGTCTGTCGGTTCCCCGTACTGCCAGTCCGGATCCTTTGTGACGCAGTAAAAAAGGCTGCCGCACTGCTGTACCTGATAATCGCGGAATACAGGATCCCGTTCCTTCGGACTGCTGCGCGTGCGGTTCACGGTCAGCCGCCGGAACTGCGAACAGAACACCGGCAGATCATGCGGCGGAATCCCCTGCCCTGTTTCCGCGGCAGAAAACGCCGCATCCGTACAGGCATAAAGCTCCGCACAGATTTCTGCCTCTTCGCTGAACCGTTTCAGCGCTGCAAAGGCTGTTTCATCGGACAGATCCGTCTGCGGATAATACGCACGGAATCCGGTGATGCCGTCCGCAAGCGTTTCCGTCAGATTGCAGCCGTCATAGCAGACCGCAAAAACGGCTCTTTCATCTCGTACAGCCTGCCGGAATCCGATGCCGGAATCAGCTCCAGCGTATGCAGGCCGGGAAACGCCGCGCTGATGCTGTCAAAAGCAGCCTGTTCAATTTCGGCGGACTGATAGGTGTCGCGGCCGGTGTCCGTTTCGCCCGCGCCGCTGATATACACGGTAAAATCACTGCCGTCATGCTGCATCCGGACGATGCAGTCCGAAAGCGGCTGCGTATGATACGCGCCGTGACGGCGGTCGATCTGTGCAGAGAGCACATCCGCCTGAAAACCGTATTTCTGCTGAATGTATGACACGGCATTCTGCGCGCCCTGCGCCTCCCATGCAGCATTCAGCGCCTTCTGCTCTTTGCTGTCACATGCGGAAAGCAGCACGGCAGAAGCCGCCGCGAGCAGCAGCGTACCGGCCGTTTTTGCATGTCCCATGCCGTCACCTCCCGGGTGACCGGTTATCCGATCATCTCCGTATAATTGCCGAGCAGTGTGAACGAATCACAGGAGCGCTCCAGCTCACAGAGCAGGCCGAGCACGCCCTCCTGATGCAGATTGCATTCCAGATCCATATAGAAGCGGTAAGAGAAATTCGTGCCGGGGATTGGCATACTTTCCAGCTTGCACATGTTGATGCCGAGCGCGGAGATCTTTGCGATCATCTGATAGAGCGCACCCGGGGAATTCGCGCAGTTGACGAGAATGCTCATGCGGTCAGCTCCGGCATAGCACGAGGCGCCCTTGGTGATACATAAAAAGCGCGTATCATTGTTGCTCTCGTTCTGGATATCGTCCGTCAGCACAGAAAGGCCGTAGAGCTTTGCACATGCCTCACCCGCAATCGCTGCAACGGATTTGTCCTTCGATTCCGCCGCACGCTGTGCCGCATGGGCGGTACTGACGCAGGGGATGACATCCGCGCCGAGCCACTGCAAAAAGCGGCTGCACTGTCCGGCGGCCTGCTCGTGCGTATACACAGTTTTGATATCGGAGAGCTGCGCGTCCTTCTGCGTCAGCAGCACATGCCGGATCAGCTGCCGGACGCTCCGGACAATGCAGATATCCGGCTCGCGGAGCAGATCGTAGACCTGCCGGACGGAGCCCTGCACGCTGTTCTCAACCGGCAGAATACCGAACTGACACAGCCCGGCCTGCACTGCCTGTACGACCGCTGCAAAGCCGTCCATGAAGATGATATTGCCCTTGGGGAACAGTCTGTCTGCGGCAGCGCCCGCGTGGCTGCCTTCGACGCCGGAAACCGCAACGCGTCCGGACTGCGGGAATACAGACTGTTCATGCGCACACATTGCAGCGACGCGCGCAGCGACACTCGTTGCGGGAATCAGCTGTGCAGCCTGGCGCGCACGGGAAAGCTCCAGCACCATGCGGAACAGCTGGTGCGCCGCATCGCCGTACTCCGTGCCTGCACGCTCCCGGATCCGCATCAGGATCTCGCGCTCACGCGCCGGGTCGTACAGCGGCTTGGAGGGATCGCGCTTTTTGATGTCTGCGATCTTGTCGATCAAAGACATGCGCTCAAGAAAGAGGTCGAGCAGCTGCGCGTCAATATTGTCCAGCTGCGGACGGATCTCCGATAATTCCATAAGAAAACTCCTTTATCTGCGTTACTTTTTTCCTTCCCGCATGGCAGCGGTCGCAACAACATAAATCACAATGACCGGAATGAGCACTGCGTTCAGAAGGCATAGCCTGCTGCGATGCAGAAACACTGCGGCAGCGTTCACGCTCATAATGATACCGACGGTCAGGAATACGATGCCGCTCTGCCTGTAATAGGGCTTCGGATCCGGCTTCTCCTCCTGATCGGAGGGATAGAGGCTGTTGAGCAGCGGGCCGCGGCACATGAGCTGCATCCCGCCGATGATAAAGCACGTAAATGCGACCAAAAACAGAATAAAGACCGTGATGAGTTCTGTGGTGCTCATGATGTGCCTCCCTCCGGGAACCTGCCGTCACAAAGCAGCACGTCCAGAACCGTCAGCGCTGCGGCGGCCTCAATGACCGGCACGGCGCGCTGTGCAATGCAGGGATCATGACGCCCCTTGATTTCCAGAACAGTTTCTTCGCCCTCCGGCAGGGATACTGTTTTCTGCGGCTGTGCAATCGAGGGCGTCGGCTTGATTCCAACGCGGAACCGCAGGGGCATCCCGGTTGTGATGCCGCCCAGAATACCGCCGTTGCGGTTTGTTTCTGTAACGATATTGCCCTTTTCGTCGGTGCGGTAAGGGTCATTCGCCTGCGAGCCGCGCATCTCAGAAAGCGCAAAGCCGTCACCGAATTCGACACCCTTGACCGCGGGAATCCCGAACAGCACGCGTGCCAGCCGGTTTTCCATTCCGTCAAACATCGGGTCACCGAGCCCCGCCGGGAGGCCGGTCACCATGCATTCAATCGTGCCGCCGACGGAATCCAGCGCTTCACGCGCCGCAAGAATCTCCTCCTGCATGCGGACGCCGGCTTCATCGGAAATAACCGGAAATGCTTTCGCGGCAATTTCGGAAAACAGCGCGCTGTCCGGCAGCATCGGAAACGGATCATCGTGAATTGTACCGATTGACGAAAGATGCGCACCTACGAAGATATTGTGCCGTGCAAGGATTTGCAGCGCCATGCCGCCCGCGGCACAGAGCGGCGCTGTCAGACGACCGGAAAAATGGCCGCCGCCGCGCATATCGGCAGCGCCGTGCCATTTGACATAGGCGGGATAATCCGCATGGGACGGCCTGGGTTTCAGAGCAAGATTGCTGTAATCTCCGGAGCGGGTATTCGTGTTTGCAATGCGGATGCAAACCGGAAAACCGGTTGTCCGGTGATTGAAAATGCCGCTCACAAACTCCGGAACATCAGGCTCCTTACGGGCCGTAGACAGCGCGTTCCGACCGCCCTGCCGCCGCTCCATAAAGCGCATCAGCTGTGCCGGATCGACCGCCTCTCCCGCAGGCAGCCCCTCGATGACCGCACCGATGCCGTTTCCGTGGGATTCGCCGTAGATCGAAACACGCAGGCGTTCTCCAAAGCTGGATGCCATAAGCGTTCTCCTTTCGCAATTTGGTTATAGTTTTATGCACTCAGCCGACGGTCTGAATCTGACCGCCGAGCGCCTTGTAGTCATCAAAAAAGCCGGGATATGATTTGTTGACGGCTTCTGCGCCGAGAATCGTGACCGGGTTCCCGCAGCGCAAAGCAGCAATCGCCGCCGCCATGACAAGCCGGTGATCGTTTTGTCCGTCAACCGTACCGCCGGTCAGCTGTCCGCCGTACACGGTCAGTCCGTCTGCCGTTTCATCGACTTTGCCGCCGAGTGCGCGGAGCAGTTCTGCGGTCGCAGTCAGCCTGTCGGATTCCTTCAGTCGGAGCCGCTCGGCATTTGTAAAGCGGCAGATGCCGTTTCCGACCGCTGCACGAACCGCCAGAATCGGCAGAAGATCGGGGATTTCTTCCATAGATACGTCGAATTCGTCAAGTGTTCCACATGAAACATTCGTTTCTAATCTGCCGGATTTGTCTGTCATCACAAGATTCGCACCGGTACGTCTGAGAATCTCTGCGATTTCCTTGTCCCCCTGCACGGAATCCGGATTGAGCCCGGTCACCCGGATGGTACCGGATGGTTGAATAGCACCGGCCGTCAGCCAGAACGCGGCGTTCGACCAATCCGCATCGACCGGGAGCGAATTTGGAATATCGTGCATCTTCTTGCTTTTCATATGATACCGAAGCAGGCCGTTTTCCGTTTCGGTTTCAATCTGCGCATCGAATAACCGAAGCGTATCCAGCGTCATATCAACATATTTGGAGGATTGCAGCGGGGTAGTCAGACGAATTTCGCTGTCTGTGTCGAGAAAAGAAAGCGCCATCAGCAGGCCGCTGAGAAACTGGGAGCTGATGTTGCCTTCGATTTCATAGACGCCGCCTGTCAGTATACCGGTCGCGCGCAGCGGCAGATGATCCTGAGAAAAATGTACGCCGTGGGCGGACATTGCATGCACAAGCGTTCCGATGGGACGCTCCGGAAGGCGCCCGGAGCCGGTCACGGAAACGTCGTTGCAGACAGTCATTGCGACGGGTAGAAGAAACCGCAGCGTGGAGCCGCTTTCGCCGCAGTCGAGGTTCGTGCTTGGCTGCCGCATGATCGGGTTCACGGAAAGTCCAGCCGGTTGCGCTTCAAAGGACGCGCCCAGCGCCTCCAGGCAGCGGATTGTGGCGGCAATATCATCACAAAATGTACCGTGCATATCGAGAATGCACCGCTGTCCGGACAGTGCCGTGCAGATCAGCTTCCGATGCACGTCCGATTTGGACGGAATAGCGGATACCGAACCGGACAGCACGGACGGATAACAGATGACATTCATTCCTGCCCCTCCAGTCCGTCAGCAAAAAGCGCCTCAATCGACGAAATCGGAAGCTTTTCCATTCTGCACTGACCGATCCGCTCAGGAAGAATCACTGTAATCTCAGATGCCGCAGCCTTTTTGTCAATCGACGCAATTTTTGCCATTTCCGCAGCACCAAACGGACAGTATACAGGCAGATTATTTCTTGTGATTGTATTCAGAATGCGCATACCTTCGTTCTTATCAAGAATTCCGCGCTTGACGGCGGCACGTGTCATCATCGCCATTCCGATTGCAACTGCATGGCCGTGTGAGATTTTGAAGTCGCTCAGGCGTTCGATTGCGTGAGCCGGTGTGTGTCCCAGATTCAGCAGCTTGCGGACGCCGTGTTCCTCAGGATCCTCGGTTACGATCCTTGATTTATAAGAAACAGCGCGCGAAATGATTTCTTCCAGATCCGCGAGCGGATTGCCGTTTTCATAAATTTTGAACAGCTCCGGATCACCGAGAATGCCGGTTTTGATTGCCTCAGCAGCGCCGTCAGCCATTTCGTGCGGCGTCAGTGTGGAAAGCGTATCCACATCGCAATAAACGGCAGACGGCTGATGAAACAGTCCCGCCAGATTTTTTCCGTGTGTCAGATTGACCGCGGTTTTGCCGCCAACCGACGCATCTACTGCGGAAAGCAGCGTGGTCGGCATCTGAATAAACCGGATGCCGCGGAGATAACAGCCGGCAGCGAAGCCGGTCAAATCGCCGATGACGCCGCCGCCAAGCGCAATCGCCAGATCTGTGCGGGTCATTTTGGCTTCTGCAAAGGATTCCAGCAGCGCGCCGAATACAGTGACGGATTTGCTCTCCTCGCCTGCGGAAACAACATGCGTATTCACTGAGAATCCAGCATCTGCGAGAGATTTCCTAGCACGCTCAAGATAAAGCGGCGCCACGTTTGTATCAGACACGAGCATAACACGGCACGGCTTTACGACAGACTGAATCTCGGCGCCGCAGGTATCAAGCAGACCGGTGCCGGTCAGTATCGGATAGCTTTCGCCGTTCGGAGTGGTCAGAATTTGCTTTTTCATAGGTTATCCTTTCGCTGCGGGCAGTGTTCAGCACCGCAATAATTGCGTGATGGAAGGCCGGACATAACATCGGGGCAAGATTGTACAGTTAGTTACCGCCCGCAGACGCCTTTGCGATCCGGCCTTCACGCAGACATTCTCTGAGCTTATCTGCGTCGTTGGCCTCCAGTGCTTCCAGATAGGGCTTGAGATTCTCAATCAGAATCCGGAGTTCATCCGCAAGATACTCCCTGTTATCCAGCATCAGCTCCGTCCACATATTCTCGTCCAGACGCGCGACACGGGTCAGGTCGCGGAAGCTGCCCGCCGAAAAACCGCGGCGTTTTTGTGCCGTCGGAGATTTGACATAGGCGCCGGAAACAATGTGCGCGAGCTGAGAGGTGTACGCGATGATGCGGTCGTGTTCGTCGGGATCGGAGAAGGTCAGGTGTGCAAAACCGATGTCGGTAAAGTAATTTTTGAGCATTTCCAGCGTCGGCAAATCTGTATTTGCATCCGGCGTCAGGATCATGGAAGCGCCGTCGAACAGTGCGTCGGTGGCGTTGACGAAGCCACCCTGCTCCTTACCGGCCATCGGGTGACCGCCGATGTATTTGAATCCGTTTTTCTGGGCGATTTCAGCCATCTCTCCGACGACGGCCCTTTTCACGCCGCAAATATCGACAAGCGTGCATTTTGCCTGGCCGAGCATTGCGGCATGATCGGCCGTCCATTTGAGCGCGGCGCCCGGCCGCAGCGCGACAAGCACAAGGTCGCAGGTTTCAAGAAGCTCGTCCGTCAGCGCTTTGTCCATCGCGCCGGTCATGCGGGCGAACATCATCACCTCCTGGTCGAGATCGTAGCCATAGACTGTATGCAAAGTACGTGATTTCGTCGCTTTTGCATATGATCCGCCGATCAGTCCAAGACCGATAATCGCAATATTCATGTATGAACCTCCGATGATTCGTTTTAGTTTCTCCTGTATTTACACAGCGTTCATTGCTGCAATTTTCTCCATGCTGCGGACATCCATTTCTGTCCACGCGGGCCGGAATCCGCTTTTGACTGCATTGCGCGCCGAAGCAAGATTGCACCATGCGCAGCAGTAAAACGGTACCTTGCCGCGCTTCAATATTTCCGCCGTCAGACGGCTCGTGACTGCTGACGCGATGCCTTTTCTTCTGTAATCCGGCAGCACGTCTACGCCGATCTGCCACATGCTTTCACAGTCTGCGGAACATCCCGCCAATCCGACGAGTTTGTTTCCGTCGTATGCGCCGACGCCGAGAACATCCAGTTCTGCGCGCTTTTCACACAGCGCGTTTGACCACTCCGGGCGGTATAAACCGGCGAAATCCTTTTGCGTGAGGACGCGCAGATCGTATTCGCATTCCAATTGCCGGACAGCGTTTACATCCGGCAGCCAGTATTCCGATGTTGTGCAGATGCCGTAGCCAAGCGGTGCAAGCGTTGCGTGCAGCACATGTATATGCGGCGGCTCGAACGTGTGTACAAGCGGAAATTTCGCAAGATAATCCTGTACGGTGCCGTACAGCTCCGGCGAAACAGATGCGACGATATTGCTGCCATAGCTGACGAAATATGCCGCATACGGCTGTTTCAGATATTTCCGCGCATTCTGCGGGATGCCGGCTGTCACAATTACCGGTTCTGTGCGGGTAAAATCATGCGGCTCACAGCCGAGGTCGATGGCCGACTGCCGCATTGCAGCCGCAAGAATTTCCTGATTTGTCATGCTTCTTCTCCTGCGCGGAGCATCAGGCGCATCCGCTGTGCTTCATTCGCAGCAAATCCGAATTTCGCGTAAAACGGCATTTTATCCGGCATTGCACAGAGCTCCGCGGCGATATCCGTACCCGGCACGCCGTTTTTACGGATGAATGTCAGCAAGCGGTCGAGCAACATTCTGCCGGCACCGCAGCCCTGATATTCCGGCCGCACGATCACATCCTTGATGTAATAGCACAGGCCGAGGTCGCCGATCATCCGCGCCATGCCGACGATTTTCTCCCCGTCGTAAATGCCGACGCGGTACACGCTGTTTGCAAGCGCCTTTTCGACCTGCTCAAAGGCCGGTGCGCCGCTCCAGACCGATTCCCACAGCGCGATAAATTCCGCTGCCGTGAAGGTGTTTTCCCGTATCGTCAGACCGTTCGTCATTGGCTGTGCCTCCTGACTGTCGTACACTGCCCGCATACCGAAAATCCAAGTGCCTCTGCGAGTTTCCGTGAACCGGTATTCTCTGCGTGACATGCCCAGACCGGCGTTTTTCCTTTGATCAGCGTATCCCGGATCATGGCTGACGCCGCCGCAGTTGCAAATCCGCGTCTGCGGCAGCTTTCATCCGTTTCGACGCCGATGTCCGTTTCCCTGCTGCTGACCGCTGCGGAGAATGCCCATGCAGCCGGGATACCGTCCTGCATGATGCAGAATCCGGTTCCTTTTTCCGCAAAATCGTCCATATTGTCCCATGAAAACGACGGTGTGATTCTGCCTCTGATCTGCTCCGTGCGCGCAGGCGTCAACCGCTCTGCGGCTGAGGGCTCCGGCGGCTGTTCCGCTGACGGATACCGGAAAAACAGCCGCTGCTCCGTGATAAAATCGTCCTGTTTTCTGAAATATGCAGCTGCATAATCATCCGGCGCAAAGAGGATCATTCTCGAAAACGGCGCTGGCTGCCGGATCATCTCCCCGATCTCGCGGAGCGTTTCTTCCGTATATGCACCGAACAGCAGCGCGAATCCGCAGATATGATGCACCAGCAATACCGTTTCATTTTCATTCGTATACAGGATGCCGGACTGGATCCCCTCGGCGACGGAATATGCATAAACGGCGCCGCAGGTGTCCGGGTCAATCAGCATCCGCAGCGCCGGATACCGCTCCGGCGGCGCGATGTGCAGGCTCACTGCTCCTGCAAAAAGCCGTGGAGCGCGTGCAGCTTTTTCGCCAGCGAATCAAACGCTTCCGGCTTGATTGACTGCGGGCCGTCGCAGACTGCGTGCTCCGGATCGTTGTGTACCTCAATGATCAGGCCGTCTGCACCCGCCGCGACGGCTGCCGGTGCGATCTTCGGCACCATCCAGGCCTTGCCGCAGGCGTGGGACGGATCCACGATGATCGGCAGATGCGTCAGATGCCGCAGCACGGTCACGGCCCCGATATCGAGAATATTGCGTGTATACGTTTCAAACGTGCGGATGCCGCGCTCGCAGAGGATGACGTTGTGATTGCCGCCGGACATGATGTATTCCGCGCTCATCAGCCATTCCTCATAGGTTGCGCTCATGCCGCGCTTCAAGAGCACCGGCTTTTCCTGATGGCCGAGCTCTTTCAGCAGCGAGAAGTTCTGCATATTCCGCGCGCCGACCTGAATAATATCGACATCCTTGAATGCGGACAGATGCTCTGCGTCCATGATTTCGGTGACGATCGGCAGGCCGGTTTCCTCGCGGGCGATTTTCAGCAGTTCCAGCCCTTCAAGTCCCATGCCCTGGAACGAGTACGGCGAGGTGCGCGGCTTGAATGCGCCGCCGCGGAGCACCGTCGCGCCGCTGGCTTTGACCTGCTTTGCGATGTTGACGATCTGTTCTTCGCTTTCGACGGAGCAGGGGCCTGCCATGAGTGTCAGCGTGCCGCCGCCGATCTGCGTATCGCGCACCTTGATGACGGTCGGTTCCGGATGGAACTTCCGGTTCGCCTGCTTGTACGGCTCCTGCACGCGCTTGACGTCCTCGACGATCTCGAGCGCGGAGATGAGGTCGGGGTCGATGGCCGCGGTGTCGCCGACAAGGCCGAGAATGGTGTGCGAGGTGCCGACGCTCTTGTTGACCTCGATGTGTTTTTCCTCCAGCCATGCGATGAGGCTTTCCAGCTGCATCTGGTTGGGGTTCTGTTTCAGTACAACGATCATGGGAATACATCCTTTCTGGAAACAAAAAACGCTCACAGCCGATGGGCCGCAAGCGTTCTGCATTCATCTAACGGAATACTGCGGGAAAACCGCAATGACCATTAAGCTGCGCAAACGTGTTCAGCCGCACCGGATCTGACCTTGCCGTAATAATAGCCGGTAAAGCCGTAAAATCGGTATTCAGCTGCGAAATACACGTAATTGCTGCTGTGCATGGCGATTGCGCCCCTTTCTTCCGGAATATGGCTCTATTATAGCACAAATCGGCATGAAATGCAATAGGCAATCTGCACAAACTATTCGCACGTTAAAGCGTTATGCTTTGAACTGCTGCATCATAAAAGGCGGTTCTTGCGAATCGCACCTGTAATCTGGCGTATATTTCTACGAATTATTACTGTATTGCTTTTGGAGCTCACGCCCGCATACGTTTTCTGAGAATTCATTTCACATTCCCGCAAAAACCGGTGCGGCGGGGAGCCCCCGCTTTCCTGACCCTCTGACCCCCTGAAATATCCCGCTTACTGATTCGTGCAGCCGTATAATCGAAGCTGAGCGCAAAGAGAGGTGAGAATCAGGAAAAAGGAGAGCGTTTGGGAGATTCGCACTCAACAAAAATAAACGCAGAACAAAGCGAACAAGCGAGAAAACAGAAAGATTATAAAGCAGACTGTTTTGCCGCTGCGCCGCCCTATCTATTTTTTACGAAATGTCAGGCCGGACAGCCCGTTTTTTTGCATCCTGCATATGCCGGATTCTCTTGCAAAAATCCGGAAAATGTTGTATAATAATAAAGAATGCGGATGTCCGCTGATGACAGCCGCATATCTCACATCCAACTCTCTATCGAAAGGAAGTTTTTATTATGGCTGGACTGAATAAGGTTACTGTGGACGACATTCAGGCAAAGGGCAAGAAGATCCTTGTCCGCTGCGACTTCAACGTGCCGCTCAAGGACGGCGAGATTACCAACGATAACCGCATTACCGCTGCACTGCCGACGATCAAAAAGCTGCTCTCCGAGGGCGGCAAGGTTGTGCTCTGCTCTCATCTGGGCAAGCCGAAGAACGGCCCGGAGGCAAAGTTCTCCCTCGCACCGGTCGCAAAGCGCCTTGCAGAGCTTCTGCCGGACACCAAGGTCGTTTTCGCTGCTGATGACGCTGTCGTCGGTGAGAACGCAAAGGCTGCTGTCGCTGCAATGAAGGACGGCGAGATCGTTCTGCTGGAAAACACCCGTTTCCGCGGCAATGAGGAAACCAAGGAGGCTGAATACGACGGCTTCTCCAAGGAGCTCGCAGATCTCGTTGACGGTCAGGTCTTTGTCATGGATGCATTCGGTTCTTCCCACCGCGCACATGCTTCCACCGTCGGTGTTGCACGCTTCGTCAAGGAAACCGCAGTCGGCTATCTGATGCAGAAGGAGATCCAGTACCTCGGCAATGCTGTTGAGGATCCGCAGCGTCCGTTCGTCGCAATTCTCGGCGGCGCAAAGGTTGCTGACAAGCTGAACGTCATCTCCAACCTGCTCGAAAAGTGCGATACGCTGATCATCGGCGGCGGCATGGCTTACACCTTCCTGAAGGCACAGGGCGGTGAGATCGGCAAGTCCCTCGTTGACGACGAGAAGATCGACTACTGCAAGGAGATGCTCGCAAAGGCTGAGAAGCTCGGCAAGAAGATCCTGCTGCCGGTTGATACCGCAATCGCAGCTGCATTCCCGGATCCGATCGACGCTGAGATCGACGTCGAGTTCGTCGAGGCAGGCAAGATTCCGGCTGACAAGATGGGTCTGGATATCGGCCCGAAGACTGCTGCACTGTTCGCAGATGCTGCAAAGTCCGCAAAGACCGTTGTCTGGAACGGCCCGATGGGCGTGTTCGAGAACCCGACCCTGAAAAAGGGTACCGTTGCAGTCTGCGAGGCACTTGCAGCAGCAGATGCAACCACGATCATCGGCGGCGGCGACTCCGCTACGGCTGCAATCCAGCTGGGCTTCGCTGACAAGATGAGCCACATCTCCACCGGCGGCGGCGCTTCCCTGGAATACCTTGAGGGCAAGGTGCTCCCGGGCGTTGCAGCAATCGCTGAGAAATAATTATCAATAACTGACGGTTTTAGGCGGATTTCATATCCGCCTGAAACTGTATTCAAGCGTACATGAAAGAAGGTGCATTGTATGAAATACTCCGGATATGTCCTGCATACTGCGAAAGCACTTTGGAAGGTGCTCGTCGGAATCATCGCCGGATCTGCCGTGCTCGGCGCACTGTTCGGGCTGTATGCCATGTCGAAGGGCACTGATCCGTTCCTGAAACCGTTTCTGCTCTTTCTGATTGCGGGCATTGTGATCAGCATTGCGCTGCTGCTGCTGATTGCGTCTTCCCTGAAAAAAGAGGAGCCGCTTCATGAAATCCTGGAACAAAAGGGTTACTGCGATGAATATTTGCAGACCTTTGACCGCATTTATCCGCAGCCGACGAGCACAAACAAGCTCCGCAAAGCCGATCTGCTGAATACAATGCGCCGCTTTGACGAAGCGGAACAGCTCCTCTCGACGGTTTCTCCCGTCGGGCTGAGCGATGACCGCAAGATGGAGTATCACAACTGCCGGCTGGATCTGTTCCTTTCCACGCACCGCCTTGCGGAGGCACAGCAGGAGCTTGCGAGCTGCCGGGGATTCATGGATATTTACGCAAATGCGCATCCGGTGCAGAGCATTCCCTATAAGCTGAATGCCGCCGTGATCCTTGCGGCTGCGGATGACTTTGAAAACTCGGAGCGCTATCTCAAATCCGCGGAGCAATCGACTGCCAGTCTGAAGGATCAGTCCCCTGTCATGGTCATGATTGCAAAGACCATGCAGCTGTATGCCCTCGGATTTGATACGCAGGCGGAGCAGCAGGCCGAACTGACGCGTCAGGAGATCGCAAACAGCCCGGCGCTGAACAAGTCCTGGCAGAAGGAACATTTCCTTACGATGCTGTCCCGTGCAGCGGAATTCGCACCAAACAACGAAGCAAAGGAGTAACGAGCCATGCGCCTGATTCCGGAGAATAACCCCAAGCCGATCCGCATTACTGCGATTGTCATGTGCTCCATGTTTATCATCGGCGGCTTTGCTGCGACAATGCGTCTGATGATCGAACGTCCGGATTCGACCCGTTTCACGTTGGTGGGCGGCATGTTCTTCTTTGCCCTGCTGGGATTGCTTGCCGCACTCGCCGTTCTGTGGATGTGGAAGCTGCTCGGAAGGATTGCGGGCAAATTCACGCAGAAAAAGGCCGACGAGCTCTTCCGGATGACCGGCTTTTCCAAGGAGCTTGCGGATATCTTTCAGTCTGCGCCGTACCCGGAGGCGGATGACATCGTCATCAGCTCCTATCTGCTGACTGCCGCCGAGTATTACAAGGATGCGGAGAATACGCTGATTCCGGTTGACCGGACGGCGCTTTCCCAGCGCTCGCTCGCCATGCTGAATACCACGTTTCTGCGGATCTATTACATGACGGGCAGACAGGAGAAAATCAAGCGCCATCTGGAGAACACGAATGCGCGCTCTGAGGCCGCATACGATATGAAGCCGGAGCTGCTGGAGGAATACAAGCCCTATCTGGACGATGCGTTCGATTTTGCGCTGCTCAATGCGGTGTATGCGGCACAGCATGATGATTCTGCGGCTGCCGACCGCTATATGAAGCGCGTGATGTTCCGGATTTCCATGCGGGATGAGGCCGACCGTGAGCTGTACCCGCTGATTGCAGATCTGAGCCTGCTCTATGCACGGGGCAAATATGAGGAGGCGCATCAGCTGGAGCAGCGTCTGGAGGGCGAGGTCGCCAATTTCAGCGTCCCGCTTTCGCAGCCGCATAAGGACGAGCTTCTGCGCCGGATCAGTCAGGCGAGCGTGTTTGCGCCGGTCTTTGACATGAAGGCGCATGCTGAGCTGGAGCGCGAAAAAATACATGCCGCAGCCGCGGCGGTGAACGAGCCGGATCCGGAAACGGTGCGTCGTCTTCCGACCGAAGCCGATTTGCAGCGGATGCCCCGTCCGGAGGACAACGGACTGGAGCTGTTCTGATATGCAGGAACAGTCACAGCTTATCCGCGGGCTGATTTTCAGCCTGTATCTGCTGCTCTCCGCCGGAACACTTCTGGTGTTTCTGAGCATGGCACTGCAAACGCTGTTCCACCGTCCGTTTTCCACGGAATGGCTGCGTATCACGCCGGAGCTCCGGCCGCATGCGGAAGATCCTGCCTGCCGTGAAGCAGTTTATCATGCAAACGGCAGTACATACCGCAGAACGATCCGCTGTGCCGAATCAGACGGCAAGGTGATATTTTACATTCACCGCAGACACCCGGAACAAGTTTGGTCCCCGCCCTTCGGCGGTTCCAAAGCAGCGGCAATCGCTGCGCTGCTGACCGTGATCCTTGTGATCGCGGCAGCCTTTCTGTTCCTGCGCCCGGTTCTGATCCCGGTGCAGGTCATCCTGCCGGACTGATCCGGCGATCAAAACGAAAAGGAGTATCTACCATGAACAAGAATCTGAGAAAGGCGATCATCGCCGGTAACTGGAAAATGAACAAGACCCGTCCGGAGGCCAAGGCGCTTCTGGAGGAGATCAAGCCGCTGGTCGCAAATGCAGCAGGCAAGATCGAGGTTATCGCATGCGTACCGTTCACCAATCTGGAAACCGCTGTCAATACGACCGCCGGCTCCAATGTCAAGGTCGGCGCAGAGAACGTCCACTTTGAAAAATCCGGCGCATTCACCGGCGAAATCTCTGCTGATATGCTGACCGAGCTGGGCGTTGAGTACGTCGTCATCGGCCACTCCGAGCGCCGTCAGTACTTCGGCGAAACCGATGAAACCGTCAACAAGCGCACCAAGGCTGCGCTGGCAGCAGGCCTCAAGCCGATTGTCTGCGTCGGTGAGCTGAAATGGGAGCGCGAGTGCGGCATCACCGAGGAAGTCGTCGGCAAGCAGATCAAGCTGGATCTGTGGGATGTCACCGCTGAGGAGCTGAAAAATGTCGTCATCGCTTACGAGCCGGTCTGGGCGATCGGTACCGGTCTGACCGCTACGCCGGAGCAGGCTGAGGAGGTCTGCGCATTCATCCGCGCAACGCTCGCAAAGCTGTACAGCCAGGCAGATGCTGACGCTGTGACCATTCAGTACGGCGGTTCCATGAACGCAAAGAATGCGGCCGAGCTGCTCGCAAAGCCGAACATCGACGGCGGCCTGATCGGCGGCGCTTCCCTGAAGGCTGCTGATTTCAACGTCATCGTGCAGGCAGCTGTCGAGGGCTGATTATGCAATCAGGCAGCACCGGTGCGTCTGTTCCGGACGCGCCGGGCTGTCTCTCAGACAAGGAGAACATATGAACGAAGTGGAAAGACTGTTTCAGGAACAGCAGACTGCATCTGATGCAAAGCGCAATGCGGAAACAGAGTTCCCGCCATCTCAGACCGTGCTGAACCGGGACGAAAACATGAGCAAAGCCGAAGATTTCTTCCCGGAACAACATGCTGCATCTGCCGCAAAGCGCAATACGGAAAAAGATATCCGTTCTGTTCAGACCATGCTGAACATCGGAATCCTTCTGAAAACGATCCAGACGGCGCTGGAAATCGGCATGTACCGGTTTCCCAGGATCGCACTGAACATCATGCGGTCATCACTGGATAGCCCGGAAGCAACAGAATTCATGAGAAAACCGCTGCTGCTGCTGCCGGCACTGTTATCCTTCTGCATTGTCCTGCTGTTTTATTTCCTGCTGAACAGGCAGAACAGACAAACGACGGAGGCATGCGTTCCGCTGCTGATTCTGACGGTAATCCTGCCGCTCATAACCTCTGTAATCAGCGTTCCTATGAACCTTTTTCTCACGCATTGGATCTCCCGTACACTGCAAAGTGAGGCAATGGCTGCGTACAGCATTGTCCGCTCGACAGCCTCAATGGCATCGTTTCTTGCCGCACCTGTCATTCCGCTGTTTGCGGCATCCGCAGGTATCATCCGGTACCGCTTCAAAAACTCCGCACAGTGAGCAAAGCCTTTTTGCAGTCCCGTTTGCCGGAGCGGAGAACGGGATTCCAAAGGGGCGCTGCCTCTTGAAAAAGGGCGCAATGCCCGCCACAGATTACCGCCGCAAGGCGTATTGTAAAAGGAGAATGTAACTATGAGCAAAGCACCTGTTGCCCTGCTGATTATGGACGGCTTCGGCATCAATCCGAGCGAATACGGCAATGCGATCAAGGCTGCAAAAACCCCGAATCTTGACCGCTACTTCGCAGAGTGCCCGAACAATATCATCGGCGCTTCCGGTCTGGACGTCGGTCTGCCGGACGGCCAGATGGGCAATTCTGAGGTCGGACACAC
This sequence comes from Oscillospiraceae bacterium, assembly GCA_016281125.1. Taxonomy (GTDB): domain Bacteria; phylum Bacillota; class Clostridia; order Oscillospirales; family Ruminococcaceae; genus Firm-04. Next base: position 2,279 of record JAEEIA010000026.1, on the reverse strand, counting down.
CAACATCGGCGCGGGCCGCATCGTGTATCAGCAGCTCGTGAAGATCACCAAGTCCATTCAGGACGGCGATTTCTTTGAAAATCCGGCGCTGAAAGCGGCTATGCAGAATGCAAAGGACAAGGGCAGCGCACTGCATCTGATGGGACTGCTCTCTCCGGGCGGTGTCCACAGCCACATGACGCATATGTACGGTCTGGTGGAAATGGCAAAGCGCTTCGGTCTGGAAAAGGTGTATGTCCATGCATTTCTGGACGGCCGTGACGTGCCGCCGTCCTCCGCTGCGGAGTACATGGAGGAGGCTGTTGCGGAGCTGAAAAAGATCGGGCTCGGAAAGATCGGCGTCATCTCCGGCAGATTCTACGCTATGGACAGAGATAATGCATGGGATCGCGTGGAAAAGGCCTATGCGGCACTCGTTTACGGCGAAGGCGTGCAGGAGGACGATCCGGTGCAGGCAATCCGGAATTCCTATGAGAACGGCGTGACCGATGAGTTCATGCTCCCGACCGTTGTGGCAAAGGATGCGAAGATTGCGGCGGATGATTCCGTGGTGTTCTTCAACTTCCGCCCCGACCGCGCACGCCAGATCACCCGTGCGTTTGTGGATCCGGAATTCAAGGGCTTCGAGCGCAGAAACGGCTTCTTCCCGGTGCATTTCGTCTGCATGGCGCAGTATGATGCAACCATGCCGAATGTTTCCGTTGCATTCCCGCCGGAGGAGCTGACGCAGACGCTCGGCGAGGTGCTTGCCAAGGCCGGCAAGACGCAGCTCCGTATTGCGGAAACGCAGAAATACGCGCATGTCACGTTCTTCTTCAACGGCGGCGAGGAGAAGCAGTTTGAGGGCGAGGAGCGCATCCTGATCAAGTCGCCGGATGTTGAAACCTTCGATCTGAAGCCGGATATGAGCGCTTACGAGGTCACCGAGGCTGTGCTCAAGGAGATTGCAGCAGACAAGTTCGATGCGATTATTCTCAATTACGCAAACTGCGATATGGTCGGACATACGGGCATTTTCGATGCGGCTGTCCAGGCGGTTGAGGCTGTGGATGACTGCATCGGTCAGGTCACCGAGGCGATTCTCGCAAAGGGCGGCAAGGTCGTCATCACGGCTGACCACGGCAACGCGGACAAGATGATGGAGGATGACGGCTCGCCGTTCACCGCACACACGACGAATCCGGTTCCGGCGATCATCGTCGGCAGCGACTGCAAGAAGGTTCGTTCCGGCGGCGTGCTCGCAGACCTGGCTCCGACGATTCTCCAGCTGATGAACATTCCGCAGCCGAAGGAGATGACCGGCAAATCCCTGATTGAGGAATAAGATATCGCTTTGCGATGATTTGCCACGGGCTGTCAGCCTGAATCAATTTTATTATAAAAAAATCATGAGGTGCTGCTGAAATATGCAGCACCTCATTTGTTTGTCGATAAATCGGTATCTCCGATGAATTGATGATGGAGCGCTGCCCCATACCCCGCCTGCAAATCAAGCCGTGATGAAAATGACGTTTTTTCTTTATGATTTCATCGCGCAGCGATACCTGAATCGAAAATACCCGCACAGTCCGGAAACTGTGCGGGTATTATGATTTCAGCAGATAGCCGTGAAGCAGGAATTACTCCTTCTCAGCCAGCTTGGTGAGGTATGCGTAGCGGTTCTCAGCAGTCTTTTCTGCCTTCTCGAACAGAGCCTTTGCGCGCTCCGGGAAGGAACGGGTCAGTGCGCTGTAACGAGCTTCGCCCATGATGAAGTCCTGATAGGACTCGGTCGGAGCCTTGGAATCGAGCTGGAACGGGTTCTTGCCCTCAGCAGCCAGACGCGGATCGAAGCGGAAGTTGTTCCAGTAGCCGCACTTGACAGCCTTCTCCATCTCAGCCTGGCAGTTGGTCATACCGCCCTTGATGCTGTGCATTTCGCACGGTGCATAGCCGATGATGAGGGACGGGCCCGGATAGCTCTCAGCTTCCTTGATGGCCTTGAGCGTCTGGTTCATGTCAGCGCCCATAGCGATCTGTGCAACATAGATGTAGCCGTAGCTCATTGCGATGTCAGCAAGGCGCTTCTTTGCGATTGCCTTACCGGCTGCTGCGAACTGTGCGACCTGACCGATGTTGGAGGACTTGGAAGCCTGTCCGCCGGTGTTGGAGTAAACCTCGGTATCGAAGACCATGATGTTGACATCCTCGCCGGTTGCCAGAACGTGATCCAGACCGCCGAAGCCGATATCATATGCCCAGCCGTCGCCGCCGAAGATCCAGACGGACTTCTTGGAGAG
>JAEEIA010000025.1 GCA_016281125.1 Oscillospiraceae bacterium | reverse complement strand
ATTGTTCTCAGCATCATTGCAATGAACATCGACCGCCTTGCGGCGATGCTTTTGCGCTTCATTAAGTTTTTGCTGAATATCCGTCTTTTGTATGGTCAGTTAGAATGCCTCTGAAAATTAGGCCTTAATGAGGAGAGACTATTTACAGTTTGCTTTTTTCGCGGATTATTTCGGGCGCTTTCATCTGTGCGATTTCCGGTGTTTTCCGTTCATCTGCCGGAGCTTGCCGGAGGGCTTCAGCGGGGACGATTGGCTGATCATATGCTCCATATATGCCTCCGCCTCAGAGCGAAACCGCTTGAATATCTTACGGTGTCCTCTGTCGTCATGGATGATTCTGTTTTTTTCGATATAGAAAACGCCGTCCGAATCCATCAAAAACAGTTCCATGTGTGCCTCCTGTCATTTTTCCAGCTTTTGCCGGACATACGCCGCGGCAGCTTCTTCGGAACGGAATGTGCCCTGTGCATACCGTTTTCCGCGTTCCTCAGTATACACAAGCCAGCTTCCCAGCTTTTCCTCCATGAAGTACTGGGCATAATAGGGATACCCGCTGATGACGCGGCCGTTTTTCAGAACGCAGACGTCGCGGCCGGAGAGGACGTCGGTTTTCTTCTTTTTCCTGTGTGCCATGTCAATCCCTCCCGTCATGTGTCATGCTGATGCAGATTCAGCTTTGCTTTCTGCGGTAGAGCCTTGCGGGACGGTGTCCGTCGCCGCGCAGGTATTCGTCTGTTTCCTCGACATACGCGCTGACCATGCGCCGGAAATTGGCAGGCAGGACGGATACGTTCATGATCGTTTCCTGTACCTTCTGCATTGCGGTCAGCGTAAACCGTTCCGGCAGGAAGTCGAAGACAGCCTCGTAATTTTTTGCCTCATTGCGCAGGGCTGAGAGCGCCGCCGCGATGATCGCCGCGTGGTCAAAGGCGAGGCCGCCGCGGTCAAGAATCCGGAAGCGCGTCCGGCCGAAGCTGGTCTTTTCCGCCGCAAGGACGGCGTGCAGCTCCGTGCCGTTCCAGGTCAGCGTCAGGTGATATTCGCCCGCTTCATCGCAGTCAAAGCTGACGCTGAACCACTGGGCATCCGCGGCGTCATCCTGACCGGCTGCCCGCACGGATTCCTCACTGATGACCGAGGCATAGGCGTTGGAAATAATCCAGCCTCTCGGGTCGCGGTCTGGCTCGCTGAACACGCCGACCGGCAGAATGGAAACCGGCTGCACATTGGTTTCCTCGAAGATCTCCCGCAGCGCGCATTCCTCGACCGTTTCGTCCTTCTGCAAAAAGCCGCCCGGCAGCGCCCACATGTCCTTGAACGGGTGGCCGCCGCGTTTGATCAGCAGCAGGAGCAGCTTGTTCTCCGGGTTTTTGCGGTAATTCTGCTGATCCTCCGGCCGGATCATGAACGCCGCGACGTCCGCGGTGACGGACGGGCGCTCGTAATCGCTGAGCCTGTAATTCGCCAGGAATTCTTTTTCGCTGTCCATTCGGATCGCCTCCTCTGTTATTTCTGATATGATAATAACACAAAATGAATAACTTGTCAAGTACTTTCTGATATTTTATTATATTTTAATCAAAACGTGCTGATAAAAAAAGAATCCCCGCCGGATTTCTTCGTCCGGCAGGGAGCTTTCGCTTTTTGAAAAAAGGTATCCGCTTCGCGGATGCTATTATTGAATGGGGGCCTCTAATTGCCCATGTTTCGCAAAGCGAAACTGTGCAGTTTGCCTCCGGCAAACGTGAGGCCCCCAAGCCCGCCGAGCTCTTGAACGCGGGGGAGTTTCGCACTCTGCGGAGTGCGACGAGGGCTCTGCCCTCGACCTGCGAGCTTTTGAAAAAGCTCGACCAAAACTTTTATGATGGGCGCTGTTTGTTTACAGGCAGAATAAGAATCCCCGCCGGATTTCTTCGTCCGGCGGGGATCCTGTTTCGTTATTTTTTGCTCTTGAGCGCCTGTTTCAGCGCTTCGTAGGATGACGTGACCGATGCGGAATCGGTGAACTTGTTCAGGCGCACGGTCAGGCCGCTGTATTTGCCGTCCGTGAACAGATAAAACTCGTTCGCGGATTTCTTCCGGAAGGTCAGCTCCTTTTTGGAGCCGTCCTTGAACCGGTACAGAATGGTCATATCGGCGTCTGCATCCGGATCGGGCTTTGCGTCCAGATTCATTTCCGTGAAGCCCAGCGTCGCAACGGAGCGGCAGAAGTTCTTGAACAGCGTGTTGAGCGTTTCGTCATACATTCCGCTGATGTCCCTGCCGTCGAGCTTGAACTGTTCGCCGGAAAGGTCAAGCTCCGCTTTTGCTTTCAGATCGTAAACTTCGCCCATGTCAATGTCAATGGACTTGACGTCGTCCAGCGTGATGTCGGCGCAGTAGGGCAGAATCAGCGAGGAAGCGGGCGTGTTTGCGAATGTGGTTTCCGCCTTCTTGATCGAGAACACCTGCTTGCTTGTGACGAAATAGCCGTAGAGATCCGTTTCATTGGGATCCTCGCTCAGCGGCGCGCCGAACCAGATTTCCTCCTCCATCGCCCGGGTGCCGCTGCTGCCTTTCAGAAAGACCTTGGTTTGCGGCTTATCCAGCCCGTATTTTGCCAGATCGGAAGGATTGTCCTCCACAAAGGCATCCACCGTGATGTGAACGAGATCATCCGAAAGCTCATCCACGTAAGCCTTGGCCAGCGTGAAGCCCTCCGGCTGGAGCATCTGCCAGGCGCGCTCGCTGTCGCGGGAGAGCTCGACGGTCGTTTTGCCGTCCTTCTCAAACCGCATGTAGCTGACCTGTGCAGCGGTCGTGTCGAACAGATATGCGTTTTTCAGCGCGTTTCTGGAGGCGCAGAACACCGTGCCGCTGTTGTAGTCGATTGTGTAGATTTCATCCGAGCCGTCGATCATCGCATAATAGGCCTCATATGTCGGCGTGTTGTCACCGACGTAGATGATATACGGGTGATCCTTTCCGGTTTCCGTTGTATAGATTTTCAGCTCAATCGGATCGGTGAAGCCGTAGACCTCCTTGGAATCGCTGTTCAGCGCAACGGTCTTGAGCGATTGCAGATCGCAGGCGTAGTTGACGATTGCGTTGACTGCATAGGTGCTGACATGGAATGCTTCGCCCTCTGTCTGCCGCCATTCGCCGTTTTCGGTATCCCATTCAAAAGCCAGGGTGCCCTCCTCATTTTTCAGGGAAAGACCGGTGACCTTGGAAACATCGAAGTGCAGGAGCTGCTTGCCGTCCGCGATGTGCTTTTCCCGTTCCTTCTTGTCGGTGTTTATATCGACAATGATGAAAATGCCGATCAGCACGACGGCGGTGATGCCGAGAATCCAGATCCATCGAGATTGTTTCATCCGTTTCTCCTCCTCAGCCAGATCAGAACGCCGGCCGCGGCAATCAGGATCGGGAATCCTGCGAACACGGCGATCAGCGTGCTGGCCTCGCCGGAGCTTTTGACGTTCAGATAGTCATAGGTGCGCTGCTTGTCTGCAATGTTCATGTCCACGTCGGAATTGTACATCCATGTGACGGAGGTCTGGAACAGGAGCAGCGGATTGATGAAGTATGCCTGGCTGGTGCCCTCGTCAGTGATGAAGTCGCCGGAACCGAACACGATCAGCTTGGAGCCGCTGCGCATCGTATCGACGGAATACATTGCCAGTGCAAGGCTCTGGCCGGTCGTGGGCGTCGGGTCGAGCAGGCTGCCGCCGTAGGGATCGGAGCGGGCGGTGGTCGCGGTCAGAATCAGCGGATCCATGTTGACCGTTGCGATGTTTGCGCCGTAGGCCGTGTAGAAGCTGCGGGAATACGGCATGTAGGTGACGAGGTCATTGTTCCGCGGGAGCAGCTCCTCGGTCAGGTTTTCCGTTGCGCCCTCGCTGGCCTCCGTCAGGTCGCACATCATTGCGTAGGGATCGGTATGCGAATGCCGGTTCTCGTCGGTTTCCGTGACGCGGTCATAGCTCATGCCGATGCAGTAGCCGTTCAGGAGCCGCTCAATGTTGGTATACGGCGTCTTGCTCTCGTTCGGCGCAATCAGCACGCTGACGTTGCCGCCGTTCTGCGTATAGGCATAAATTTTGTTGTACTCATCCTCGGAAATGTCATACTGCGGATTTGTAATGACGAGGATGCGGCAGTCATCCGGAACGCCGCGCGCGGTGGTCAGGTTCAGCGAATCGGAGCCGTAGTTGTTGTTCTTGAGGTTTGCGCGCAGCTGGGAAATGCTGTCAAGGCCGGTTTCGCCGTGGCCTTCGAGGAAGTAGATCATCGGCAGCTCGCCCTCGACGACGGACTTCATATAGCCCGTAAAGAGGTTTTCGCCGCGGAACTCCGCCTGCGTGATGACGTCATTCTCGTCTGTGCCGTAGGTATAGAGCATGTTGCCCGGCAGACGCTTGACCATATCGCCGTAAACGAACAGCAGGTCGCCCTCGGAGAGATTGTACTGATTGTCCGCGTTCAGCTTTCTGAGCTGTTCCGGATCGGAATCCGGATCGAAGTCAATCAGGTTGAAGCAGGGGTGCGCATCGTAATTCTGGAGCGTGCGGTAGAGTGCGAGCAGCTCCAGATCGCCATCGAGCTCCGCCATTTCGGTCAGGAAATAAACGTCCACGACGATGCCTCTCTGATCGAGCTCGTCGAGGTAATTGGTCGTTGTCTTGGTCAGGGAATACATGCTGTTCGGTGTCATGTCCGCCGTGATATTGAGGCGGTCAAAAATCAGGTTCAGCGGAACCGCAACCGCGAGCACGAGGATCGCAAGGGTCCACGCCAGGGCGGTATAACGCCGGTTCTTGCTGTTGATAGTTGCTTTATCCATTGCAGCCTCCTCCTTTCATCCGCGGCTCCAGCGGCGCTTTTCAATGATAATGATTGTCCAGACAAGCACCACGAGCGTAATGGAAATGAAGAACACGAGATCGGACAGGCTGAACAGACCCTGCGAGAATGCACTGAAATGCACCTCTGTGGAGAACCAGTTCAGGAGCTTCTGAAGGAACGGAAGTGATGCGACCAGATCCGTGGATGCGAAGTTGTCCAGGAAGATCAGAAAGATCATGGCAGTTTCGCCGAACACGGCTGCAATGATCGGGTTGTCGGTCAGCGCGGACATCATCATGCCGACGGCGATGCAGACCAGACCCCAGAGGAAGAAGCCAAGGTAGCCGCAGATCATGCTCGAAACGATGACATGCCCCTTGACCGCCGCAATGAGCGGGAAGAACAGGGACAGCACCATCATGAGCAGGAACACGGTTGCGACGGCAAGGAACTTTGCGAACACAACCTGCGGAATCGTGATCGGCGCAGAGAGCCACAGCGTTTCCGTGTGGGATTTGCGCTCCTCCGCAAAGGTGCGCATGGTCAGCAGCGGGATCATGAAGATGAAATAGAAGAAGTTGTTGTAGAAGATATTGGAGAACGAGAATTTGAAGATGCTCGAATCCATGTTGGAAATGCCCTGAATGAAGCTCATGGAGAACACCAGCAGGAACAGCGCGCTGATGATGTACGCAAACGGGGAGTAGAAATAGGACTGCAATTCCTTTTTATAGAGGGAAAACATCAGTCATCCGCCTCCTTTCCGGATTCCGCATCCGCAGCCTTTTCGGCTTCGCGGGCGGCGGTGAGCTCCCTGTTCAGATCCGCAAGCGCGTCCGCACGGGACGGCGCGGTCAGGCGGACAAAGACGTCCTCCAGGTTTGCGTGAACGGCAGTGACTTCCAGCACCATGCAGTCCTCCGCGATCAGCGCAGCCATCATCGGCTTGCGCACATCCTCGGATTTTACGCTGACCGTAAAGCTGCTGACGCCGTCGGATTCGTATTCGACCTCGCTGATGCCGGTGACGCCCTCCACACCATTTATAATGTCGGTAACCTTTGTGATCTCGCCCTCGATTTTCAGACGCAGCTGCTTTTCGCCGCCGATGCTGTTTTCCAGATTCTCAATCGTATCGACTGCGCGGATTCTGCCCTGGCTGATGATGACGACGCGCTCGCAGACGGCCGTGACCTCCGCAAGGATATGCGTGGAGAAGATGATCGTGTGATCCTTTGCCAGCTCCTTGATCAGGCGGCGCACCTCCATGACCTGCTTCGGGTCAAGGCCGACCGTCGGCTCGTCCAGAATCAGGAATTTCGGAGAGCCGAGCAGCGCCTGCGCAAAGCCGACGCGCTGCCGGTAGCCCTTGGAAAGATTGCCGATGATGCGCTTCTGCACATCCGTGATATGCAGGCGCTCCATTGCGTCCTTCACCTGCTTTTCCCGCTTGTCGCGCGGGACACCCTTGAGCCCGGCTGCGAACATCAGATAGTCGCGCACGCGCATATCCGTGTAAACCGGCGGCAGCTCCGGGAGATAGCCGATCCGCCGCTTGACCTCCAGCGGATCCTTTGCGATGTCGTAGCCGTCCACCAGCACCGTGCCGGAGGTGGAAGGGAGGCATCCCGTGATCATGTTCATGGTGGTGGATTTTCCCGCGCCGTTCGGGCCGAGGAATCCGAGCACCTCATGATCGCCGACTGTGAAGGATATATCCTGCACGGCCGGATTGCTGCCGTAATATTTGGTCAGATTCTTGATCTCTACCATTTTTCAGCAAGCCCCTTTCATCATATGATTGATTTACCCGTGACCGGCCTGATCCGCAGGCCGGGATACAGCCGCGCCTGCCCGGGCGCAGCATAGGATGCGTACATCCATTATCTCCTTATTATCTCAAATTATGATGAATAAACTATGAACGCAATGTGTCAGCTGTGTGAATATATGCAATACGCCGGAAATTTGTACGCCGCCGGCGGCGTCAGAACGCACTGCGGCACAATACAACTGTGAAGAAAAAGCGGAATATTCCGGTTTGTATAATCCGAAAGGCAGAATATACAAAAATAGGATTTGTTATTTGTTGAAATATCCGAAAAGTAGGCGCTCAGGCCGCTGTTTGGCGCGAAAGCCTTGACAAACGGGAGTAAAATTACTATAATTGAACTAGGTACCGTATCGGGATCTCTATGCACATTTGTACCTCAGCAATGCCGGTCATATGGAACGGATGCCGGGGCCGGCGCAGGCTGGAAGTGTGAAAGAGCAGATACGGGATCAGGGATCCGCAGACAGATCATGCACGGGCTGCTGCGGGATCTTTTCGGCATTTCACACAGCCTGTTTCTTTGCTTCGCAGGCTGACCGTGCGGATTCAGAAGCAGAAAAATCCAAATTTTACGAGAGGGGAAAAAACAATGCAATTCAAGAAAAGCAGAGCGATCCTTGCTGCTGTCCTCGCAGCGGCAACGGCATCCACCGCGCTGATGTCCGTCACGGCATCTGCGAAGGGCCCGCGTACCAAGGCTGAGAAGTACGAAGTCAAGAATTCTTATAAGAATCGCTTCCTGGCTATGTACGACGATGTCGTCACCAACGGTAAGGAGAACGGCTACCTGAGCAAGGACGGCGTTCCGTATCACTCCGTTGAAGAGCTGATCTGCGAGGCTCCTGACTACGGTCACGAAACCACTTCCGAGGCTATGTCCTACATCGTCTGGGTTGCAGCAATGCATGACAAGCTCTCCGGCAGCGGCGGTGAGCTCGACAAGCAGTGGAAGGTTCTCGAGAAGATGATCCCGTCTTCCGATCAGCAGAACGGCTTCTTTGCGAAGACCGAGCTGAGCGCACAGGTCGCGGAAGAGCATCCGGACAGCATCAAGAAGTATCCGTCCGAGGGCTCTGAGTCCAACACCGGTAAGAACCCGCTCCACTCCAAGTTCGTTTCCGCATATAAGTCTGAGGGCAGAGAGTATCTGCTGCACTGGCTGGCTGACGTTGATGACTGGTACGGATTCAGCGGTTCTGCCCGCGGCGAGAAGGGTGACTTCACGTTCATCAACACCTTCCAGCGCGGCGACCAGGAGTCCTGCTTCGAAACCATTCCGCATCCGTCCATCGAAACCCTGAAGTACGGCAATTCCAATCAGGGCATGAAGTTCGCGTTCCAGAAGTCCACTGCGAAGTCCTGGTCCTACACGAACGCACCTGACGCAGAAGACCGTGCAATCCAGGCTGCATACGCAGCAAACCGCTGGGGCATTTCCAACAGCGTTTCCGATAAGGCCGGTATGATGGGTGACTTCTGCCGTAACGACATGTACGACAAGTACTACAAGGCAATCGGCTGCCAGAGCATTTCGGCGGATTCGTCCGGCGGCTCCGGCGACAAGGGCAAGCACTATCTGATGTCCTGGTACACCGCATGGGGCGGCGCTGCTGACGGAACCTGGGCATGGCAGATCGGCTGCTCTCACGCACACCAGTTCTATCAGAACCCGCTGGCTGCTTACGGTCTGCTTTACGGCGGCCTTGACATGAAGGCTGAGGGCGCTGAAAAGGACTATGAAACTTCTCTGGAGCGTCAGATGGAAATGTACCTCTGGCTGTCCTCTATCGAAGGTCCGTTCGCAGGCGGCTGCACCAACTGCTGGATGGGCGCATACGAGAAGTATCCGAGCGGCGTTCCGACCTTCCACGATATGGCTTACATCGAGCAGCCGGTTTACGCTGACCCGGGTTCCAACGGCTGGACCGGTAACCAGTACTGGGCAACCCAGCGTCTGGCAGAGCTCTACTATGTTATCAAGACGGACGGCGACAAGTCCAAGGCAAGCCCGGGCGGCCTGACCCTCGAAAAGGCACTGCAGACCGTTCTGGACAAGTGGGTCAACTTCTTCGTCGAGAACTCCAAGCTGACGGATGACGGCGACTATGAGGTTCCGTCCGGCCTGACCTGGGAAGGTGCGCCGGATGACTGGAGCGGCTCCTACAAGGAGAACTCCAACCTCCACGCAAAGCTCAACGGCATGCAGAACACCGACCTCGGATGCGTCTGCTCGCTGGCGAACACCCTCATCTACTATGCAGCTGCAAACGGCGTGAAGTCTTCTGCTGCTAGTACGCAGGGCACTGAGCTGCCGGATAAGGCTCTCTATCTGGCAAATCAGCTGATCGACCGCGTCTGGCAGAAGGGTCGTGACGACATCGGCTGCTCCAGAACTGAGCACAACGGCTCCCTGGCACGTTTCTGGGCACAGGAAGTCTATGCTGGCGGCGGCTCCGGTGAGTATCCGTACGGCTACACTGTTAAGGACGGCTCCACGTTCGTTGAAATTCGTCCGATGTATGGTGACGAAGGTCAGGCATACTCTGATCTGTATGCTGAGCTGAAGGCTGCTTATGATAAGGACGTCGCAAACGGCGCGAAGATCAAGGAATTCAGCGGCACTTACAGCTACGGTATGGACTGCCGTACCGGCAACGACGACTTCAAGAATGTTGAAGCTGTCGATCTGAACTACCACAGATTCTGGCACGCAGGTGACGTCATGATGGCGAACGGTGCAATGGCACTGCTCTATCCGGATGTCACTCCTCCGGATCCGGATCCGATTCCGGTCACTACTCCGGCGCCTGTCACCACCACTGCGGCTCCGGCAACCACGCCGGCTCCGGATACCACTCCGGCTCCTTCTACTGATCTGAAGCCGGGCGTCTGGGGCGACACCAACTGCTCCGGCGGCGTCGATGTTTCCGATGCTGTTCTGCTTGCGAAGTACCTCAACGCAGATGCTTCCGGTAATGTTACCGAGCAGGGCCGCGTGAACGCAAACGTCATCAAGGGCGAGCTCGACGGTGAGGACCTCTCTGCAATCCTCATGCTGATTGCAAAGATCATCACCCAGACCGATTGCCCGCTCGATAAGCTGCCGACCGTCGGTGCATAATCCGATTTGGTACGCTGAAACGCAATCATAAGAAAGCCGGTTCCCGAAAGGGGACCGGCTTTTTGCTGCCTGAATTTTGTAACATTTATCTCTTGATTTTCAAAGGGATTTGTGGTATACTAAAGTGATGAACCATGTATTGTGGGATATCATACACGATCAGAAAGAAGGGATTGCTGCTTATGCCTAAGAGTATGACCGGCTACGGACGCGCTCAGCGCCTCGCGGACGGACGCGACGTGCTCGTGGAAATCCGTGCCGTCAATCACAGATACTATGAGTTTTCTGCGCGGCTCCCGCGCACCTGCATGTATCTGGAGGAAAAGCTCAAGAGCTTCCTGAACGGGAAGATCGCACGCGGCAAGGTTGAGGTCAGTGTGACAATCACCCGCCCGGACGGAAAGGACGCGCAGATCGCCGTCAACCGCTCCATTGCGGAGGGCTATGTTGAAGCACTGCGCACGCTGAATCAGACCATGCAGCTGGAGGACGACATTACGCTGACATCGCTGCTGCGTCTGCCCGATGTCTTTACCGTGACCAAAGAGCAGGAGGATGAGGCTGCCGTCTGGGCAATCGTTTCCGAGGCTGCCGAGGAAGCACTCGGTTCCTTCCTGCAAATGCGCGCGGCAGAGGGCGAACGCCTCGCGGCAGATCTGTCCGGCAAGCTGGACGGCCTGGAGCAGATGCTCTGCACGGTCGAGTCGATTGAGCCGGGCGTCGCGGAAAGCTACCGCGCCAGACTGCTCGCAAAACTCAATGAGCTGCTGGGCGATACCAACATTGACGAGCAGCGGATCCTGACGGAAACTGCCATCTTTGCGGAGAAAACCGCAATCGACGAGGAAACCGTCCGCCTGCACAGCCATCTGGCACAGTTCCGGACGCTGCTTCAGTCGCCTGAGCCCGTCGGCAGAAAGCTCGACTTCCTGGTGCAGGAAATGAACCGTGAGGTCAACACCATCGGCTCCAAGGCACAGGATCTCAGCATCACCAGACTCGTCGTGGATATGAAATCCGAGATCGAAAAGATCCGTGAGCAGATCCAGAACATTGAATGACCGAAAGGAGCAGCTATGCGTCTTATCAATATCGGCTTCGGCAATATGATTTCATCTGCGCGGCTTGTGACGATTGTCAGCCCCGATTCCGCGCCGATCAAGCGCATCGTGCAGGATGCCCGCGACCGCGGCAGACTGATCGACGCCACCTACGGCAGACGGACGCGCGCCGTCATCGTGATGGACAGTGACCATGTGATCCTGTCCGCGATTCAGCCGGAAACGATTGCCGCCCGTCTGGCGGGCAGCCCGGCGACTGCGGAGGAGGAACCTGACGTTGAGGAGTAACAAGGGCCTGCTGATCGTGTTGTCCGGCCCCTCCGGCTGCGGAAAGGGCACGATGGTTGCAGAGATTCTGAAACGCGGCGACTGCGCCGTTTCTGTGTCCGCTACGACCAGATCCCCCCGTGAGGGTGAGGAAAACCACGTACATTATCACTTTTTGACGCGCGATGAATTTGAGCAGCGCATCGCGGAGGACGGCCTGCTTGAATATGCGACCTACTGCGACAATTATTACGGCACCCCGAAAAAGGAAGTCGAGGAAATGCGCGCCGCCGGCAAGCATGTGATTCTTGAAATCGAGGTGCAGGGCGCATTCCAGATCCGGGAACGCTGCCCGGATGCCGTGCTCGTGTTCACCGTTCCGCCTTCGATTGCAGAGCTGCGCCGCAGACTGCATAAGCGCGGCACGGAAATGGACGAGGTCATCGAAAAGCGCATTGCGCGTGCTATGGAGGAGCTCCCGCTCGCGGAGCAATATGATTATATTATTCTGAATGATGCCTTAGAGGATGCGGTATCCGATTTCGGAGCGGTGCTCCGTGCGGAAACGCTGCGTCCTTCCTATACAGATTTGGATTCGCTGAGAAAGGACGGAAACACATTATGATGCTCAGACCCTCGATGTATCAGATTATCTCCAAGAATGAGAGCTATTATTCGCTCGTCATCGGCGTTGCAAAGCGCGCCAGAGAGATCTCTGAACAGCATGTCAAGGAGAAGGAGGCTGCAAAGGCTGCGGCAGAGCGCCGTGCAAAGACCTCCGGTGACCAGAAGATCCGGCTGGATGACAAGACGATCAAGATGGTCGTGCTGGAGGAAAATCCGGTCAAGACCGCTGTCGATGAGTTTGCGGCAGGCAAATTCAAGCTCGTAGAGCCGGAAGAGGACAGTGAACGCTGATTTATCCCCGCTGACCGCCCGCGTCGCACTCGATGCGGCTGCGTTCGGGTACGATCAGCTGTACAGCTATGCTGTCGGCGCCCCGCTCGCGGAAACGCTCCGCCCGGGGATGCGCGCTGCCGTGCCGTTTGGCATGGGTAACCGCAGGCGCATTGCGATGGTGCTGTCCGTCAGCCGGGAGCCCGCACCGGAGGGGATCACCCTGAAACCGGTCGCGGCGCTGCTCGATGCAGAGCCCGTTCTGACGGCGGAGCTGCTGATGCTCGTGGAGTGGCTCCATGCGCATACGTTCTGTACCTGGTACGATGCTGTCCGCGCCGTTTTGCCCGGCGGGATGCAGCTGCGGCTGGAGGAGCGCTATGTGCCGCTCGATCCGCCGGTCGGGGTCAGTTTGACGCAGCAGGAGCAGAATCTGCTCCATATGCTGAAAATGGCGAAATCCGTGCAGGAACGGGACGCCCTGCTGCAAAATGAGGGCGATGCCGAAAAGCAGAAGCTCACTGCGTCGCTGGTGCAGAAGGGCTGTCTGCTGGCGGTGTCCGAGGGAAAACAGCTGGTCGGGGACAGCACAAAAAGGATGGTGCGGCTTTCGGCTGCATTTCTCTCCGATGAAACCGCATTCCGCCCGACGCCCAAGCAGACCGCTGCGGTGAATGTGCTGCGGGAGCATGAAGCGCTCGCAGTGAAGGAATGCGCCTATCTTGCAGGCGTGACGGAGGTTGTCGTGAACAATCTCGTCAAGGCTGGCATTGCAGAATTTTATACGGCGGAGCTGCTGCGGGTTCCGAGGGATGCGCAGGCGACGGTTTCGCCGGAGGATACGGTACTGTCTGCGCAGCAGCAGGCAGCATATGACGCGGCCGCAGAGCAGATTCTTGCCGGAAAAGCCGCGGCATTTCTGCTTTACGGCGTGACCGGAAGCGGAAAGACGGCTGTGTTTGAACAGCTGATTGCGCTGACGCTGAAACAGAAGCGGCAGGTTTTGCTGCTGATTCCGGAGATTTCGCTGACGCCGCAGGTCGTGCAGTATTTTCAGTCGCGGTTCGGCAACAAGGTCGCGCTGATTCACAGCGGCTTATCGCTCAGGCAGCGATTTGATACGGATAAGCTGATCCGCCGCGGGGAAATCTCCATTGTGATCGGCACACGGAGCGCGGTGTTCGCACCGCTGCCGGACATCGGCCTCATCATTCTGGATGAGGAGGGTGAGCATTCGTATAAGTCGGAGCAGTCGCCGCGCTATCATGCGGCGGAGGTTGCAAGGGCGCGCGCAAAATATCACAATGCCGTGCTGATGCTTGCATCCGCGACGCCCTCGCTGGAAAGCCGTTATCTGGCAGAGCGCGGGGTCTACCGCCTGCTGACCATGACACAGCGCTACAATCAGGCGCCGCTGCCGCAGGTCACCATTGTCGATATGAACGAGGAGCGCATGAACGGCAACGGCGGGCCGTTCTCGGAAACGCTGGCGACGGCGCTCTATGACAATTTGCAGCGCGGGGAGCAGAGCATTCTGCTGCTGAACCGCCGCGGCTATCACACGCTGCTGCAATGCACCAAATGCTATGAACCGGTCTACTGCCCGAACTGCTCGGTGCCGATGACCTACCATAAAACAAACGGCAGCCTGCTCTGCCATTACTGCGGCCATGTGCAGCCGCCGGTCACAAAATGCCCCAAATGCGGCAATGACCGGCTGCGGCAGATGGGCTTCGGGACACAGAAGCTCGAGGAGGAATTGCAGGCGCTGCTGCCGGATGCGCGGATCCTGCGCATGGATGCGGACACGACCATGACGCGCACCGCTTACGAAACGGGCTTCCGTGCGTTTGCAAACCATGAATACGACATTCTCTGCGGCACGCAGATGATCGGCAAGGGACTGGATTTCCCGAATGTCACGCTGGTCGGCGTGGTGTCGGTTGATAAGGCGCTGTTTGCCGGGGATTACCGCAGCTATGAGCGAACGTTCTCGCTGGTGACGCAGGTCGTCGGGCGCGGCGGCCGCGGAAAGACGCCGGGACGCGCCGTGCTGCAAACCTATATGCCGGAGCACTATGTCCTGAACCTCGCCGCGCAGCAGGATTACGACCGCTTTTATGCGGAGGAGCTTGCCATGCGCCGCGCGCTGATGTTCCCGCCGGTCTGCGATCTCTGTGTGATCGGATTTGCGGGCGTCTTTGAGGAAAAGGTGCGCATCGCGGCAGACCGCTTCACGGAGATTCTGCGGGATACCGCAAACCGGATGCAGTTGCGGCTCCCGCTCCGGGTACTCGGGCCGGTGGAGGCCGGTTACGGCAGGCTGAACGGCAAGTACCGCCGCCGCCTGCTGCTCAAATGCAAGAACACTGCCGAGATGCGCCGGTTTATCCGCTCGCTGCTGGAGCAGGCCTATGCGGACAAGGCATTTTCCGGGATTTCCGTCTTTGCGGATATGAACGGGGACTGCGGCGTCTGAGCGTTCGAACCGGCAGACAGATGAAGAAATTCTGAAAAAATTTGGAAAGTTCCTGAAAATGCAACCTTTTCGGGCTGCAATCTGTTATAATAGGAGAAAAGTGCATATAATTGATACAGGAGGAATCTGAAAATGGCAAAGGCACCCGCAAGATTTGTTGAAGTATACAGTCAGAAGGTCGCCGGAAAGACCAAGATCCTGGTGGATATGGTGACCGGCGTGAATTACATTTTCCATTCTGAGAGTGAGGGCTACGGCGCGTCGGGCGGCCTGACGCCGCTGCTGAATCCGGACGGTACGCCGGTTGTCACGCCGCCGGAAATGTTCCAGCCGCGCTGATATGAAGCTGCATCATTCTACAAAGCGGAAGCTGGTGCTCCGGCTGCTGCTGCTGGCGGTGCTGCTGGGCGGCTGCTTCGGCCTGCTGGTGTTCCGCGCCTGCCCGAAATGGGTGCCCGCGGATTTCACGCTGGAGATCACGGAATTGCCGGAGAATCCGTTCATTGACCCGGAGGGGATGACGCAGGAAACGCGCATTCTGCCGCCGGAGGGCTATGAACGCATACCGGCTGCCAATGACAGCTTTCTTGCGTTTATGCGGCGGCAGCCGCTTTACAAAAACGGGGCATCAAAATGCTCCTACCGCGGATCGGTGATCGGCCGCGGGCATGCCGCTGCTGTCTATACGCTGCCGATCGGCCGGGAGGGCTATCAGGAGTGCGCGGACAGCATCATCCGGCTGTGGAGCGAATACTTCTTCACGACCGGACAGACGGAGCGCATTGCGTTCAGCCTGACAAACGGCTACAAGACCGATTATGAGAGCTGGCGCAGCGGCAAGCGCGTGCTGGCATTCGGAAATGTGGCATGGGGCATGAAGCTCGCGGGGTATGATGACTCCGTGCAGCAGTTTCACAATTATCTGATGGCGGTGATGCACTATGCGGGCACACGCTCGCTGGAGGCGGAATCAAAGCCGGTCAGCGTACAGGATGCCCGTGCCGGTGATATTTTGGTCAACGGCGGATCGCCCGGTCATGCGGTTGTCATCGTGGATGAGGCGATCAATGAAGCAGGCGAACGCTGCTTTCTGCTTGCGCAGGGCCATATGCCGGCGCAGAGCTGTCATATCTTGACGGGGGCAGGGGATGCAAAGAATCCGTGGTATACCGCGGAGCAGCTCTCCGGCGATTCCATACCGGTCAGCAGCTATCCCTTTACCGGGGAGGCGCTGCGCCGCTGGAAGGAAGGCTTCCCGAATTCCGCAGAAGAATAAGGAGGATCAGAAATGGCGATCCGCAATATTGTAAAGGAAGGCGATCAGGTGCTGCACAAGAAGTGCAGACCGGTCGAGAAATTTGACGAAAAGCTGGCGCAGCTTCTGGACGACATGGGCGATACGCTCAAAAAGGCAGGCGGCGTCGGACTGGCCGCACCGCAGGTCGGCATTCTCCGCAGAGTGTTCATCATGATGCTGGAGGAGGACGGCGAGATCATCGAGGCGATCAATCCGGAGATTATCAAGACCTCCGGACAGCAGCGCGATGTGGAGGGCTGCCTCTCCGTGCCGAACCAGTGGGGCTATGTCACCCGCCCGAAGACCGTCGTGCTCCGCGCATTTGACCGGAACGGGCAGGAATACGAGATGAAGCTCAAAGAGCTGGGCGCGCGCTGCGCCTGCCACGAGAACGATCATCTGGACGGGCATCTGTTCCTGGAAAAGGTCGAGGAATTTGTGAAGCCCGAAGCAGCGGAGGAACAATAACCGCGCTGACAAAACGGAGGTGACATCATGGACAAACAGCTTGCAAAAAAGGCGGGTATCCGCTTCGGCATCGGTGTGATTCTGGTCATGCTGCTGCTGTTTCTCCCGGCCGGGACGCTGCGCTATGCAGGCGGCTGGCGGTTTCTCTTTGTGTTATTCGTGCCGATGGCCGCAATGGGGCTGATTCTGCTGAAAAAGGATCCCGCGCTGCTGGAAAAGCGGCTGGATACCAAAGAAAAGCAGAACACGCAGAAGTTGGTCGTGCTGCTGAGCCTGATCATGTTCCTTGCCGGATTCATTCTGGCGGGACTGGATTTCCGGTTTGACTGGGTGCAGCTGCCGCGCTTTGTTTCGCGGATTGCCGCCGGGATCTTTCTGGTCGGATATGCGATGTACGCGGAGGTCATGCGCGAGAACACCTATCTTTCCCGCACGGTCGGCGTGCAGGAGGGACAGAAGGTTGTGGATACCGGGCTGTACGGCATCATCCGGCACCCGATGTATACCGCGACGATCCTGATGTTTACGATGATTCCGCTGATTCTCGGTTCTCTGGCGGCGCTGCCGGTGTTCCTGCTGTATCCGGCGATTATCGTCAGGCGCATCGGCAATGAGGAGCAGGTGCTCAAAAAGGAGCTCCCGGGCTATGACGCCTATCTGAAAAAAGTGAAATACAGACTGTTCCCGAAGATCTGGTGAACGGCAACCAAATCGTGACTGCGGTCAGAGGAGGCGGAATATGAAAATTGTGTTTATGGGTACGCCGGTATTTTCCGTACCGACGCTGGATATGCTGAAAGAGGACGGCCACGAAATTGCGGCAGTCTTTACGCAGCCTGACCGCCCGCGCGGCAGAGGCAAAAAGCTGCTGCCGACACCGGTCAAGGAAAAGGCGCTCGCATACGGGCTGCCGGTTTATCAGCCGCAGTCGCTCCGAAAGGGCGAGGATGCGGAGGAGGCGCTCCGCATTTTGCAGGAAATAAAGCCGGAGCTGATTGTCGTCATCGCTTACGGTCAGATTCTGCCGAAAAGCATTCTGGAGCTGCCGGAATACGGCTGTATCAATCTGCATGCCTCCGTGCTGCCCCGCTGGAGAGGCGCCGCGCCGATTCAGCGTGCGATTCTGGCAGGCGACAGCGAAACGGGCGTCACCGCCATGCAGATGGCAGAGGGGCTCGATACCGGCGATATGCTGCATACGCTGAAAACCGCGATTGCGCCGGACGAAACGGCGGATTCGCTGCATGACCGCCTCTCGCAGATTGCGGCGGAAACCATGCGGGAAACGCTGCTCCTGCTCGATCAGGGAATGTTAAAGCCGGTTCGTCAGGACGACACGCTGGCATGTACCGCAGAAAAAATCACCAAGGACATGAGCCGCCTGGACTTCAAAAAGCCTGCGCAGGAGGTTGACCGGACAATCCGTGCGGTCACCGGCTATGCGATGATGAAGGGACGGCGCATCAAGCTCCACGCCTCCGTGCTGACAAAGCAGCTGGCGCATATTCCCGCAGGAACGGTCATCGGCAGCGATGACATCATCGGCATTGTCTGCGGCGACGGACAGATCATTCAGCCGACCGTCATGCAGGCAGAGGGCGCCAAGGCCATGCCGACCGCAGATTTTCTGCGCGGCTTCCCGCTGAAAACAGGCGACCGCTTCTCGTCGGCTGAGTGACAGAAAGGAGTAATCTCATGCAGTGGATCCTTTTGATACTGGCAATCATCATTCCGCTGATTGCATCGCTGAATGTGAAATCGACCTTCAAAAAATACAGTCAGATTCGCAGTGAGCGCGGCATGACCGGCGCAGAGGCCGCCCGTCAGCTTTTGCTCGACAACGGCATCACCGATGTTGCGATTGAGCCGATCCCCGGCAATCTCACCGATCATTACGATCCGCGCAGCAATACGATCCGGCTTTCGCAGAGCGTATACGGCTCTGACAGCGTGGCCGCCGTCGGCGTTGCAATGCACGAGGCAGGCCATGCGCTGCAATATGCGCAGAATTATGCACCGGTGCGCCTGCGCAATGCGATTGTCAAGAGCACGAATATCTGCTCGCACGGCTCGTCAATTCTGATTATGCTCGGCATTGTGTTCTCTGCCAAGGGGCTGGGCGGCACCCTTCTGGATATCGGCATCATTCTGTTCTGCGCCGTGATCTTCTTCCAGCTTGTGACGCTGCCGGTGGAATTCAACGCCAGCGGCAGAGCCGTCCGTTCTCTGGCACAGGGCGGCATTCTCTCCGCAGAGGAGCAGACCGGCGTGAAAAAGGTGCTGACCGCAGCTGCCCTGACCTATGTTGCAGCGGTTGCGTCCTCGATCCTGACGCTGATGCGTCTGCTGCTGATCCGGGGCAGACGGAGATGAACGGTCTGAATGCCAGACTGCTCTGTGTCCGGACGCTGATCCGGTCGATCAAATCCAAAAGCTATTTCAATCTGGCGCTGACGCATGCGCTGATGGACGCGGAGGATCTGACGCCGCAGGATACGGCGCTGTGTCTGAAAATCTATCAGGGGACGCTGGAACGCCTGCTGACGCTGGATGCCTGCATCGCGGCACATACGAGCCGTCCGCCCGAAAAGCTCGACCTGGAGGTGCTGTGCGTGCTGCGCTGCGGCTTTTATGAGCTGCTGTATCTGCACACGCCGGAATCTGCGGTCGTCAATCTCTGGACGGAAGCCGTCAAGAAGCTGAAAAAGACCAGCGCCGCCGGGATGGTCAATGCGGTGCTCCGTGGCTTTCTCCGCGGCGGAAAACAGATTCCGGTGCCGGAGGACGAGCCGGGCAGAATGTCGGTGCAGTATTCCGTGCCGGTGCCGCTTCTGAATGCGCTGCTGGCTGACTATGATGTGGAAACCGTAACCGCGTTTCTTGCGGATGCAATGGATGCGCCGCCGATCTATATCCGGCGGAATCCGCTCTGCGAAAACAGCGAAAAGATGATTCCGCGCTCAGAGCCGGTGCCGGGGATTCCCTGTGCGTATCTGCTCAAGCGGCGCGGGGAAACGGATGCCGTCCCGACTGTCATCGACGGAAAAGAAACCGTGCCGGTGGATCCTTACCGCAGCGGGCTTGTTTCCGAGGCGAAAGCCATGGGGCGCTCGATGCATGTGCAGGATCTTGCCTCGCAGCTCTGCTGTCTGGCGCTGGATCCGCAGCCCGGGGAAACCGTGCTCGATGTCTGTGCAGCGCCGGGAGGCAAGACCTTTACGATTGCGGAGCTGATGCAGAATCAGGGGCATGTGTATGCATATGATCTGCATGAGAACCGGGTGGGGCTGATCCGGAAAGGTGCGGAAAAGCTCGGGCTCTCCTGCATTACCGCGCAGGCGGGCGATGCAAGGCAGACCGAAAAGCCGTCTGCCGACCGCATTCTCTGCGACGTGCCGTGCTCGGGATACGGCGTGATCCGCAGAAAGCCGGAGATCCGGTATAAAACACCCGATGAGGTCGCCGGACTGCCGGAGATTCAGTACGCGATTCTCGAAGCGTCCGCAAAGGCATTAAAGCCGGGCGGCGTGCTGGTCTATTCGACCTGCACCGTATTAAAACGCGAAAATGAGGATGTTGTCCGCAGATTCCTTGCGGCGCATCCGGACTATACACTGGAAAAGCCGTGGCAGAATCTGCCGGAACTGGCTGCATACGGGCAGGAGATGACAACGCTCTTCCCGCAGATGCTCGGCAGTGACGGGTTCTTTATTGCAAGGATGCGGAAAGGATAACAGATGAAGCATTCACACAGAACAAGGCTGACTGCGCTGATGTTTTCCGCAGCGGCAATCGGCGCCGGGATGCTGATGACCGGATGCAGTCTGGCCAGATGGGGCGGATACAGTGTTTACGGCCCGCCGCCTGTTTCGGAGCTTGATGAAACGGCGGATTCGGACGGGCTGCTGTCCGGTTCTGCGGAAATCCCGACGCTCTACGGGCCGCCGGGTGTTTCGGAAACGGATGCAGAAATTGACCTTGACGCGATGTCCGATGCCGATTTCCGCAGTATCACGGATGAACAGCTGATTGCGCTGGGACAGCAGTATGATACGCTGGAACAGCCTGCGTTTCTTTCCGTGCGACCGAATACGAACGGTGTGCATTTTGCGGTTGCGGCGCAGTCCGCAGCAACGGATGCAGAAGCAGAAGCGTACGCGGCAGAGCGCTTTCCCGATCTGCCGGTCTGCAATCTCACAGGAGAGGATGCGGCAGGCCGCTGGCGGCTCTTTGAAGCAGGCGATCATCTGCTGAATTATGTGCTTGTCTGGGATGCTTCCTTCCTGGACATGGAAACGCAGACGCTTCATGCCGATGTCACCGAAGAGAACATGCTTTTGCTTGCGGCAATGCGGCGGCCGCCTTCCGGCGGGCGTATCATCGGCGCATTTGTCACGGATGACGGCGACCGTCTGACCTGCAATGTATATGATCTGTGTGACAGCAGCGGCGATTACGGGCTGTCCGATACCGTGACGCTGTACGGCTTTACGTTCTCGGCAGACAAGGAAACCGGTCAGCTCACAGGCTATGACAGCGAGCAGTACGACTTCTCCAAAAAGGTCGAAATCCCGGACACCTATCACCCGTATCCGGATGAATAAATGAAAGGAGCTGACCGGCTTTGGCACAGCAAAAAACCGATATTCTGAGTCTGTTGCCGGAGCAGCTCGAAGCGGAGATAACGGCCATGGGTGCGCCGAAATTCCGCGCAAAACAGATCTTCCGGCAGCTGCATGTAAAACGCGTCTTTGATTTCACGAAAATGACAGAACTATCTAAACAATTTCAGGCGCAGCTCAATGACCGATTTTATATAAACATGCCAAAGATTGAGCAAAAGCTTGCATCTTGTATGGATGATACTGTAAAATATCTGTATAGGCTTTCTGACGGCAGCTGTATTGAAACCGTGCGCATGGTATATCACCACGGAATCACCGCCTGTATTTCGACGCAGGTCGGCTGCAAAATGGGCTGCAAATTCTGTGCTTCGGCGCCGCTCGGCTTTATCCGGAATCTGACACCGGCAGAGATGCTCGGGCAGATCTACGGCGCGGATGCGGATTTTCCGGAGGCACAGCAGATCAGCAGCGTGGTGCTTATGGGCATCGGAGAGCCGCTGGATAACTATGAGAATGTGATGCAGTTTCTGCGGCTGCTCTCCTGCAAGGATGGGCGGAACCTCAGTCTGCGGCATGTGACGCTTTCGACCTGCGGACTTGTCCCGCGGATTTTGCAGCTTGCGGAGGAGAATCTTCCGCTGACGCTTTCTGTGTCGCTGCACTGCGCGGACAATGAAAAACGGGACGTGCTGATGCCGGTCAACCGGCGCTATCCGCTGGATACGCTGCTGGATGCCTGCGGCACCTACTTTCAGAAAACAGGCCGGAGAGTGTCATTTGAATATGCCGTCATTGCGGGGGAGAACGATTCCCCGGCGGCGGCAGCACTGCTCGGCAGACGGCTCAGGCCGGTGTTCCCGAAGCAGCGCCCGCATGTCAATCTGATTCCGGTCAATCCCGTTGCGGGAACCGGATTTCATGCCGGTCATGCGGCGGCATTTCAAAAGCTCCTGGAGCAGGAGGGAATCAACGCAACTGTGCGCCGGACGCTCGGTGACGACATCAAAGCGGCCTGCGGACAGCTGCGGCGCGATACGATTGAAAAGGAAAGCGTGGTGAGCGGCATTGAAGGCATATCTGGGCAGTGACATCGGAAAAACCAGAACGGAGAATCAGGATTCGATCCGTGCGGAGAGCTTTCCGGACGGCGTGCTTGCGCTGGTCTGTGACGGCATGGGCGGTATGCAGAACGGCAGTGCCGCGAGCAAAATCGCGGTGGCAGCCGCGGAGGAACGCTTCTGTGCGGAATACGTCAGCGGGATGGAGCCCGAGGCGGTCTGTGAGCTGCTGCGGAACTGTGCCGCAGAGGCAAACCAGAAAGTCTATCAGGCGGCGCTGCGCAGTGAGATGCGCGCCCGCATGGGAACGACGCTGGTCGGCGTGTTCGCGCGCGATGATGTGATGTGTACGGTCAATGTCGGTGATTCCAGAGCCTATCTGCTGCCCGCAGAGGGTGAATTGAAGCAGCTGACCACCGACCATACCGTTGTGCAGCTCTTGTATGAGCAGGGAACGATTACCGCGGAGGAGCGCGCCACGCATGTGCGGCGCAATGAGCTGATCCGTGCAATCGGCGTGTCCGGCCGCGTGCTTTCCGATACGCAGGTTGTGCCGCTCGCGGAAACCGACCGCGTGCTGCTCTGCTCGGACGGACTGTACAGCATGGTTTCCGAGGAGCGCATCGCGGAGCTGATGCGTGCCGATCAGACGGAGCAGCTTCCCGATCTGCTGATTGCGGAGGCGAACGAACAGGGCGGACGGGACAATATTTCCGTGATCGTGCTGACGAGATAACACTTTTTTGATTTTGTTTTATTATTGTGCGGCAGGTTCGCATAATGCAAATACAGACCCCATATCATATGATTATTGCCGGGCTGCAGCCGGCACGGAGGTTCGAGATGGAAAAAGATCGCAATGACAAGAACATCGGCAAAAAGCTCGACGGTCGCTACGAGATTACGGAGCTGATCGGAGAGGGCGGCATGGCGGACGTCTATCGTGCAACGGATGTTGTCGATAACAAGACGGTCGCCGTCAAGATCCTGAAAAAGGAGTTTGCGGAGAACGAGGAGTTCCTGCGCAGATTCCGCAATGAGTCCAAGGCTATCGCCGTTCTCAGTCACCCGAATATCGTGAAGATTTTCGACGTCGGCTTTTCGGAACGGATCCAGTTCATCGTGATGGAGTATATCGACGGCATCACCCTGAACGAATATATGGAGCAGCAGGGACAGCTCGGCTGGAAGGATGCGGTTCACTTCATTCTTCAGATCCTGCGCGCACTCCAGCACGCCCACAGCAAGGGCATTGTCCACCGTGACATCAAGCCGCAGAATATCATGATGCTCCGTGACGGCACAATCAAGGTCATGGACTTCGGCATTGCAAAGTTTGCACGCGAGGACGGCAAAACCGGCACCGACAAGGCGATCGGCACCGTTCACTATATCAGCCCGGAGCAGGCCAGAGGCGCTGCGACAGACGCAAAGAGCGATATTTATTCGGTCGGCGTCATGCTCTATGAGATGCTGACCGGCAAGAAGCCGTTTGATACGGATAACCCCGTCAGCATTGCCGTGATGCATATGCAGGCGAAGGTGCCGCTGCCGCATACCGTCCGTCCTGACATTCAGGTCGGGCTGGAGGAGATCATCCTCAAGGCAATGGAAAAGGATCCGGTCAACCGCTATCAGTCCGCACGCGACATGATGGATGACCTCCAGACATTCAAGGAGGATCCGGACGGCGTGTTCGGTTACTATCCGGAGCTGTTCGGCGGCGATGCGGAGGAGCCCGCAGAGGATCCGTTCGCAGAGGGCGAGGATGACAGCAAGACAAGATATTACCGCCCGGTGACGGAGGAATCCGATGTCCCGGCGGAGGATCCGTATTACGATGACGCGGATCAGCAGCCGTATTACGACGATGAGGAGTATTACGACGAGGATTACGATGACGAGGAATACGACGACGATGACGACGAGGAGGAAGAGGAGGAGCGCAAGTCGCTCTTTGTCCCGATTCTGAGTGCGGTCATCATCGTGGTGATTGTTGTCGCGGCAGTGCTGCTGACAACCGTCATCTGGAACATGCTGAACAACGGCGCCGGAAAGCGGACGGAGGAACAGGCCATGCCGTCGCTGATCGGTATGGATCTGGATGAAGCAGAATTCCAGTACGGCGACCGTCTTGTGATCAAGTCCTCGCAGGAATACAATGCGGAAACGCCGAACGGCAAGATCTTCGATCAGGATATCAAGGAAGGCGACCCGGTCAAGAAGGGCGACGTCGTCAACGTCAGAGTTTCCATGGGCGCAAGAAAGGTTCTGCTCCAGGATGTCAAGGGCTGGCAGTACGAGCTTGCAAAGCAGGAGATTCTCGGTCAGCATCTGTATGTTGACAAGCGCTCTGCATTTGACGATGTTGTTCCGGAGGGTGCGGTTATCTCCACTGTGCCGGAAGGCCCGGTCGAGCTGGCGCCGAACACCTATGTCCGTGTGACGGTTTCGCTCGGTAAGAATAAGAAATCTCAGCCGGCACCGAACTTTGTCGGTCTGGACTGGGAGCTCGCAAAGAGCATGGCAGACGGCGTCGGCATCATCCTCTCCAAGAATGAAGTGGATTCCGACGAGAAGAAGGGCATGGTTCTGAAGCAGGATGTCAAGCCGAATGACGAGGTTCAGGAGGACGAGATCATCACGCTGGATGTTTCCAGCGGTCAGCGCCGCAGCCAGCAGGTGCGCGTGACCTTCCAGATTCCTGCCAATACGAGCGGCCTGTTCCACATTGAGATGTATGAGGGCGGCGTGCTCGTTGAACAGGGCGCAAGCTTCAATCCGGATTATGCTGCCGGTATGACGGCGATCAACGTCGAGGGCAAGGAGAGCACGGACTACCGTGCATATCTGGTCAATGATGCGACCGGCGCCAAGGCGGAGATCGGCACCTATCATGTTGACTTCAGCACGAACACCGTGCAGATGATGAGCGGCGACGTCGCTGCGGCATTCAAGCAGGTTCTCGTCGGCGGCACACCGACAACCACACCGGCTGCAACCCAGCCGCCTGCAACACAGCCGGAACCGACGACCACCGCGGCACCGTCACCGGCGGAAACCCAGGCAACCCAGCCTCAGGATCCGGCCGCGACACCGACTGAATAATGGACGGGCTGATTATCAAAGCTGTCGGGGGACTTTACACCGTAGAGTCCCCCGACGGTGTATTACAGTGCAAGGCGCGCGGCATTTTCCGCAAGCAGGGAATCTCCCCGTGTACCGGCGACCGCGTGACCGTTGAAAATGACGTCATCACGGAGATTCATCCGCGGAAGAACCTGCTGATCCGGCCGCCGCTGGCCAATCTCGACCAGCTGCTGTTTGTGCTTTCCGTGCGCGATCCCGCACCGAATCTGCTGCTGCTGGACCGGTTTCTTGCGGTCTGCGTGTATAAGGAGATCCGGCCGGTGCTGGTGTTTACCAAGCTCGACCTTGCGGACGCGGAGCGCTATGCGGCAATCTACCGGAAGACGGGCTTTCCCGTGCTGTTTGCCGACTATCAGGATCCGGCGAGCATTCAGGAGATTAACCGGATGCTGGAGGGGAAAATCAGTGCCTTCACGGGCAATTCGGGCGTCGGAAAATCGACGCTGCTGAATGCGCTGGACGACCGGCTCTGTCTGGAAACTGCGCATATCAGCAAAAAGCTCGGCAGAGGCCGCCACACAACGCGGGAAACTGCGCTGTATACGCTGCCGCACGGCGGAAAGATTGCGGATACGCCGGGCTTTTCGACCTTTGAAACAGAAGCCTATGCGCAGATTGCGCCGGAGGAGCTTGCGGACTGTTTTCCGGAGCTGCGCGGGATTGAAACACCCTGCCGGTATGCGGACTGCCGTCATTTGAAAGAACCGGGCTGTGCCGTCAGACAGGCGGTGGAGGCCGGTGAGATTGAGAAGCTCCGCTATGAGAGCTACACCGTCATGCTCCGGGAAGCAATGGCGCGTAAGACGTACTGATTCATAGAATTCGCAAGGGCGCTGACAAGCACAGTCAGCGCCCTTTTGCTTTGCTGAGAAAGCGGTATCTCCGATGGATCATCGTGCAGCGATACATTGCAGCAGTGCGGAAACCTCCTGCGGGGTGTTCATCACCGAGGGCGAAAACCGCACCGTACCGCGCGCCGTCCCGAGTGTTTCATGTGCGAGCGGCGCGCAGTGCAGTCCCGCACGCAGACAGAATCCGGCTGCGCCCAGTCGCGCTGCCGTTTCGTCCGGGGACTCCTCTGCGAGCGTGAACGATACAACCGGCGCATACTGCGCACCCGCACTGCGGTATACCGCAGCCCCTTCGATCTGTTCCAGACCGGCAATCAGCTGCGCACAGAGCGCATTTTCATGCCGGAGCATCCGGTCTGCGCCCTGCCGGACAATCCACTGCATTCCCGCGTCCAGAGCAGCGATTCCGGGGACATTGACTGTCCCTGCTTCCAGCGCATCCGGCAGGAAATCCGGCATTCTGAGCGACGCCGACAGCGAGCCCGTGCCGCCCTGCATCAGCGGTTTCAGCGGCACGGTGCCGTCCGTCAGAAGCATTCCAGTCCCCATGATGCCGTACAGCCCCTTGTGGCCTGCCGTGCAGAGCAGATGAATCCCGTCCCGGAGCGTGACCGGCAGGAGCCCGCAGCCCTGTGCGCCGTCCGCAATGAAAAGCAGCCCGTGCTGCTTGCAGAGAGTACCGAGCGCCCGATACGGCAGGATCTGTCCGGTGACGTTGCTGACAAGCGTGCAGATGACCGCGCGGGTCTGCGGGCGGATCAGCCGGCGGAATGCCTCCACGGTTTCGTCTGCGTCCGCGGATACCGGCGCGATGCTGTACGAGATCACATGCTCCGCAGCCAATGCGGCGACAGGTCTTGCGGCGGCATTGTGCTCCATACTGCTGAGGATGACGTGGTCGCCCGGCCAGAGCGCCCCGCGGATTGCGAGATTCAGCGCATGTGTGCAGTTCTGCGTGAAGATCACATGCTCCGGCTTCGCATCAAAGAGCGCGGCCGCCGTTTCCCGCGCACGGTAAACCACCCCGCCTGCCCGTGCGGCCAGCGGATGCCCGCCGCGTCCGGGATTGCCGCCGTCGGATTCCGCGGCACGCCGCAGCGCCTCCAGCACCGGACGCGGCTTCGGAAATGTCGTGGCGGCATTGTCAAAATATACGATTCTGTGCATCGGTGCGGCTCCTTTCTGCCGTTCAGTTCGTCCTGTACGGAATGCCGCCGGACGTCAGCAGCGCAAACACTGCATCCGCAGCGCCGAAAACCCGGAAATGATAGGCACAGCCGGAGGCGGACGTGATCCTGTGCATCCGGAACCGGTAGCGGTATCGCTCCAGCAGCTGCCGTGCCTTTTCCGCGTAGGTTTCGGACATCACGACAAAATGTGTTTCCATGGCTTCACCTCCCTGCGCTATCATATGCAGTTCCGACAGAATCTGACACGGCGCCCGTACAGCATGTTATACAAAAAACAACGCAAAAAAAACGCAGAGTGATAATCTTGTCGGAAAATGCGGAAAGCACTTGATTTTTTTCGCATTTTGGGGTAAAATATAATGTGCATCATACTGTGCAGCGACGGCTGCTTATATGAAAAAATAATGAACAGGAAAGGTAGAACGCACTATGGCGCATACAGGCCGCCGGCTGAGTGCCGGAAAGATCATCGGACGTGTCCTGATCGTGATTCTTACAACGCTGATAATGGCTGTGATTGCTCTGTATTTTCTGATGCTCGTCATTGCAAAGGGGCCGTCAGACAGTGCAAAAAAGCTGTTTGTCTGCTCTGTGAAGGAGACAAGCGCAATCAAATTCCTTGCAGACTGGTATTATACTCCGGAGCAGATTGCAGAGTATCTCGGCGGCGGTGAGGAGGCGGAGGTCGCAGAAACCAACACCGCGCTGGTCAATATCGGACAGAAAACGGATGAAAACGGCAATGCGGTTCCCGCAGCGGACGTCGAGCGCAAGGCGCAGGAGATCATTGATGTTTCCGGCTCGACGTTCAAGGGCAAGCTGCTCAAGATTGCGGATCCGTCCCGCGTGTTCGTCGGCATCTCCGGTGAGTACGGTGAAGGGCAGAGCGGTATGCGTCTTGCGGACATGATCGAAAAGTACGGCGCAGAGGGCGGCACGAACGCAGGCGGCTTTGAGGATCTGAACGGCGTCGGCAACGGCGGCACCCCGCTCGGTATCGTCATTTCTGAGGGACAGCTCCGCTGGGGCGGCCTCAACACGACCTATGAGCTGGTCGTCGGCTTCGACCAGGATAATATTATGCACATCGGCAAGATGACTGCACAGCAGGCGCTTGACCTCGGACTGCGTGATGCGGTCTGCTGGGGCGATCCGAAGCGTCCGCTGATTGTCAACGGCGTTCCCGGCAATGAGCAGGATTCCCTCGGCGGCGGCTTCAACCCGCGTACCGCAATCGGCCAGACGGCGGACGGCACCGTGCTGTTCCTCGTCATCAACGGCAGACAGACGGATTCACTCGGCGCAACCTACGACGATCTGACGCAGATCATGCTCCAGCACGGTGCAGTCAATGCGATGAACCTGGACGGCGGAAGCTCTTCGCTGCTGTATTTTGACGGCAAGCTCCAGAATATCTGTTCCTCGCTTTACGGCCCGCGCCCGATGCCGAGCTGCTGGCTGATCAGACCGGAATCGTAAGAAAGGGGGACGGCAGAAAATGGCAGATGAAAAGGATCTCAGAAGCAGCGCAGACCGCGATGCGGATGCTGCTCTGGAGGCAATTCTGAGAGAAGTGGAAGCGTCCCCGCGCCGGACAGCGCGCAAGCGTGAGTTGGACGATCTGGACTTTGTACAGACCGGCACGCCGCGCAGCCATGCGGCAACGCCCAAGACCCCGGTTCGGGATCACAGTGCGGAGCCCGCAGAGCCTGTTGTGAAAACAGACGAGGCGGCACCCGTGAAAAAACTCCGTGAGGAGAACGAAGCTCCGGCCAGAAAGCCGCGTGAGGACAATACGGCACAGGCCAGAAAGCCGCGTGAGGAGAACGAAGCTCCGGTCAGAAGACCGCGTGAGGAGAACGAAGCTCCGGTCAGAAGACCGCGTGAGGACAATGCGGCTCCGGCCAGAAGACCGCGTGAGGACAATGCGGCTCCGGCCAGAAGACCGCGTGAGGACAATGCAGCACCGGCCAGAAGACCGCGTGAGGAGAATGCAGCTCCGGTCAGAAGACCGCGCGAGGACAATGCAGCACCGGCCAGAAGACCGCGTGAGGAGAATGCAGTACCGCAGCGCCGCCGTCCGGAAGGACAGCGCATGAGTGCCCAGCAGAACCGTCCCGCAAGAGATGTGGAGCGTGTGGATCAGCCGCAGCGCAGAGCGCCGCAGCAGAATGCACCGCGCCGCGAGCATCCGCAGGAGCCGCAGCGCAGCCGGCAGCCGCAGCAGCGTGCTGTGCAGGAGCGGAGCGCACATCCGCAGCAGAACCGTTCTGCGGAAAGACCGCAGGCGCACCGCGCGGGTGCGGCGGTCAGACGCAGACCCAATTACTTCCGCATCGGTCTTGCAATTTACATCATGCTCGGCATCATTCTGACGCTGTGGGGCATGAGAAGACTGTATAACTTCCTGAAAGAGTACGAGGCATCCCGCCCGCAGTACACGATTGACGGCTTTGTTTCGCATCTGGACAACGGCTTTTACAGCGACATGGTGCGCCAGAAGGTCGATGAGATCGACGTGACCGAATACGAAACCGCGGACACGATTGCTTCGACGCTGGATATTGAGAGCATGAGCGGCACCGGTTATACATGGGCGAAAAAGGTCGATGAATTTACCGATGAAAAGCCGGTTTACTACATCCGCTATCAGGGCGCTTCGATTGCAACTGTGACGCTCCAGCGCGCAGGCGGCACCGATCAGTTCGATTTCCCGGTCTGGAAGGCGCTGGATCCGCAGTCCCTGATCGAGATTCCGATTGAGCCGGAGTATACGCTGGATGCGACGGTTCCGAACGGCGGCTCGCTCATGGTGAACGGCCTGAAGGTTCCGATGACCTCCCTGACCGATACCGAGTATGAGATGAATCTGGATGAGGTTGCACAGTCTGTGACGCCGAATCCGGTTGGTCAGCATGTGAAGATCAGCGACCTGTTTGTGGCACCGACCGTCCGCGCATTTGACAAGGACGGCAATGAGCTGGAAGCCAAAGAAGTGCCGGACAAGTCTGTCAAGGAGCAGGTGCTGGTGTTTGAACCCGCTGCAAAGGCTGAGCCGAATGAGCAGATTGTGGAGCGCATGCAGAATCTGACCAAGGCGTATATCAACTACATGATCAACAAGGACGAGGCAACCGGTGCAAACTGGGGCGCTGTCGGCAATTATCTGCTGAACGGCAGTGATGCGTTCAAGGTGCTGAAAGGCATTTACAGTGACGTTGCATGGAACAATCCGTACACCGCCCGCGAGGACAAGGTGCTGGAGGTCAGCAACATCCGGATGTACTCTGACACGATCTGCACCGCAGACACGCATTTTGAGCTCCAGCTGACCAAGGAATCCAACAACGGTACCGTGACGAATGATTACAATGGTACGGTTCGCTGGGTGATGGTGAAGAACGGCAATGCGTGGTATGCATCGCACTTTGATCTGCTCAGCGGTGAGGATGCCGCAGCCGCTCCGGCTGATGAGGCACCCGCAGAGGAGTAAGAGATCGCTGCATATAACGAAAAGCACCCGCTGTACAAGAAGTACAGCGGGTGTTCTGATTTGTATATCACGTGCCTCCGGCCGATTGGAATTTGGGACGCTGCTCCCATACCCCTGCTTAAGGGCATCCCTTTGGTGGGGTTTGGGGCGAAGCCCCATTTTGAATCCATCGGAGATACCTCTTTATTGGAGGTCGTCCATGTCCGGGAGCGGCGGCATATCCTGCACAGCGGACGCTGCGGCGTGCTGCTTTGCCACAACGCTCCGGACTTTTTCGTCCAGTGCCTGCTCCATCATACGCTCCTCCAGCTTCAGGTCGAACTGCGGATAGCCGTCCTCCTTGGAAAGCTGATGCTCGGCTACATTCGCAACGATGGAGATGCCGATTGTGATCAGCAGAACCGGGCTCAGGCATTCGCGGTAAATGATTCCGGCGATGACTGCGAAAACCAGCGCCGCGACATTCAACAGATAGTTCCGCTTGATGCAGCCGAGGATCTGGAGCACTGTGGCGAGAATCAGGAACGGGACTGCAAACATGGTCATCTCAAAGCCGCCGATGGCCAGCAGCGTGGTGACGAAGCAGAACACGATGCTGATTGCAGACAGAAAAAAGCCGACCGCGTTCAGCGTATCGAAACGCTTTTTCCGGATTTTCAGGATTTCGCAGCGTCTGTGCCGCTTTTCACCTATGAGTGAGGACATGATGTGCACCCCTTTCTTTTTTCACAGTATAGCATATATGCTGGACATTGTCAAGAGAGAAAACGCCCGCCGTATCAATGATACAGCGGGCGTTTTGAATCAGCTTTTGTATTCGTGTGCGGGCGATTAGCCGAGCTCTGCGAAATACTTGATGGTGCGGACCATCTGGCTGGTGTAGGAGTTCTCGTTGTCGTACCAGGAAACAACCTGAACCTCGTAGAGATCGTCAGCGATCTTTGCGACCATGGTCTGGGTTGCATCGAACAGAGAACCGTAGGTCATGCCGATGACGTCAGAGGAAACGATCTGATCCTCGTTGTAGCCGAAGGAAGCAGAAGCAGCAGCCTTCATTGCAGCGTTGATGCCTTCCT
>JAEEIA010000024.1 GCA_016281125.1 Oscillospiraceae bacterium | reverse complement strand
GTCGTGGTGGTTGTGGACGTCGTGGTGGTTGTGGACGTCGTGGTGGTTGTGGACGTCGTGGTGGTTGTGGACGTCGTGGTTGTGGACGTCGTGGTGGTTGTGGACGTCGTGGTGGTTGTGGACGTCGTGGTGGTTGTGGACGTCGTGGTGGTTGTGGACGTCGTGGTGGTTGTGGATGTCGTGGTGGTTGTGGACGTCGTGGTTTCAGGCTGCCGTACAATGACCGTAAATTCTCCGCTGACGGAGCGGTCGGCCGCGTAATAGACGATCACGCGGTATGTTCCCGGCTTATCCGGATCAAACGCAGACGCATCGACCGTAAAGTACGGCCCGGTAATCGGCTGCGCACTGACGGTATAATAATAGCCTTCCCATCCGGACGATCCCGAATAGACAGAAGCAGTGATACCGGAAAGATCCAGCTGCTCACCGCAGAGATATTCGCGCTTTCCGCCCGGTTCCACCGCAAGCATCAGCGCATATGCCGCAGTTGTAGACGTTGCGGCAGTGGTTTCCGGTTCCGTTGTGGTAACCTCCGGCTCCGTTGTCGTTACAACGGGCTCTGTGGTATCCGCAGGATCCTGCACATGGATCGTAAACGGCTCCAGAATGATGTTTTCATCCAGCACCATCTGATCGCCGCGGCAGTAAGCGAAGAAGTCCTCCTCCATCAATCCGGCCGCATTGTACTGAATCGCCGTGCTGATATAGATGCTGTAATCGCCCGGGGGCGTATCCTGCGGAATGCGGACGTCAAAATCCACAAACGAGCTTGCCGGGTCATTGATATTCGCAATCGCATCCTTGGTGTAATTCTTTGCGTACCAAAGGATGATATTGTCCTCGCCGGTGAAGTCCGAATGCTGCGTATAGGTAGCATCCGCGTGCTCTGCAAAAAGCAGGTGCATCGGCTGTCCGCCTGCATCCATCCTCTCCGGATCGACCGTAAATCCACCGTTTTCGATCACGATCGGCGCGTCGCTTTTCAGCATCATGCGCATACTGGTCAGACCGGTGTAATTGTCAACGTACAGGCCGCCGTGTACGGTCACATCGCCGTCAGCGAGCTGATCCGTGGTGACGGTATCTGTTTCCGCAGCCATGCGGAATGTCATGACAGCATCGTCCGCCGCTGCCGCGGGGATAATACCGTTTGCGCAGAGTGCCGCTGCCGTAATCACGGCGAGCTTTTTCAGCAGCTTCATAAATCAACCTCCTGCTGCATAATATGCAGTGAAATGATTTTTGAGGGCGTGACAGAATGCGGGGTACTCCACAGCGCAGGGTAATCATACAATACGGGAATGTGCCGCTGGAACGGATTCTCCGTTCAGCAGAGGCGGCTGCCCGGTGCAATGCTGTCGTCAGCAATCAGCAGCGTGATCTTGCCGTCGGGGCCTTCGGCAGAGCAGATCATGCCGCAGCTCTCGACGCCGCAGAGCGTCACGGGTTTCAGGTTGGCGACGACAAAGACCTTTTTGCCGACTAAGTCCTCCGGCTTGTACCATTTGGCGATGCCGGAAACGACCTGCCGCTCCCCGATGCCGTCAAACAGCCGGAAGCAGAGCAGTTTGCCGGATTTCTTGACCTTTTCGCAGGCGAGCACCTCTGCCACGCGGATGTCCGACTTCGCAAAGGTGTCAATCGTGATCTCCTCCGCAAACGGAGCGACCGGCTCGGCCGGTGCTTCCTCCGCGGCAGGCACCTGATGCGCCGCGATCATCTCTGCGATGAACTCCTCCGCGTTGATGCGGTTGAACATCGGCTTTGCCTCACCGACGGAAGCGCCGTGCTTCACGCCGCCGAATACGGCGCAACGGTCGATTTCCCGTTCAATCGCTGCGACCTCATCGGAGAGAGGCGTATGAGAAAGGATTTTCTCTGCGGTTTCCGGCATAAAGGGCTTTAACAGTCCGCCGATGATGCGGATGCCGGAGAGCAGGTTGTACATGACCTTTGCAAGGCGCGGCTTGTTGGCCTCGTCCTTTGCGAGCACCCACGGTGCGGTTTCGTCGATGTACTTGTTGCAGCGGCTGGCCAGCGCCATGACGCACTCGACCGCGTCACTGACATGGAAGCTGTCGAGCAGTTCGGTCATCTTCGCAGCGGTGCCCTCCGCGACGGCTTTCAGGTCTGCGTCGCAGTCCTCAGCCGGTGCTGCGGCGATTGTATCCGCATCCGGAATGATGCCGCCGAAATATTTATTGACCATCGCAACGGTGCGGTTCACGAGGTTGCCCAGCGTGTTCGCAAGGTCGGAGTTGAAGCGCTCGATCATGGTTTCGTAGGTGATGGAGCCGTCCTGTGCAAACGGCATCTCGGAGAGCAGGTAGTAGCGGACGGCGTCCACGCCGAACTTTTCCACCAGCTCATCCGCGTAGATGACATTGCCGCGGGATTTGCTCATCTTGTCGCTGCCGAACAGCATCCACGGGTGGCCGAATACCTTTTTCGGGATCGGCACGCCAAGACAGTGCAGCATGATAACCCAGTAAATGCTGTGGAACCGGACAATGTCCTTGCCGATGATGTGGACATCCGCCGGCCAGTATTTTTTGAACAGCTCACCGTGGTTCCCGTAGGCGTCATAGCCCAGCGCGGTGATATAGTTTGAGAGCGCGTCGATCCAGATATAGATGACATGCTCCGGATCAAACGGAACCGGAATGCCCCACTTGACCGTCGAACGGGACACGCAGAGATCCTGCAGGCCCTTCTTGATGAAGTTGTTGAGCATTTCCTTTTTGCGCGCCTCCGGATAGATGAAATCCGGGTGCGTTTCGATGTATTCTTCCAGCCAGCCCTGATACTTGGACAGCTTCAGAAAGTAGGCCTCCTCCTTTGCGTCGCGCACCTCGCGGCCGCAGTCGGGACATTTGCCGTCCACAAGCTGTGACTCCGTCCAGAAGCTCTCGCAGGGCGTGCAGTATTTGCCGACATACTCGCCCTTGTAGATGTCGCCCTGGTCATACAGGCGCTGGAAAATATCCTGTACGGTCTTGGTATGCTTCGGATCGGTCGTGCGGATAAACTGATTGTAGGAGGTATTGAGCAGGTCGCAGATCGAGCGGATTTCACCGGCGATCTTATCGACGTGCTCCTGCGGCGTAATGCCGGCTTCCTTTGCGATTTCCTCAATCTTCTGGCCGTGCTCATCCGTGCCGGTCAGGAAATATACATCATAGCCCTGCATCCTGCGGAACCGTGCCAGCGCATCGGTCATGACGATCTCGTAGGTGTTTCCGATATGCGGCTTGCGCGATGTGTATGCGATCGCAGTTGTCAGGTAATACGGTTCATGCATAAGTAGTTTCCCCTTTCGTATACTTGTCCTTTTATTATAGCACAAAATCGCACAAAACGCAAGACGAGAGGAGGAATTTCTCAGGCGGCATGTGCTTTCTTGCAAAATTTTTCTGTTTTCCGGAGCTTCGCGCAGGGATTCCGGCCGAACGCAGCAAGTGAAAACAAACATCCCCGCAGGGATTGCCTGCGGGGATGTCGGTTTGTCGGGAAAGCGGTATCTCCGATGGATTTTTAATGGGGCGCTGCCGCCTCAGTCTGCGTCGGCTTCTTTGCGTTTGATCACAAAGCCGAACACATGCGGCCCCGCGTTGCAGCAGATTGCAGCACCGATATTCCAGTAAGCCTCCGGCGGGTAGCCGAGTGCTTTGGTCAGCGCCGCACCGAACTCCTTTGCAATCTCTGTATCCGCGCCCTGCATGACAAGATAAGGCGAATGCGGCTGGATATCTGCCTTGACGACCTCGACCATTTTCGGGATGATATTCTGCTCGCCGCGGATTTTCTGGATCACGCTGGACTTGCAGTTGCAGATCCGGCAGAACGGCTTTAGGCCGAGCAGCTCACCGGCAAAGGCGGCTGCTGCACTCACTCTGCCGGAGCGCTTGACGTATTTCAGCGTCATCGGCACAAAGTAAAGTCCGGCATGCGTTGTCCAGTCCTCCAGATAATCCAGCAGCTCCGAAACACCTGCGCCGCGCGCGAGCTTCTTGGCGGCCTCCGTGACCGCATAGCCGTAGGTTGCCGTATAGTTGCGGCCGTCCACCAGATGAATTTTCAGGCGATCCTCCGATTCCGGATGCGCATCGTAGAACTGCTCTCTTGCCATGACGGCATTTGCATAGGTGCCGGAGCCGCCGGAGCCGATCGTCACAAAAACCAGATCGGTATAGCCCTCCTCCGCAATCTTCTCATATGCCTCCAGAATCTCAAACGGCGTGATCTGCGCGGTGGAAGGGTACTCCCTGGCGTTGTCAATCATCCCGTAGAATTCCTCTTTGGTGAAGTCCAGCTCCTCACGGAGCGCCTTGCCCTCGACCGTGATCGGCATATACAGCAAATGGATGCCGAGTGCCTCCGCACGCTCTTTGGATATATCGCTGACAGAATCTGTCATCAGTTTGATTTTTTGTTTCAGCATAATTTTGTTCCTTTCTCAGATCTGGCTGATATCATATGCTCTGGGTGTTTCCGGCTCCCATCCCGCTTTCGCATATCTTCCGTCACGGGTGAGGCCTTCAAAATCATGCTGCCGGAGCACCTCATAAGCGGCGACGGCAACCGAATTTGACAGATTCAGACAGCGCAGGGTTTCCCGCATCGGGATGCGCACGCAGCGTTCCGGATGCGCCGCAAGGATTGCATCATCCAGCCCGGTATCCTCCCGTCCGAAGAACAGGAATGTTTCTTCCGGATAGACGACGTCGGTATACAGCGTGCCGGTCTTTGCGGTGAAATAGAAATACGGGTTTTCCGTACCTGCGGCGGGATACGCAGCAAAAAACGCATCCAGATTATCATGGTGAAAAATATCCAGCTTATCCCAGTAATCCAGACCGGCGCGCTTTAACTTGGCATCGTCGATCCGGAACCCGAGCGGGTGGATCAGATGCAGGGCCGCGCCCGTCACCGCGCAGGTGCGCGCGATGCTGCCGGTATTCTGGGGAATGCGCGGTTCAACAAGGACAAGATGCAGCTTATGCAAGATAATACTTCCTTTTTCTGTAATGTTGCAGCCGCACCGCATAGCGGCGGACTGCTGCGGCATGATAGGACTGTCCCACAGGGAAAGGAGCGAGATCATGCAGCTTCAGGCAATCGCAAAGGGTATGGCGCTCGGCGCGGCGGCGGGCATGGCAGGGTATCTGCTGAGCAGCGCCGGGAGCAGCGAGCGCAAGCGGCTCAAGCGCAGAACGGCCAGAGCCGTCCGGGCGGTCGGTGCCGTCATGGACGGTGTTGCAGAGCTTCTGCACTGAGCAGCGGATCCGGCGGGCGGTGCTGCTGTCAGGATTCAGTCTGCGGCACCGCTTTCCGGTATGCAAGGTAGCTTTCCAGAATCAGCACGGCGGCGACGGCGTCCACAACGGACTTCCGTTTTTTGCCGCGCGTGTTCGTGACGTTGAGAATCTGATGCGCGGAAACCGTCGTGCAGCGCTCATCCCAGAGCACAACGGGAATGCCGCTTTTTTCCCGGAGAATCTCCGCGAAGTCAGCGCATTTCTGTGCGCGCGGCCCGCGGCTGCCGTCCATATTGACCGGATGCCCCACGACGATCAGCTCGGCGCGGGCATTTTTTGCGGCCTCGGCGGTTTTCTCTGCGCAGTGCAGAAAGTTTTTCTCGGTCAGCACGCTGACGGGGGAGGCGAGCATCTCGGAACGGTCACAGACCGCCCAGCCGGTGCGCGTATCCCCGAAATCTACGCCGAATATAATCATTCCGCATCCTCCTCACGGTCGGCTGCCCACGCGGGATTGTCCGCGGAGAGCAGCTCCTTCGGCAGATGCGAGGCGCTGTTCTTCATCACGAGCCGCCAGCCGCTTTCCGCATCGTATGTCAGCTGCGACACGGCGGTATTTTCCGCCCAGCCGACGTCATTCAGCCGCGTGATGTCGTCAAATTCAGCATAGCAGAGGAAATTGCGGATCGCGCAGCCGTGCGAGCAGACGGCGATTGTCTTTCCGGGATTCGCCTTCGCAATGCGCGTGACGGCCTCCGCCATGCGCTGATATACCTGCGTCATTTTTTCGCCGTTCGGCGCCTGAAAATCCCAGATGCGGTTTTTCCAGATCTCAAACTCGGCGGGGAATTTTCCGCACAGCTCGACGACCGGCACGCCCTCCCAGTCGCCGCCGTTGATCTCATGCAGATCGTATTCCGGAATCAGCGGCAGATCATGGTATTTGTTGACGGCCTCGGCGGTTTCCTTTGCGCGGTGCCACGGGCTGTAATAGACCGCATCCAGCGGAATCTCCCGGAAGCGCTCTGCCAGATATGCGACCTGCGCCCGGCCTTTTTCGGTCAGCTTTGTATCGGCAGTGCCCTGAAAATACGGCAGGACATTGCCCTCCGCCTCACCGTGGCGGATCAGGTAGACTGTTGTAACTGCGGCATTATTCATAGACCGCACCGGAAATGCGCGGCCTGCGGCTTGATTTCACAGTGATTCACCCCGTTATTGTATTTCGTTTGGTATACCAGACTTCGATCGGATCCTCTGTGAGCCCCGCGACCGTTTCGGTATAATATTTCAGCACCAGCTGTGCGTCTGCCACATCGACCAGATTGTCACCGTTGATGTCGCAGAATTTGGAGTTACTCAGTGCGCTCAGCTGTGTTTTCAGCTTTTCGTTTTCGGCTTTCAGCGCCGCGTTTTCCGCTTCCAGCTTTTTGATGTATTCTTCCTGCTCGGTCAGCTGCGGCGTGGCAACAACATTGCCGGAGAGCAGTTCCGGTGTGATTGTGATGTCGTGGCCGTACAGCCGGAATTTGTATGTGCTGGTAGGGTCAACACTCGGTATCAATTTATAATTGGGGTTGCCGTTTGGTCTGGAACTGTATGTATTGATTTTGGGCAGCGGAGTTGACCACTTCATACGTGCAATGCTGCCACCAGATTGTCCTCCTCCACCAGAAGACGATAAATATACGTTTGCAATGATTTGTCTACCAAGGTATCCTTCAAATCCATAGCAACCACCTTTTTCCAAAAGAACGTAATATTCTGCCGGGCAGTAGCTTAAATCAATATTAGTAATATCTGTATCTGGGGTTGCTTTATAACTGCGCTCATTAAGAATTATGCTCTCTCCGCTTTTTGCAGCGAATTCGCCACTGTTGGCTGGGTAGATGTGCGTATCGACTAATGTCACTGTATGGGAAACGGTCGCAAACCCATCCCATTCATGCGTGTTCCACATGTACAACCAGATTGTTCCGTCATTGTAAATATCCGCTTCACACTGAATATACGGATAAAGCGTGTCAATATCATCATCAATATAATAGGAAGTCGTCCAGCGTTCTGTTTTGACAACCTCCGGCTCAATAACCTTTGCCTGTGCCTGCATCGGCAAGCAGCAGGCGGTCAAAACAAACGCGCAAATAACAGAAACAGCTTTCTTTTTCATGGTATCGCCCTCCTGTGACGAAAATTACCACGGCTTCACGCTTCCCGTCAGTTCTGCGGCTGAGGCGATATGATTGCTGTCGAGCCAGTCGTTCAGCTCGTCAATGATGCGCAGCGGGGCGTAGGGATCCTGCACGATTGCCGTGCCGACCTGCACCGCCGATGCACCGGCCATCATAAGCTCTGCGGCGTCCTCGCCGGACATCACGCCGCCCATGCCGATCACCGGCAGGCTGACTGCATTTGCGACCTGCCAGACCATGCGCACCGCGACCGGGAACACCGCCGGCCCCGAAAAGCCGCCCATATTGTTGTGCAGGATCGGCCTTCTTGTGCGCAGGTCAATGCGCATGCCGAGCAGCGTGTTGATCAGCGAGAGCGCGTCGGCGCCCTCGGCCTCAACGGCTTTTGCAATTTCCGTGATGCTTGTGACATTCGGGCTCAGCTTGACGCACAGCGGCTTTTTCGTTGCGCGCCGGACGGCCTTTGTCACCTGCGCGGCCGCTTCGCAGGAGGTGCCGAATGCGGCGCCGCCCTGCTTTACGTTCGGGCAGGAAATATTCAGTTCGATCATGTGGACATCGGTCTTGTCCAGCTTGGCGGCGACCTCTGCGCATTCGTCCGCGGTCGAGCCCGCGATGTTCGCAAGGATCACCGTATCGCAGGCAAGCAGATGCGGCAGCTCGTTTTCAATGAACGCATCAATGCCGGGGTTTTGCAGTCCCACGGAATTGAGCATGCCCATTGTCGTTTCCGCGACGCGCGGCGGCAGATTGCCGGTGCGCTTTGTGCCGGTCGTACCCTTTGTCGAGATGCCGCCGAGCCTTGACAGATCATAGTATTGCTCATATTCGCGGCCGTATCCGAACACGCCGGATGCCGGAATGACCGGATTCTTGAACGGGATGCCGCAGATTTTGACAGACAGATCAGCCATTACCAGATCACCTCCTGCGCGTTGAAAACGGGGCCGTTTTTGCAGACATGCTGATACTGCTCCGCGCCGTGCTCGTCCAGTGTGCGGCACGCGCAGACCAGACATGCACCGATGCCGCAGCCCATGCGCTCCTCCAGGGAAACCTGGCACGGAATCTCATAGGTCTTTGCGAGTGCGGCGGTTGCTTTCAGCATCGGCGTCGGGCCGCAGGCGCAGATCAGCGCGGGCTTTTCCGCTTTGATCTCCTCCTCCAGCGGGAGCGTCACAAGGCCGTACCGTCCCGCGGAGCCGTCGTCCGTGCAGAGAATTGTCTTTGCACCGGCCGCGGCGAAATCGTCCTGCAAAATCACAGCGTCCTTATTGCGGAAGCCGCAGATCACGACGGCGTTTTTGCCGGAATACTGCGCAAGCGGGAGCATGGGCGGTGTGCCGATGCCGCCGCCGACCAGAATCACGCGGGCGTCCTGTTCCGGGAGCGCAAAGCCGTGTCCGAGCGGCGCAAGCATATTGATCGTGTCGCCTGCGCGCAGATCAGAGAGCACCTTTGT
The DNA here is from genome assembly GCA_016281125.1 of Oscillospiraceae bacterium. Lineage (GTDB taxonomy): Bacteria > Bacillota > Clostridia > Oscillospirales > Ruminococcaceae > Firm-04. The sequence goes on along the minus strand of JAEEIA010000024.1, from coordinate 34,602 downwards.
GCCCTTGCCGCGCACCTCAAAGACGATGCGGAGCGTCCCCTGCTCTTTGTCGATGCCGCAGATCGAGATCGGTCTGCGGAGCGTGAAGCCGCCGTCCGGCAGCAGATTGACAAACTGTCCCGGCTGTGCCTTTGCGGCGACGTCCGGACATTCGATCACCATGCTCCATGCCGCAGCCGTGAGCTGTTCCATCGAACGGACACGGTATGTCAGCTTTTCGGTATACTTGTCTTGTTTCATATTCCACCACTTTCAGGCAAAAACTGCCGGATATTCTGTCTGCAAAAGCATCAGAACGCGGTTTTCCCGGTCCAGCATGACCGGAAACTGCGGATCCTCCGCCTTGCTGCCGTGCGGATGCGTCAGGTTTGTGATGCGCGCGCCGCCTGCGGAAACAGACTCCGGAGTGAACTGTTCGTCCGCCTCGTAATCGTCCAGCGCCTGCGCACCGGGCGCATCGGATACTGCGCAGAAGTAATAGAAATTCTCCTGCAAAAAGATGTCCTCGCGGTGTCCCTTCTGAATCCTGCGCACCAGACCGAACGGCCGGATGCTGCCGGGGAGAACGGTCATTCCCGTTTCTTCGCGCACCTCGCGGATCAGCGCGTCTTCATGCGATTCATCCGCTTCGATGCCGCCGCCCGGGAATTTATAGTAATCGTATTTCAGGCTGTGTACCATGACAAGCCGCCCGTCCCGCACAATGATTCCGCGCACGGACGGCCGCCGCGTGACGGTACCGCCGGTTACGTAATCCTTCGTATCGAGCTTGAAAAGCATCCGCATGTCAGCCGCGTTCTGTTCCTGCTTCATATTCTTTTTCAATATTTCGCCTTTTTGGACTGCGCGAGCCAGACAATCAGCAGAACGGCTGTCACAACCGCGCCGAGGAGAATGCTGTAAAAGATCACACCTTTGGTATAGGTGAACTGCTCCACGATGACGAGTGCATTGCCGTCAATGATTTCGCTGTGAACAAATGCAGCCGTACAGACGCCGAAGTGAACACTGTCTTTCTCGTAGGAATCTGTGCCGGCCGGCAGCTTTTCCTCATATTTTTGAGCAAGACGGTCGGCCGGGCGTTCACCCGCCTGCGCACATTGCAGCTTCCAGAGAAGCGCGTTTGTGCTTTCATCATCCGCCGGTGTTGATTCCTTGTTATAGATATAACAGTTATCTGCACGGATGATATCGCCGTCAGCGGCAAATGTCACGGTCTGCAATGCTGCGCCGGATTCGTCCAGCAGTGTGACGGAAACCGGCGTGACCTTATTGTTTTCGATCTTGTATGCGTCCAGCCGCAGAGGGCTGTCCGGATATTGCTTCAGCGCATCTGCAAGCGCTGCGGCTTCGGGCATCTGCGCAAGCTCATTGACACGGATCAGCCCGAAGCAGTGCCGAACCCAGTCACCGCTTTCGCCGCGGTCACTGTATACCATTGCAAAGATGCCGCTCGAGAGTGCATGCCGGCCTTCGCGGTTCAGCACAATGTCTGCGACATCAAATGTGCAGTTGGAAAACGTGAAATTTCCGACGAGTCCGGTGCGGATTTCTTCTGTATAGTCGCTCATAGAGGAACGGAGCATCAGAATGCCGCCGTTCTTTTTTTCGTCGTCTTCGTTCTGCGGTTCCGCAAGCGGAAACGTCATTTTTTTCGCGTATCCGCTCAGGGCTCCGGTCAGAGAGCTTTTGCCTGCAAAATAGAGCAGCGCGCCGCCTGCTGCATCGGCGATCAGAATGACTGCCAGCATTGCGGCAAACCAGATAAAAAACCGTTTGACTGTTTTCATGATGTTATGTTATCCTTGATTATGCTTATGGTTCTGTCTGCTGAGATGCCGCAGGCGGTATCTCAGATTTCAAAGGGAATCCGCCGCTTTTCATCCGTGTTCTGTTCCTGTTTCATCGTCTTTCACCGTATAGATTCCGTGGGCGGGCCGTTTCCGGTTGCCGATCATCCAGATCAGACTGATGACCGCCGCCGGTACGGCGGGAACGCATCCGAAGATGAACCCGAGTGCAAATGCGTCCTTGCCGGTCACAGTTCCGCCGTCCGTCGGGCTGTGAAAGCCGTTCGCCAGCAGATACAGCCCCGTGACGAGCGGGAACAGCAGCGACACAGCCAGCGCAATGCCGCCGCTTTGCAGCGGTGTCAGGCGCGGGTACATTTGCAGCGCGAGGTTTTCGCGTTTCAGCATCGCACGGAACGCGGCATCATCCGACAGCAAACCGTGACCGGACTGCCGGTTCGTTTGCAGTGCCTGCCCGCGGGAGATTGCCGTCAGCGCAAACCGGTCATCCGGGGATCCGGCGGTGCGTTCGCCGCTGACGCTGCACCGGAAGTACAGATGCTCCTGCAAATTACCGTCCGCGGGATGATATTCCACCTTGCAGCACGGCCGGATGCTTTCGGGGCAGACTGTCAGACCGGTCTGCGCCGGAACGATGCGGCAGAGTGCCTGCTCCGGCGTTTCGCTCTCCTGCATTTCGCCGTGCAGGAATTTGTAATAGCTGTATACTTTGCTGTACAGCATCAGAAATTTCCCGCCCTGCCGGATTACGGCATGAATGCGGCGGGTGTGCGGCAGCGGATCGTCCGTCATTTGAGTGCGATATAGGATGTCAGGTCCTCACGCATGCGCAGCGCTTCGCGTCTTGCGGCGCCTGCAAAGTCGCGCTCGTCGCAGCCTTCCTTTTTATACGCGCAGAGAATTGCGCGGGAGCTGTTGACCACAGCGCCGAGGCCGTTCTCGTCAAAGCCGCCTGCGATGCCTGCGGCACCGCCGCCCTGTGCGCCGTAGCCAGGCACCAGGAACATGGTGTGCGGCAGACGCTTTCTCAGCTCAACGAGCTGCTCGGGATAGGTCGCTCCGACGACCGCGCCGACAGCACTGTATCCGTAGGTGCCGACGGTATCCGCGCCCCATTCCTCGCACTTGTCGCCCATTCTTGCATAGAGCGGCACGCCGTCAATCAGGAGATCCTGGAATTCGCCGGAGGACGGATTCGAGGTCTTGCAGAGCACGAAGATGCCCTTGTCCTTTTCGCGGCAGACGCCCAGCAGCGGGGAGATGCCGTCTGTGCCGAGGTAGCCGTTGACGGTCAGCGCGTCCGCACCGAAGGGCTCGCATTCGGTCGTGCCGATGACGCAGGAGCCGAGATGCGCCGCGGTATACGCCTCCATGGTTGCGCCGATGTCGTTGCGCTTTGCATCCGTGATGACGTACATGCCCTTCAACTTGGCATAGCGGATCGTGCGTTCCATGGTCTTGACACCGTGATGGCCGTACATTTCATAGTAAGCAGCCTGGAGCTTGACCGCCGGGACGATGTCGCACAGCGCGTCAATCAGCATCTGGTTGTAGCGGAAAATCGCCTTGGCAGCCGCCTTGAGCGTTTCGCCGTCCTCCTCCAGAAAGCTCTTCCGGATGTACTCCGGGACATATTCCAGCTTGGGATCAAGACCTGCAACGGTCGGATTTTTCATACTGATAATCTTTGCAATCAGACGGTCAAACGACATGGTTCGTTTCCCCTTTCCATTCAGATTCGTTTGCGCATTGCGGAAGAACCCATAATACGCAATCATATTATACCACAACAAACGCTGCCGCGTCAAGAGGAACGGGATTTTTGCACGCGGATAATCAGGGCGTATGATATAAAGCGGTATCCGCTTCACGGATGCTATTCAGGAATGGGTGCCTCTCTTACAGGCACCCAAGCCCGCGTGCGCTTGAACGCAGGGGAGTTTCGCCCGTTGCGACAGGCGACGAGGGCTCTGCCCCCGACCCGCGAGCTTTTGAAAAAGCTCGGCCAAAACTTTTGTCTTGGAGCACCGGAAACGCTCATAAACACCGCAAAGTATTCACTCCCGGGGATTATTGTACGCGCAAACGGGATTTTCTGCGTTGCGCTGTTCCCTTATCCCTGCTGAAAGAGCCGCCGGATTCTATCCCATTGGCGGGGGATGGGGCAGTGCCCCCCATTACAAATCCATCGGAGATACCGCTTTCTCAACAAGCAGAACCGGGCGCCGACTGTTTCCGTCAGCGCCCGTTCTCTCTTATTTTCCGCAGTCCGGCGGCAATGCCCCGTTCAGACGTAGTCTACGACGTTGACCCAGCGGGAGAGCAGTGCGAATTCCTCAGGGCTGTTCTCCTTGACGGACTGGGACGCCGCGACAATCGGCATCCAGTTTTGCACATACTGCAACGCCGTATCGCTCATTTTGCAGAAGGTTTTGAGATACTTCTTTGCAAAGGCCTCGCCGTTGTGCAGCGTCAGATACAGATACGTCCGCGCAACATCCGCAGAGGCATTGCCCTGTGTGGCATGTGCCCAGTCAATGATGAACGGCGTGCCGTCCGGGGTGATGATGACGTTGGACGGGTTGAAATCGCCGTGGCAGACCTTCTTGTGCTTCGGCATACCCTCCAGGCGGGTGTGCAGCTCAAAGCGGATCGTCGCCTCAAACTTGGAATCGCTGATCTTGCGGTGCATCTTATCCTTGAGCTTGGTCAGCAGCGGCGCGCGCTTGGTGTGAATCTCCATTTGCAGCGCGACGAACTGCTCCAGATATTCGTCCAGCTTTTCCGGATTCTCGTCCATGAGCTGCTGGAGCGTCTTGCCCTCGATATAATCCGAACGGATTGCCCAGCAGCCGTCTACCTTGAATACCTCAAGCAGCTGCGGGATATGCAGATCGGTTTCCTCCACGCGCGCCTGATTGAGCGCCTCGTTCAGGACAGCCGCCTTGGAATATTCCGGATCGAACAGCTTGACGACGGTGTCGCCGTCGCGGTACACGACCTTTTTCGGACGGGTTGCAATGACCTGTTCCTGCTTGTAAACCATAAGATAACCCCCTTTTATACCGGCTCACTGTTGTTGCCGTAATATGCATTCAGATACATCTGACGGATTTCGCTGATCAGCGGATAACGCGGATTTGCACCGGTGCACTGATCGTCGAAGGCCTGCTCGCACATCGCATCCAGACGGTTGAGGAAATCCTCCTCGTCAATGCCCCACGCCTTGATGCTGTCCGGAATGCCGATCGTCGCTTTCAGCTCATTGAGCGCCTTGATCAGTGCTTCAAATTTATCGCGGTCGGTGCGTCCCTTCATGCCGACGGCTGCCGCGATTTCCGCATAGCGTGCCAGCGTGTGCGGATAGCCGTACTGCGGGAAGGTACCCATTTTCGGCGGAACCTCCGCAGCGTTGAACCGCATGACCTGCTCCAGCATCAGCGCATTTGCAACGCCGTGCGGGATGTGGTGGAATGCGCCCAGCTTGTGCGCCATGGAATGGCAGACGCCGAGGAACGCATTTGCAAAGGCCATGCCGGCGAGCGTCGCGGCATTCGCCATGTTCTCCCACGCCTTTTCATCCTTTGCGCCGTTCTGATAGGTGCGCGGCAGATTCTCCAGCACCAGCTTCAGCGAGCGGGCTGCAAGGCCGTCCGTGTAATCGGTCGCCATCATCGAAGCATATGCCTCCAGCGCATGTGTCGCAACGTCAATGCCGGATGCGGATGTCAGCCCCTTCGGCGCGGTTTTCATCATGTTGCAGTCCACGATTGCCATTTTCGGCATCAGCTCGTAGTCCGCCAGCGGATACTTGACGCCGGATTCCTCGTCGGTGATGACCGCGAACGGCGTGACCTCGGAGCCGGTGCCCGCGGAGGTCGGAATCGCAATGAAATAAGCCTTGTCGCCCATGTGCGGGAACGTATAGATACGCTTGCGGATATCGCAGAAGCGCATTGCCATATCCATGAAATCGACGTCCGGATGCTCATAGAGCACCCACATGATCTTTGCGGCGTCCATCGCGGAGCCGCCGCCGACGGCAATGATTACGTCCGGCTCAAACGCGGTCATGACGGCCGCGCCTTTTTTCGCGGAGCCGAGCGTTGGATCCGGCGCGACCTCAAAGAAGGTGCTGTGGACGATGCCGAGCGATTCCAGCTTATCGGTAATCGGCTTGGTGTAGCCGTTTTTGAACAGAAAGCTGTCCGTCACGATGAACGCGCGCTTTTTGCCCATGACCTTGCCGAGCTCATCGAGCGCGACGGGCAGACAGCCCTGCTTGATATAGACCTTTTCCGGCGCACGGAACCAGAGCATATTCTCTCTCCTCTCGGCAACAGTCTTGATGTTGAGCAGATGCTTGACGCCGACGTTCTCGCTGACGGAGTTGCCGCCCCACGAGCCGCAGCCAAGCGTCAGCGACGGCCGCAGATCGAAGTTGTAGAGGTCACCGATGCCGCCCTGCGAGGACGGGGTATTGACGAGAATGCGGCAGGTCTTCATGCGGGACGCCATTTCGTCGATCTTGGCGCGCTCGCTGACCGCGTCGAGATACACAGACGAAGTGTGCCCGTAGCCGCCGTCCGCGATCAGACGCTCGGCCTTCTGCAAGGCGTCCTCAAAATCCTTTGCGCGGTACATCGCCAGTACCGGCGAGAGCTTTTCATGTGCAAATTCCTCGTTGATGCTGACGTCCTCGACCTCACCGATCAGGATTTTTGCATCCTCCGGCACCTTGATTCCGCAGATCTCACCGATGGTATGCGCCTTCTGACCGACAATCTTCGCATTGACAGAGCCGTTGATAATGATGGTCTGCCGCACCTTGTCGATCTCATTGTCCTTCAGGAAGTAGCAGCCGCGGGCTGCAAATTCCTTTTTGACCTTGTCGTAGATTTTATCGAGCACGATCACGGACTGCTCCGAGGCGCAGATCATGCCGTTGTCGAAGGTCTTGGAGTGAATCACGGAATTGACCGCCAGCGTAATATCCGCGGTATCGTCAAAAATCGCAGGCGTATTGCCCGCGCCGACGCCGACAGCAGGCTTTCCGCTGGAATACGCGGCGTTGACCATGCCGGGACCGCCGGTTGCGAGGATGATGTCGGAATAGCGCATGACGGTGTTCGTCATGTCAAGGGAGGGCTTGTCGATCCAGCCGATCAGTCCCTCCGGCGCACCGGCCTTGTAGGCTGCCTCTGCAACGATTTTCGTCGCGGCAATCGTGGAAGCCTTTGCGCGCGGATGCGGCGAGATGATGATGCCGTTTCTGGTTTTCAGCGTAATCAGCGTCTTGAAAATCGCCGTAGAGGTAGGGTTTGTGGTCGGGATGACCGCCGCGATGACGCCGATCGGCTCTGCGATGCGCATGGTGCCCATCGCCTCATTGCGCTCGATTACGCCGCAGGTTTTTGTATCGCGGTATGCATTGTAGATATACTCCGAGGCAAAGTGATTCTTGATGACCTTGTCCTCGACGATGCCCATGCCGGTTTCCTCCACCGCCATTTTCGCAAGCGGAATGCGCGCCTGATTCGCCGCGATTGCGGCCGCACGGAAAATCGCATCGACCTTTTCCTGCGGGAACGAAGCGAATTTCTCCTGCGCCTTCCGGACGTCGGCGAGCAGCGTTTTCAGCTGATCGACCGTTTCAACAATCGGATATTCTTTCATATGAGCCTCCAAGCTGTTCAAAGTGACGGATGCACAAAGGCGGCATGGGACTCCGTGCTCCGAAAACCGGATCCGGAGACACATGCCGCCGCTTTACCGTTATGCTGTGCGTGTTATCCGATGACGGACAGCAGCACACCTGCTGCAACTGCCGAACCGATGACGCCGGCCACGTTCGGGCCCATTGCGTGCATCAGCAGGAAGTTGGTCGGGTCGGTTTCTGCGCCGACCTTCTGGGAAATACGCGCTGCCATCGGCACGGCGGAAACGCCCGCGGAGCCGATCAGCGGATTGACCTTGCCGCCGGTGACCTTGTACATGATCTTGCCGAAGATCAGGCCGCAGGTTGTGCCGAGCGAGAAGGCGATGACGCCCAGCAGCATGACGCCGCCGAACTTGAGGTTGATGATCTGGTCAGCCTTGGTCGTTGCACCGACGGACACGCCGAGGAAGATCGTGATGATGTTCATGAGCGCGTTTTGTGCGGTGTCGATCAGTCTGGCAGCCACGCCGGATTCCTTGAGCAGGTTGCCGAACATCAGCATACCGACAAGCGGTGCTGCGGACGGAACCAGCAGGGACACGATGATCGTGACGGCGATCGGGAAGATGATCTTCTCGGTCTTGGAAACAGTTCTGAGCTGTTCCATCTTGACCGAACGCTCCTTCTTGGAGGTCAGCGCACGCATGATCGGCGGCTGGATGATCGGGACAAGTGCCATATAAGTATATGCAGCCAGCGCGATATTACCCGTGGTGATGGCGCCGCCGCCGGTCAGCAGTCTGGTGGAAACATAGATTGCAGTCGGGCCGTCCGCGCCGCCGATGATCGCAATGGATCCGGCCTCCGCAGCGGTAAAGCCGAGCAGACCTGCAACAACAAAGGTGAAGAAGATGCCGCCCTGTGCCGCAGCACCGAGCAGGAAGCTCTTGGGGTTCGCAATCAGCGGGGAGAAGTCAGTCATACATCCGATGCCGAGGAAGATGAGCGGGGGATATAACTGCAATTTGACGCCCAGATACAATATATCCAATAATCCGCCTTCCTTTAGCACCTCTCCGTAGTTGACGTGTCCGTCAACGAGCACCCAGAGCTCCGGGTGATAGAGCCCTGCCATCGGCAGGTTGGTCAGCAGCATGCCGAAGGAGATCGGCAGCAGCAGCAGCGGTTCAAAGCCCTTTGCGATTGCAAGATACATGAACACAAAGGAAACTAAGATCATGATGAGGTTTTTCCAGCCGCCCTCTGAAAACAGCGCGTGAAGACCGCAGTCTGTCCAGAGACCGCCGAGGGTATTTGTGAAAAAGTCGATAACGCCTTGCACGGTTTCAGTCCTCCAATTTTCTTATCTTTTTCAATCTCTGTCAGAACGGTCTTGTCAGTTCTGCGATGCCGGCCTGTGCCCATGCGGATCTGCCGGAGCCGCCCGAAACAGGTCTGACCGACTTGATCCGGTACTGCTTTCCGTCCGCCGCACCCATTGCGGCAATCGCGGCCATGATGACGGCAACGACTTCGGAATCATCCTCTGCCGGTGCAGCAGCCTTCGGCGCCGCCGGTTTTGCTGCAGGTTTTGCTGCGGCAGGCGCGGCCTTGGCGGGAGCCTGCTTTTTTGTTTCCGCGGCAGGCTTCTGACCGGGCTTTGCAGCCTTGAAGAACGAGCCGGACGTGTAGAGGAAAATGACGAGAATCAGCAGCGCGAAGAACACAACGGAAAGGCCGATGATCGTCATGGCGGTGATCTGGGTTCCGTCGAGCTTCTCCGTGCCCTTCAGAACCTTATCCGCCAGCGCGGCGAGTGTGATGTACATGGAAAGACCTCCCTCACATTTTTACATACATATCTATTATACTCTATTTTCATAATAAAAGCAAGTGCTGATAAAGGAAATTTCCGTCACGACATTCGGCGTAAAACTGGCATTTTTCCCGAAAACGAAAAAAGCGCCGCCGGTTCTCCGTGCAGCGCTTTTGGGTATGCGTTCAGTCCCATTCGATTTCGTCAGCGTACTGTTCTATGAATCCGCACAGCTCGTTCTCCTCCGTGACCAGCTCTTCGATCAGCTCCGCGAGCGCCTGTGCCCGGGCGCGGCCTTCATCGTCCGTGCCGTAGTACGCCGCATACATTCCGGCCTCGGGGTCGGTTTCCATGCCGGACAGCAGCCCGCGCATGTTCTTTTGCAGATAGCAGTTCAGAAGCGCATCCCAGTTATAGCCGTTCATGTAAGCATCCTCGCAGATTTCCGCGAGTCGCTCGCCGAGCGACATGACCTGTTCATCCTCAATATCAAAGATAACGCTGATGCAGTCATCCGATTCCGTCAGTCTGACAAAGTCTGCCATGTTTCAAATCCGCCTTTCTCCGGCACGGAGGGATGCTCCGTACATATTTTAAAACTGCTGCTCTCCGGAGAGGATGAGCATTTCGTCCGCGTGCGGATCAATTTCCTTTTCCTTGATCTCGCGCGCCCAGATTTCCGGCTCGTATTCTTCAATCTTCACGGTGACTGCCTGACGCGGGCAGCCCCATTTTTCGGTAAAGATGCGGGTAATCTCCTCCGCGACCTCCTGCTTGGTCTTTTCGTCCTTCGGATACCCCTTGACAACGATCAGCGGCATAATATTTCCTCCTTATGCAAATTTATCCACGCACTCGCGTCTGACAAGTGCGGCCAGATCCTCCGGCAGATTATGCTGCGGATCCCATTCCTGCCCGAAGTCAGCAGCGGCTTCCGCATATTCCGCATACAGCGGCGACTGTTTGTAGCTGTTCAGCAGCAGCGGCAGGGCTTCGCCTCTGCGTTCCGCGTTTGCGATTGCAAGGCAGAGCGCAAGATTGACCTCCTTCCGGCTGCCGACGCATTCAAACGGCTTGTTCGGCAGCGCGCCGCAGAGCTCCTGCAAAACGGGCGCCATCTCCGGCAGATTGAACAGGTCGGAGCCCAGCAGCCGCACGATTTCCGCATACGGCAGAAACGGCGAGAGGATCACGGCGACGAACAGGCATTTCGCGCAGTGTCCGCACCATTTGTCCTCTTTTGCGCCTGCATTGCAGCTGCGGAAAATCTCGTGATATTTCGTATCGCAGGACGCAAAATATCTGGCAATCTGGAATTCCGTCAGCGGCCGCAGCAGGCTGTAATACCGGACTCCGGTTTTCAGATATTCCCGCTCATATGCGAAAAAGTCCTGCTCGAACTGATAGCTCTTGGAATACTGATGATTGACTTCCGCATCGGAAACGGTCGATTCGCTCGCGGAGGATTCATTGGAGAGCACGACCTCTGAGAGCCCGTGCAGATAGGCCGTCAGCACCGCGGAGAACGCGACAATCGCGGAAAACGGCGTATGCCCGTTCAGGAATCCGCGCTTGTTGCATTCGAGCATTTTCGGATGCAGCTTTCGCGCCGGTTCCAGAATGCGTTCCTTCGGGATGCCCGCCAGCAGCGCCGCCTGCTCCGAGGAGTCGCGGTGATTGATCTGATAGGCATATGCATCCCCGAGCTGTGCTTTCAGCAGATTCAGCGTGACAATGGAATCCTTGCCGCCGCCGACCGGAATCAGCCGCCCGGAAAGCGCCGTCTGCTTTGCAGCGCCGAAGTCCTGCGGCTCTCCGCCGCATTCGATCGTCATGAAGCTGTCAAAGTCGGTTTCAATGCCGTTGCGGTAGAAGAACTCGCCCAGTCCGCCGAAATACAGCCGTTTCCACCAGTCCGCCTGCTCCTTTGTCATCTGCATTCCGATGCGCACGACCGGGGAGCAGGTGATTTTCCAGTAGCTGACGAGTTCCGCCATGCCGAGCGAAAACAGCAGCCGCCGGAGTGCCGGATCGGTCAGATCGGGCTGCGCGCAGGGGAATGTCCAGTACGGCTCAAACCTGCCGAGCCCCTCGATCTCAAAGGTATAGAAAACAGCCAGTTTCCCGTTTACATATTCCGCCTGAATATCCCGGAACACAAATGCCGGATACTGCTTCCGCAGTTCAGTAAAGGTCATAGAAAAACTCCGTTTCATATAGCTGAATGCGCAGCCCAATACCGAAACTGCGCATTCTCAGCCTGTATGATATGCTTATTTTGCCTTGACAGCCTCGCGGACGACCTCTGCGATATGCTCCGCCGACAGGCCGAACTGCTTGAGCAGATCGACAGCCGGGCCGGAGTGACCGAAGGTGTCGTTCACGCCGATTCTGCGCACCGGAACCGGGCATGCCTCGCAGACTGCCTCTGCGACAGCGGAGCCCAGACCGCCGATGATGCTGTGCTCCTCAGCGGTGACGATTGAGCCGGTTTCCTTTGCCGCCTTGACGATGATGTCCTTGTCCAGCGGCTTGATCGTGTGAATGTTGATGACGCGTGCGGAGATGCCCTCGCCGGCCAGCGTATCCGCTGCGATCAGCGCTTCGTTGACCATCAGGCCGGTTGCGACAATCGTGATGTCGCTGCCGTCACGGAGCTGCACGCCCTTGCCGAGCTCGAACTTGTAGGTTTCCGGATCGTTGATGACCGGAACGGCCAGTCTGCCGAAGCGGCAGTAGACCGGACCGTCATGTGCGAGTGCCGCAGCGACCGCAGCCTTTGCCTCGGTATCGTCAGCGGGGTTGATGACGGTCATGCCCGGAATCGTGCGCATGAGTGCGATGTCCTCGCAGCACTGATGCGTTGCGCCGTCCTCACCGACGGAAATACCCGCGTGGGTTGCGCCGATCTTGACATTGAGGTGCGGATAGCCGATGCTGTTGCGGACAATCTCAAATGCTCTGCCCGCGGCGAACATCGCAAAGGAGGATGCAAACGGGATCATGCCCGCTGCCGCCAGACCTGCCGCGACGCCCATCATGTTTGCTTCCGCGATGCCGCAGTCATAGAAACGGTCCGGATATGCCTTCTTGAACATGCCGGTCTTGGTCGCAGCAGCGAGGTCTGCGTCCAGAACGACGAGGTTTTCGTATTTTTCAGCCATTGCGACCAGCGCTTCGCCGTAGCTTTCGCGCGTCGCCTTCTTGATCACATCGCTCATGCTTCCGCCTCCAGTCTTTCCAGCTCAGCGGTCAGCTCCGCCATGGCCTTTTCGTACTGCTCGGTGTTCGGCGCGGTGCCGTGCCAGCCGACCTGATTTTCCATAAAGGAAACGCCCTTGCCCTTGGTCGAGTGCTGAATGATCGCCACCGGCTGTCCGGTGACCTTTTCCGCCTCGCGGAAGGCGCGGTCGATGTCGTCGAAGTCATGTGCATCCATCTGGATCACATGCCAGCCGAATGCCGCAAACTTGTCCGGGATCGGCTCCGGGGAGCAGACGTCGGTGATTTTGCCGTCGATCTGGAGCCCGTTGTTGTCCACGATCGCGGTGAGGTTGTCGAGCCCGTAGTGTGCCGCGAACATCGCAGCCTCCCAGACCTGGCCCTCCTCGATTTCGCCGTCGCCGAGGACAGCGTATACGCGATAGTTATCAGATCTGTGCTTGCCCGCGAGTGCCATGCCGGCAGCAGCGGAGATGCCCTGTCCCAGAGAGCCGCTGCTCATATCCACGCCGGGGATCGAGATGCAGGGATGTCCCTGGAGCTCTGCACCGATGTGGCGGAGCGTCTTCATCTCCTCCATCGGGAAGAAGCCTCTTTCGGCAAGCGTTGCGTAGAGCGCCGGAGCGGTGTGTCCCTTGGAGAGCACAAAGCGGTCACGCTCTGCGAAATCCGGGTTATCCGGATAAACATGCATTCTGGTGAAGTAGAGATAGGTCAGCACATCCGCGATGGAAAGCGACCCGCCCGGGTGACCGGACTTTGCATTGTACACGCCCTCAATGATGCCCATGCGGATCTTGCAGGCGTGGATCTGGAGCTGTCTGCGGAGCAAATCGTCCATAATCTTCATCTTCCTTTCTGCTGATGCGCTCCGGCCGCTGCCGGAGTCTGCACGAAATCGCTGTGCCGGTTCATCCGGCGCATTGTTTTTATTATACTATATTCTTCCGGAAATTGCAAGCGCTTTTCTAGCTCTTTTGTGTGCGGGATTTGTTGATTATTGCGGTTTTATCCGGCGGGCGGCTGAGAGCGCGGGCGCTTTCTTTCGGATTCGCGGGGAACCTGCGCAAAAAGTCCGCATTTGTTTTCCGGAACCTTATTGACGAAATCCGCGCACTGTGGTATAATAAAGGCAAATATGAAGGGAGCAATGCATATGCTGCTGTATAATTCACTTTCCAGACAAAAGGAAGCATTTGAAACAGTGGAGCCGGGCAAGGTCAAAATGTATACCTGCGGCCCGACGGTCTACCACTTTGCGCACATCGGAAATCTGCGCACGTACATCATGGAGGACATTCTCGACAAGTATCTCCGCTTTGCGGGAAATGATGTGCTCCGCATCATGAACATCACCGACGTCGGACACCTGACCTCGGACGGCGATACCGGCGATGACAAAATGCTCAAGGGTGCAAAGCGAGAGCACAAGACCGTCATGGAAATCGCAAAATTCTATACGGATGCATTCTTTGCGGACTGTGCCAAGCTGAACATCAAGACGCCGGAGGTCGTGCAGCCCGCGACCGGCTGCATCGCGGAGTTCATTGACGCCGTGCAGAAGCTGCTCGAAAAGGGCTATGCGTATGAGGCGGGCGGCAATGTCTATTTTGACACTTCCAGGCTGGAGCAGTATTACCGCTTCCTTGATTTCAAGGAGGAGGATCTGGAGGTCGGCGTCCGCGAGGGCGTCGAGGGCGATACAAACAAGCGCAATAAGGCGGATTTCGTGCTCTGGTTCACGAAGTCCAAGTTTGATGACCAGGAGCTGAAATGGGAAAGCCCTTGGGGGCTCGGCTATCCGGGCTGGCATATCGAGTGTTCCTGCATCAGCATGAAATATGCAGGCGAGTATCTCGATCTGCACTGCGGCGGCATCGACAACATGTTCCCGCATCATACCAATGAGATTGCGCAGAGCGAGGCGCTGCTCGGCCATGCATGGTGCAAGCACTGGTTCCATGTGCATCACCTGAACGACGAAACCGGCAAGATGAGCAAGTCCAAGGGTGAGTTCCTGACGGTGTCCCTGCTGGAGGAAAAGGGCTATGATCCGCTGGCATACCGCTTCTTCTGCCTGCAATCGCATTACCGCAAGTCGCTGGTGTTCTCATGGGATAACATGAAGAATGCGCAGACGGCCTATAACAAGCTGGTTGCGAAGATCCGCACGCTGCTGAGCGAGCAGGATGCAGTGGATGAAGCCAAAAAGGCAGAGCTGCTCAAGGCCTTCACCGACGCGATGGACAACGACCTCAATACGGCGCTGGGCGTGACCGTGCTGTATGATGTGCTGAAAGCGGAAACGACCGCTGCGACAAAGCTGGCGTGCATTGCGGAGATTGACAAGGTGCTTTCGCTTGACCTGATCGGCCATGCGCAGGCGGCTGCCGACGATGCAGACACGCAGGAAATCCCCGCAGAGGTGCTGGCGCTCGTGGAGCAGCGCAAGGAAGCGCGAAAGGCAAAGGATTTTGCAAAGGCTGACGCACTCCGCGATCAGATTGCCGCACTCGGCTGGCAGATCCGCGAAACCCGTCAGGGCACCGAGATCACAAAGGTGTAAGCGGTATCTCCGACGGGAGAAAGCGGAGTTTACACAATAAGCAAAGAGGCACTGACGAAACATCAGTGCCTCTTTCACATTATTTTATAGAGCGTAACATGACGGATACAGATCCGCAGGAGAAGTCTTAATTCTTCCGCAGATAGGAAACCGCCATGTCAATGAGCATATTGAGCTCCGTTTTGCCCTCTGCAAAATCGTCCGAGGGGAGCAGGTCGCCGCGCAGAATCTTCTTGCACAGCTCCATCATGGCGTGCGTATAGGTCAGATAAAACACCTTGAAATCAATGTCGCTGCGGATCGAACCGTCCTTGATGCCGGCCAGATAGGATGCCTCCACAACCGGATAGAAATTGATGATCGACCGCTCATAGTCGTACAGCATCGCCTTCGGAACTTCCTCGCTGACGAGCATCAGATCAAATTCCCCGAGCAGCCGCATGAAGCTCGGATGCTTGTCAAACAGCTGCAAATACATCTTCATCAGATCGTGAATCCGTTTGCAGCCGCTCTGGTTCAGGAATGACTGTGATTCGTAAATCCCGCGGAACTTCTCTTTCAGATCCGTCCAGAGATACGTCATTGCTGCGATTGTGACTGCGGTTTTGGTGCCGAAGTAACGGTACAGCGTTGCGACGCCGACGCCGCAGGCATCTGCGATGTCGGTCATTTTGACAGCCTCAATGCCGTGTTTCAGAAACATTTCCGCGCTGATTTCCACCGCGCGTTCGGAGCGCTTGGCTTTCAGACTTTCGTGTCCGTGCTGATATTCCACCTGACAAACCTCCCGTGTACAAAAATGATAACAAAAATGATATGCTGCATCTCAATTCTGATAGCCGGGCTATCATACCATATTGATAGTCTATCATATTCTGTTCGGTTTGTCAAGCAAATTATAACAAATTAAGACAAAAAATACGTTTTGTACAAAAGCAGGCACTCCGCACATTTCTGCACGGAGCGCCTGCTTTTTATCAATCAGAAAGGATTTTCATGAAACTCAGTTCTGCGCATTCATGTTATCGTCTGTGTTGTGCTCCTGTTCGGTCAGCGTGACGGGAATTTTGATTTCATCGCCGTTTCTGCTGATTGTGAGCACAATCGTATCGCCTGCCTGATGCTTATCTTTTTCCGCTTTCAGCTCATCGTAGCTGGAAATGGTCTTGTCATCCACGGCAATGATGATGTCGCGCGGCTGCACGCCGGCTGCCTCTGCGGCGCCGCCCTTGACGAGTCCCTTGACATACACGCCGACCGGCAGACCGTAGCGCTGGGAGATCGACTTGTCAACATCCTCCGGATAAATGCCGATCTGCGGCTTTCCGGTGACATAGCCGTAATTGATCAGGTCGTTGATGACCTTCTGTGCATGCGTCATCGGGATTGCGAAGCACAGGCCTTCGACGGATGCCTCGCCGCTGTAATAGTTGCTGCTCATCTTCGAAGAGTTGATGCCGATGACCTGTCCGTAGCAGTTGATCAGCGGGCCGCCGGAGTTTCCGGAGTTGATGGCGGTATCGGTCTGAATCAGCCGCATGGTCTGGTCGTTGATTGTGATTTCGCGGTCAAGTGCGGAAACGATGCCGGTCGTGACGGAACCGAACAGCTCAAAGCCGAGCGGGTTGCCGATTGCCACGACAAATTCACCGACCTCCAGCTCATCGCTGTCACCGAATTCGGCGACTGTCAGCTTCTGGTTTGTGCTGACCTTCAGCACCGCAATATCCTCTGCGACGTCAAAGCCGACGATTTCGGCATCGAGCTCGCGTTCATAGTCCTTGTAGCATTCGCAGTCCGGATTCAGAACGACCTGTACGGACGTTGCACGTCCCATGTTGTACTGGCTGGTATCATTGATGACATGCGCATTTGTAATCACGTAATAGGAGCCGTCCTCGTTGTCCCGCATGATAATGCCGGTGCCGGTTGCGGTCGCCTCCTGATCCGGCGTCTGCTGCTGTGCAAAGCCCCAGAACGAGAACGGATCGTAGGTCATCTGCGACTGTCCCTTCAGCACGAAGGTCGAGGAAACGCCGACCGCTGCGGGCGTGACCTTCTTGACGATTTCCGGAATGGTCATGGCATCCTTGCGCGCCGTCAGCTCAAAGAAGGACATCGGCTCCGCCTTGGAGGAGGCGACTGCGGAGGCATTGCCGTCATCCGCTGCCGTGCTGCTCTCCGCGGCCGAATCCGGACGCGCATCCGTGTCCTCGGAGATTTCGCTGCTCTGCTTTCCGAGGAAGGATTTGATGGAGGGATTCTCCGTCGCGTACTGATAGCACTGGATCGAAGCATATGCGATGAATGCAACGCCTGCGAACAGTGCCAGCGCCTTGAGCCCCTTGTGCGGCTTCTTCTTCGGCGGTTCGCTGCCGCCGTCATTGAAGCTGCCGGCCGGAGGAACGTATCCGCCGCCTGCGCCGCCGCTTCTCGGAGAATAGTAGCTGCCGCCTGCGGGCTCCTGCTGCTGCATCATGCTGTCAACAGGATTGCTGCCGAGCTCCTGTGTATTGTTCAGGTTAAAACCGTCTTCATTGCGTTCAAACATCGTGAGCACCTCTTTCTTCATATTGCAGAACCGCCGGCATCCGGCCGTCCGTATTTTTCATACCCTATGCTTTTATTATACCCTGCAATGTGAAAATCATATGAAAACTGTAAAAAAAGAGCGTTAAAGGTACGGAAACAGTTTCTTCACAAACGGGACGTATAGGCAGAAAAGAAGAGAGAATACAACATGCAGCGGACGGAATCTGACATTGTAATCCGGATTTTGCTGTGCTATAATACGAATGGATACGGAAGTGGAGAGCCGTGTCCGTTTACGGATAAATTCATTATATATTATCAGGGGGCAACTGAATATGAACGCCAACAAACTAAGACACAGTCTTGCGCTGCTGTCGGCGCTTGCCTTGCTCGGAACATCTGTACCGTGTTCCCTGCTGCATGCGACCGCGGCAACGGCAGACGCTTCTAATGCTATGACATGGGGAACGCTTCGCATCGGCGGCGGCGGCTTTGTGTCCGGCATCGTGACCGGAAAGCAGGTCATGTATGCGCGGACGGACGTCGGCGGCGCCTACAAGTACGACTACGACAAGGAAGAGTGGGTACAGCTGCTCGGATTCATCAATGACGCGGACAGAGGTCTGCTCTCGGTGGATGCCATGGCGATTGACCCGACCGACGACAACACGGTCTATTTTCGCTGCGGATGCGCGTATTTTTCCAATGAGAAAACCGTGGTGTTCAAGACGACGGACGGCGGCAAGACCTTCCGCGAGTTTGACATCTCAAAAGAGATCAAGGTCATGGGCAACGGCGACGGAAGACAGTGCGGCGAATCCATCGCCGTCGATCCCGACAACCCGAAGACGCTCTATGCCGGCGGCGACGTTGCGTGCGGCAAGTCCGCGCTGATCAAATCGACCGACGGCGGCGAAACATGGAAGCCTGTCGAGAGCTACGACGCGCTCGGCCTGTTTGAAAGCACAACCAAGTGGCCGACCTGGACGGAGAACATCGCGCGCTCCGTCACCTCCGATGCCTACAACAACCAGAACGGCGTCGCCGCGATTGCGATTTCCGGCGGCAAAGTCTATGTGGCAACCTCTGCAAAGGGCACGGTCAATGTCCATGCCGCAAACGTCAAGGATGACAAATTCACGGCGCTGTCCGCGGATCTGCCGACCGACGTGTTCCCGTCCCGCATCAATCTTGATGCGAACGGCGACCTGCTGATTTCCTATATCGCGGGGCTGGCGTTCAACGGACAGTCCGGCGGTGCATACCGCTATTCGCCCAAGACCGGAAAGGTCACGCAGCTGCTGGAGAGCACGCGCGGCTTCGGCTCGGTCTGGGCGGATCCGGAAAATCCGGATCACCTGATTGCAGGCACCTGCGGCAAGTGGGAGGATCAGCTCTGGGAAGCATGGACGGACGAGCACGGCGCCTGCTGGGGCGATCAGTATTACCGTTCGCTGGACGGCGGCAAGACCTGGCAGAACATCACGCCGGGCAAGCAGGACGGCTGGGGCGGCCCGCTTATCGCGGAGTATCTCCAGGACGGCGGCTTCTCGTGGATCCGCGAAAAGGCGATTCACTGGTCCGGCACGGTCGTGACCGATCCGCGCAATCCGGACAGAATGTTCATCACCTCCGGCAACGGCGTTTTCATCTGCGAAAACCTCTGGAGCACCGATGCCGGAAAGATTCCGAAGTTCACGTTCCACCCGAACGGCATTGAGGAGGTCGTGGCGCTGGACTTCGCATCCACGCCGGACGGCCTAAACCTCTCCGCAATCGGTGACTACGACGGCTTCCGGCACACCGCCGTGGACGTCGTCGGCGAGCAGTATCAGCCGAATATGGGCAGCACGTCCGCAATCGCGGTCTGCCCGCAGAATACGGACGTCTGGGTGCGCATCGCGGAGGGCGATACGAACAATACCGCCGCGGCGTATTACACCCTTGACCGCGGCAAGACCTGGAAGGGCATGACGCCAGCTGCAAAGGGCGGCAAGGCGGCCATCGCAGAGCTCGGCGGCGGCAAGTACCGCATCTTCAATACGAGCAAGGACAGCGGCGATGTCGCTTACAGCGATGACTTCGGCGGCACATGGAACAAGTGTGCGGGCATTCCGTCACAGTACGGCTCCAAGCCGACCATGCTGCTGATTGAGCCGGATGATCCGAACACGGTTTATGCCTATGCGACCTATTTCAATTCCTCGTGGCATTATTCCAAGGACGCGCCGACCGCAGAGGATGCGCAGTATAAATTCTGCGTCAGCACCGACGGCGGCAAGACCTTTACCTCCACAGACGTTTGCATGTACGATCAGTGCGACAGCGCCGGACGCATCGCGTATCTCGGCAAGGGCGAGCTGATTCTCGGCGGCGGCTGGTACGGCCTGTATCACGCATCCGTCAAGAGCGGCAAGGTGACGGTGGAAAAGATCGACGGCGTCAGCTACTGCAAGACCGTCGGCTACGGCGCACCGGAAAAGAAGGGCGGCGTCAATACGCTGTACATGTACGGCAAGCCGCTGGAAAGCGATCCGGAGGGCATTTACCGCTCCACGGATGCGGGCAAAACATGGGTCTGCATCAATACGGAGCATCTCTACGGCGGCACCGGCAACGGCAATTTCCTCGTCGGTGACATGAGCCAGTTCGGCAAGGTGTATATGTCCACGGTCGGCTGCGGCATTGTCTACGGCGAGATCACAAACAGCAGCGCGGTGCCGGGCACCACGCCCGCAAAGACGACCGCGGCACCTGTCCAGACCACAGCGGCGCCTGCAAAGACGACGGCGGCACCGTCCGGCAAGATTCTGTGGGGCGACGCCACCTGCGACGGCAGTGTCGATGTTGCGGACTGCGTGCTCATCAGCAGATTCGCGGTTGCGGATGCAACAGCGAGCCTGACCGATGCCGGAAAGACGAATGCGGACGTGACGCATGACGGCGCGGTCGGCGGAGAAGATGTGGCGCTGATTCTGCGCTACATCGCAAAGCAGATCACTGCGGAAGATCTGGCAGAGAAATAACGCGGAAGATCCCCTGCACCCTGCGGTGCAGGGGATTGCTGTAAATCCGCGTATTTATCCCCCGGAATGCCCATTGAATTTAACAAAATATTATGATATAATATAAAAGTATTTGAAAAAACGGAAGGAGCAGCTGCTGTGAAGACCTGTGATCTGCACACACATTCGACCTTTTCGGACGGCACCCTGACGCCCGCGGCGCTGGTGAAGCTGGCGGAGCAGACCGGGCTGTCTGCGGTCGCGCTGACCGATCACAATACGGTGAACGGACTGCGTGCATTTCTGGATGCCGGTGCGGAAAGCAGTGTGCTGACCGTTCCCGGCTGCGAGTTCTCGACCGATTACGGCAGAACGGAGCTGCACATTGTCGGGCTGTTCCTGCCGGAGCGCGCATGGCCGGAGATCCGGCAGTATGTCGGACAGCTTCTGACCAACAAGCTCCGGAGCAATGAACAGCTGATTGATAATCTGCGCGCTGCGGGCTATGACATCACCTATGAAGAAGCCGATGCCGCCGCACCGGATGCGGCGACCTTCAACCGCGCGCATGTCGCGGGGGTTCTGGTGCAGAAGGGCTATGTCAAAGACCGGCACGCAGCCTTTGCGCAGATTCTGCATGAGGATGGCGGGCTCTATATGCCGCCCCGGCGCCCCGATGCGCTGGAAACCGTCGCGTTCATCAAGGAAAACGGCGGCGCGGCCGTGCTGGCGCACCCGTTTCTGAATCTGGATGCGGACGCGCTGACGGCATTTCTCCCGGAAGCGAAACGGCGCGGCCTGGACGCGATTGAAACACAGTACAGCGAATTTGATGCAGCGACATCCGCGCAGGCGGCTGCGCTGGCTGAACGCTTCGGACTGAAGCAAAGCGGCGGCTCGGATTTTCACGGCAGCGTGAAGCCGGACATCGCGCTCGGTACCGGAAAGGGCAGCCTTTGCGTACCGTTTGCGTTCTATGAAGCGCTGCGGGACAGCGCCGGCTGAATACGCCGGACTTACAGCTTAATTCAATATCACTCGCATTTCAGCGATCTCAGCTTACTGCCTTCCCCGGCAGTGAACGTGCACGCCCTGCCGGGCGGTGCGATTTGCATTTTACTATGACAGAAATGTGGTTTTCTTTTGCGAAAGAAACAGAACATGAATGAAAGGGTATTGCAAATGAATATCAGAGATCGCTTTTCTGCTGCAACGGAGCGGATCTGCCGGTTTCACAGGGAGCTGACAGTCAATGCCGTGACGTTCACGGACTGCGGCACGCGGCCGGACGGAACCCCGTTCTGTCCGGAGCTTTTTCGCGTCAAGCAGGGCTATGATTTCTTTGAATTCGGAATCAGCGCCCCGCATGACGTCTATCTGACGGAACATGAAAACTCTCTTGCAACGGGCAATCCGCTGTACGGCGCGATGTACCCGCCCGCGCGGGAAGCTGTGCGGCGGATGTGCGAAACGCCGGAGCTCTCAAAATATCCGCTGCGCAACGGCGACCCGGAATGCAAGGATCAGATTCTCGAATATCTGAAACAGATCGGCTTCTGCGGGGAGATGCATGAGGAGAATGTCGGCTTTGCGTTTTCCACAACGCATGCCTTTGCCGCGCTGATCAAGCTGATTGTGCAGCCGGGCGACGTGGTGCTGTTCACGGCGCCGACCTACGGCATTTTTGCCTTTATCCCGGAGCGCGAGGGCGGCATCACGAAGTTTTTGCAGCTCCGCGAGGAGGATGACTGGCAGATCAGTCCTTCCGCGCTGAAAGCGCGCATCCGCGAGCTGAATGCGGAGCTTCTGCACGCACCGCACAAAACGGAAACGCATACGCCCCGTGTGGTCGCGTTCTTCCAGTCCAACCCCTGCAACCCGACCGGCCGCGTCATGGGAAAGAACGACACCGCCCGGATGCAGGAGATCCTGGATATCTGCCGCGCAGAGGGCGTGCTGTATATCGACGATCTGATTTACCGCGACCTCGGATACGACCGTGAGAATCCGGCCGTTCCGATGGCTTCGCTTGACGGCGACCACTCCAATGTGGTGTCGCTGCTCGGCATCTCCAAGGCTTACGGCGCTGCGGGACTGCGTGCGGGCATTATCGTTGCGAATGAGATCATTATTGCGGGCGTGCGCAATTATATCGCATGGAACACGGATTCCACGTCCTATCTGAATATGAAGGTGCTGGCCGCTGTTTATAACGCAGGCGCGGAAAACCGGCAGGCGTATGAGGCGTATTTTTCGCAGATCATGGCGGGATACCGCGAACGGCTGAACATTGTGCGCTGCATCGCGGACGGACTGGATACCGTGCCGGAACCGGAGCAGCCCCGCACGCGGGCGCTGATTGCAGCGGGCAGAAGCGAGGCGGAAACGGCGGAGCTTCTGCGCGGCACGCGCGGCATGCGGATTCTGCCGGGCTGTGTGCCGGAGGCGGGTTTTTTTGCGCTGCTGGATTTCCGGGCGCTGGCGGGAAAGACCTGCGACGGCATCACGGTGACGGACGACCTTTCCCTGATCCGGTATCTCTATCACCGGTACCAGCTGAAGCTGCTGCCTGGGCGTGCAATGGGCATGCAGGATCCGCGGCATATTGTGGCGCGGGTCAGCTTTTCCATGGAGATTCCGGAGCTGATAGAAAGAATGATACTGTTGAAGGAAGAGGCAGAGAGATTATATGAGTGTGAGTAAAGCAATCGGCCGTGTGATCTACCGGAGTGCCCTGCGCGCAAAGACGCTGCGCGGCCGGATCATGCTGCGGCGGCTGGAACGGCAGACGCTCGATGCGCGCCGCATCAATGAGCAGACGCTGCTGAACATCCTGAAACGCAATGCGGATACGGAGCTCGGCCGGGAATGGAAGCTGGACAGTATCCGTGATGTTCAGAGCTTCCGGGAGCGGATTCCGCTGACTGAATACATGTTTTATTATGACCGCATCAAGCGGATGCTGGAGGGCGGCGAAACCGGCGTCCTCACGAATTATCCGATCACGTTTTTTGCTGTGACCTCCGGTACCACCGGCGATTCCAAGCGAATCCCGGTTTCGGAGATGACGAAAAAGCGCTTTGCGGATATGGCGGCGTTCCGGCTGCTTGCGGTTATGGACAGGCATTATAAAAAAACAACCGGAAAGCCCTTTCCCTGTGAAAAGGGCTTTCTGACGCTGGAAACCCGCAAGCGCAAAAAGTGGAACAATGTCGGCGCGGTTTCCACGCTGGCGATCAAGGACGTGCTCTGCTTTACGACCGTCGCGTTTTCTTCGCCGCCGGAGATCATGCAGGTCAGCGAGAAAATGGATACCAAGTATCTGAAAACGCTGTTTGCACTCGCGGAGCATGACCTGCTCTATATCGCCGGTGCGTATATGTCCACATATGTGGAGATCATGAGGCTGATCCGTGACCGCTGGGAGCAGCTCGTGGAGGACATCCGCACCGGAACGATCAGCCGGAACGTGCAGGTTTCCGATGAAATGCGCGAGCGGCTGGAACAGCGGCTTCATGCGGATCCTGCGCGCGCGGATTTTCTGAAACAGGAATTTGAAAAGGGCTTTGACACGCCGATCATTCCGCGCATCTGGAAATCGTGCAGCTTTATCAGCGGCATCGGCTCGGCGGATTTTTCGATCTATGTCGGCGAGATGCGGAAGTATGCCGGGGATATTCCGTTTGATTTCGGCATCTACGGCGCGTCGGAGGGACTGTTTGCGGTCTGCTTTGAGCCGAACAGGGATCAGTTCCTGCTGCTCCCGGACAGCGTGTTTTATGAGTTCCTGCCCGTCGGCTCGGAGGACGGCAAAACCTGCCTGATCGACGAGCTGGAGGTCGGCAGGGAATACGAGATGATCGTGACGAATGACGCGGGGCTGTACCGCTACTGCATCAAGGACGTCGTAAAGGTGACGGAATACCGCGGAAAGTGCCCCGTTGTGGCATTCTCCTACCGCCGGAATCAGCTGCTGAACGCGGTCGGGGAAAAGACCAGCGAGGCGGCGGCGCAGGCGGCGGTGAGAGCCTTTGCGGAGGAAACCGGCTGCCATGTGGACGACTTCTGCTTCTATATCGACATGAACGACGGCGAACCGTGCTATGCGGCGGTCATCGAGGATCATCAGGGCATCGGCGGCACGGATACTTCGGGCTATGCGGAGGTGCTCGACCGGCACCTCTCCGAGCAGAACCATGCCTACGGCTTTGAGCGCCAGGGCGGCGGCCTCGGTATGCTGAAGCTCCGGCTGACCAATCTGCCGATCAATACGCTGTACCACGAGGCCTGTGCCGATAAGGGCAGCTCGGACAACCAGCTGAAACCGCTGCATCTTGCGAATACGGCGCAGAAGCGGGAGGAGCTGGAGGCGCTGCTTGGCGGGGAATGAACGAAGCTGTCCGGCACGGAAACGGTACATGTCAATTTGTTGAAAACCGCCGGATCTTTTGGAATAAAACTGACGAAAATGCAGAAAAGACTGAAAAGATAAATATGTTTTTGGAAATTGTTGACAGCGCAGGAAAATCATGCTATAATCATGTTTGGTACGGTATGTGAACGCACGGCAGATTGTGGGGTCTGCCGCACATCGGAAGCATACCGTACAGATTTGTACGGCAGTGGAACGGAGCGAATTGTGGGACGCTGTGTTTCTGAATATGCCGTGCCGATCGGAGAAGTAATTCAGGATACTTTTTAGGAGGTTGAAAAATGAGCAAAAAGCATTCGTTCCGCCGGTCCGTTGCCGGCATCTTAGCAGTCCTGACCGTCACGGGCAATCTGATTGCACCGGCACAGGTCAGACTTCCGTTGGCACCGGCTTCCATTGAGGTCGATGCAGCATCCCTGATGGGCAACAAAAACGTCGATTATGAGTGGGACAATGAAACAAAGACGCTGACCATCAAGCAGGGTATCTCCAATGTCGGCGACGTCGTCGGCACTCCGGATCCGGATCCGCTGAGCTTCAATGTGAACATGGGCACTTGGCTCAACTGGAATTACATCCAGCCGGATGATGTCAAGCACATCGTCATCGACGCCGGTGCAGTGCTCCCGCAGACCTGGGAGAGCATGTTCACCAAGTTCGTCAACCTGGAGTCCTTCAAGATCGTCGCAGAGGTTGATGCATCCAATGTCTACAACTTCGGCTCCGCATTCAAGGGACTGACTAAGCTGACTGATGTCGATCTGTCCGGCATGATCAATACCGGCAATGTGGACTATGTTGAGAACATGTTCAACGGCTGTTCTTCCCTGAAAAAGATTGATCTGAGCATGCTGACCGGTCAGAACACCGGTAAGAGAAACTGGACTGCTCATGATGCGATCGACCATGTCAGAAGAGCTGTCGCAGGCTGCAATCAGCTGGAGGAGCTGGATCTGACCGGCGAATTCCTCTACAATGCACTGCACAACATTAACAAGGTTGACGGTACCCAGCTGTCGATCGAACAGATGATCGACATTCTGCTCCAGGACAACTTCAGCCCGTATAAGGATCAGATCAAGCAGAGCCTGATCGACGCATACGAAGAGTATCTTCTGCTGATGCAGGATCCGTATACCTGGAAGGCAAAGAAGAACGGCTGGAAGTGGAAGCAGCATTCTGATCAGTCCTGGACCTGCAAGGTGACGCTGGAACGCATTGATCCGGATACGCACCGCAAGGTTGAAAAGACCGAAGATGCAAATATTTCCTATATTGATGATCCGCAGCCGACCTGTTACAAGGAGGGTACCAGACATTATATTGCAACCTGGTCTGAACCGGACAGCAACCTGGTGCTCCGCTATGAAGGCAGCGAAGATCACACTTCCAAGCTGGCAAAATATGCGCACAACTATCAGGTCAGCGGCTTTACCTGGAATGAGAACCACACCGCTGCAACTGTGACGCTGCGCTGCCCGAACAATGGCTGCGGCGCAACCAAGACCGTACAGGCAGACCGCATTGAGAGCACCGTGGTCGCTCCGACCTGCGAAAATCCGGGCTATACTGTCTATGTCGCATATTACGGCGATGTGGAATCTGAGCCGGAAACTGTTGAGGGAGAGGCTGCACTCGGCCATGTATGGTCTGAGGAAGGCACCTGGACATGGAACGGCGTTGAGAGCGCACAGGTGGAGATCGCCTGCACACGCGAGGGCTGCACAAAGACCGTCACGCTCAGCGGCGACGCTGTCACCATCACCAGTGCTGTGACCAAGCAGCCGACCTGCACCACGGCCGGTGTCCGTACCTACACCGCAACCGCTGTGTACGAGGGCAAGACCTATACTGACACCAAGACGGAAGAGATCCCGACAGAGGAGCACGAGTTCACCGAGTTCGTCAGATTCGTCTGGGCAGCGGACAACAAGTCTGCACAGGTCGAGCTGAAGTGCAAGGACTGCGACGCAACCACGCTGGTCGCTGCAAGCATGAGCTCCGACTACACCCCGGCAACCTGCACCTCTGACGGCTACACCGTTTACACCGCAACCTACGAAGAGAATTCTGATTTCCGTACCGTTTACGATGCTGGCTCTCAGCTGGAGCACGAGTTCACCGAGTTCGTCAGATTCGTCTGGGCAGCGGACAGCACCTCTGCACAGGTCGAGCTCAAGTGCAAGGACTGCGATGCAACCACGCTGGTCGCAGCAGAAATGAGCTCCGATGCAACTCCGGCAACCTGCACCTCTGACGGCTTCACCGTTTACACCGCAACCTACGGCGACCAGTCTGATTTCAGAATCATTATGGATTCGGGTTCTATGCTGGGACATGAACCGGGCGAGCCGACGATCGAGAACGTGATCGCTCCGACGCTGACATCTCCGGGCTCCCATGACGTGGTCGTCCGCTGCACGCACTGCGGCGAGGTGCTGAGCAGAGAAACCGTGGAAGACCCGGCACTGAAGGCTGAGCTGATCAACCCGAACCAGGTCGGCTTCAAGGAGAACATCATCCTGCGCTTCTTTGCCAACATCAGCGATGAGCTGACCGAGGGCGCATATGTTGAGTTCACCTACGACCACTACGGCGAGGAGAAGACCGTCCGCGCGGACATCGACACCGGCAAGACGATCAACTACCTCGGCACCAAGCATTACATCTTCGATTGCCCGCTGTCCGTTCCGGAGCTGGCGGTCGACGTCACCGCAAAGCTGTACGTTTCCGAAAGCGAAGAAGCAGTTTCTGAGGGCATCGGTTCTGTTGTCGCTTACTGCGACCGTATGATCGGCGCACAGAGCGCGGCACTGGACGACGCACTGATCGCACTGCTGAACCTGGGCGGCTACGCACAGACCCAGCATAATCTGAACACCGATAATCTCGCAAATGCAGGCCGTGAGCTTGATCTGGCTGACATCACCATTCCGGAGAGCGGTGAATTTATCCGTCCGGAAGAAACAGTCGGCGGTGTGAAATATCAGGGCGCTGCACTCGGTATGCGCGACCAGATCGTCACCCGTTACTACTTCACCGCAGCTTCCCTGGAAGGCGTGACCTTCATCGTGAACGGCGCTGAACAGGAAGCAAAGTATGATACCAAGCTGAAGATGTACTACGTTGATGCGGACCCGGTCAAGGCGATGGACGTCACGAAGGTGAACGAGATCATTGTTTCGACTGCTGACGGCGACATCAGCTTCAGCCACAGCGCACTGGACTATGCAGCAGCACACTGCGATGACAGCGCACTGGGCAAGGAAATGAAAGCAATGTACAACTACTATCTCAAGGTCAAGGCATACGTTGAAGGCCAGTGATCTTGCGAAAACGGAAAGAAGGTGAAACTATGGAAAAGTACACAGATGCTGAGCTTCAGATCGTTGCATTCGAGGCTGAGGACGTGATCACGGCCTCCGGCGTCGTCGGTGATGATCCGGAATTCACCCCGATCGGCTGATCAAAGCGAATCAATACGAAAGCACCGTTTCCAATCGGAAACGGTGCTTTTTTGTGTTATGTTGCATCCGGTGCATACATGGCCGTCTGCCCGGGATACGAATAAATGATGCGGTCTTCATTGCTGGGCGTGACGCCCTTTTCCTGAAACAGCTGTGAAACCGTCACGAAGCGGAAGCCTCTTGCCAGCAGATCCGGCACGAGCCGCTTCACAGCGCCGACCGTCTTGGTATTTTCTGCAAAATCGTGCAGCAGAATGATCCGGCCGTCCTTTGCAATCCGCATGACGCCGCTGTACCGTTCGGATTCCGATACGGATTCGTCGTAATCGCGGACGCCGTATCCGCCGATGAACGGCATGGAAATCAGCGGGAACATGTCCTCCCTGACAGCCAGATACGGCGGTCGAAAGAAGCGCGGGGTCTGCCCTGTTGTCAGAATGATGCGCTGCGTCGCGGATGAAACCTCCTGTGTGATCTGCCGGGGCGTGAGCACGGTCAGATACGGATGCGAGTAGGAATGATTGCACATTTCACAGCCGAGCATGACGGCGCGCTGGAGAATCGGCGTCGTTTCCGACGTGATCCGGCAGCCGAGCAGGAAGAAGGTTGCCGGCACATGGTATTGCTCCAGAATATCGAGCAGCTGCGGCGTGATTTCCGGATCCGGCCCGTCGTCAAAGGTCAGTGCGAGAAGCCCGCCGGTCATTTCGGATCACGCTTGTCAGACTTGGTATTGTCCGGATCCTGCTTGCCCTTTTTGCCCATCAGAACCATTGCAATAATGAGGCCGACTGCAAGCAGTCCGAGGATGCAGTAAAGCATAATCGGCGTGTCGTCACCGAGCGGCAGAGAAGCCAGGAATGTCATCAGTGTCATGTTGAAAACCTCCTTTATAATCAGAATGATCCTCTATATCGTACCACAAACGGCGGATTTTGTCAACAGCCGGGCGTCCTGTTTTCGGAGCAGCGGGGTTGATGCTGTAAGAATTGCATAATCCGGAGTGCTTTGGATGTGGAGTAATTGTGCAGCTATCCGATTTGCAAAGAAAACTTGGCAAGCATCTTGACAAGTACACTTGGCAGTGCTATAATATGCACAACGGAGATGCCAAGTGAACTTGGCATCCTGCGGCTGACAAAAGGAGGCAGATTATGAACAAGGACGAAATTCTTGCAAAGGCAAGACAGGAGAACAAGGGAAAAGACGTCGCGGATCTGGAAATCCAGAGCAAGGCGAAGAGCTTTGCCGGCGGAATCACGCTGACGGCCGGCGCGGTGATGAATCTGATCGGTGAGGTCGTATTTGACCGCAGTCTGCCGGAATTCTGGGTGATGTTTTTCTGCTACTGGGCGGTCATGGGCATTGTTCAGTTTATCCTGAACAAAAAGAACGGCCGGAATGAACGCGGCGGCTTGTGGCTGGCATACGGTCTTTTCATGGCGGTGATGACCGTGCTGGCACTGATCCGGCTATATCACGGACTGATCACAGGGGACATGAAAAAATGGTGATTCTCCCGCAGACAGGAGGCGGATTATGAACAAGGACGAAATTCTTGCGAAGGCACGGAAAGAAAACAAGGGCGCGGATGTGGCTGAGGTTGCTGTTCAGAGCCGTGCAAGGGCATTTGCCGGTTTGGGGATGCTGATGGCCGGCGCAGTGCTGAACTGGTACTGTCAGATGTACTTCCGCCGGAGCTTTCCGGAATTCTGGGTGATGTTTTTCGGCTATTTCGCCGTCCACGGCATTGTCCATTTTATCCTCGGCAGAAAGAAAACGCATACGGCGCTGAACGTCGGGTATCTGCTGTACGGCATGATCATGACGGTGATGACGGTGGAGGCCGTGCGGGTGATGTTCCGGAATCTGATGAACGGAACGGCATGACAGAGAAAGGGGCACACCATGAATAAAGAGGATATTCTCGAAAAAGCACGGAAAGAAAACAAGGGTCACGATCTTGCAGAGCAGACCGAACGTCGCAAAAACTGGCAGGCAGCGTTCATTGCAGCGGTCATCGCCGCACCGATTATGATGATTCTGCAATTTGCGACCGGCCATGATGATGAATCCGGCGCACTGGTCGTTGTGGTTTTTGCAATGGATTTCGGCACATTTCTGCGGCAGGCAATCAAAAAGCGGAAGCCGTTTGAAATCGGCATGACGCTGCTGTTCGGCGTGATCATGGTCTTTGCAGCGATTCATTACATCCGGTATCTGCTCGGATCAGGAGGCGCATTATGAACAAAGATGAAATACTTGAAAAAGCACGGAAAGAAAACAAGGGCATGGACATTGCCGGGCTGGAAGTGCAGAGCAAGGCGCACGGCATTGCAGGCGCAGGCATGCTGCTGCTCTGCGCAACGGTCAACCTGATTGCGTCGTTTATGTTTGAAGGTTGCAGAGGCACTTTTTTTCAGATCATGTTCTGCTGCTATAATGCGATTTTCGGGATCGTGCGGTATATCGCCGGAAAGCGGCGCGGGGTTGTGTCAGACTGGAGCGCGGTCTGGCTTATGTTCGGCCTGCTGATGACCGGTTTTGCTGCGGAAATGGTCTATGTCCTGTTCAGAGATCTGAAAGCGGGGCTGGTTTAATGGATGATTCGCTTGTTCTGAAAAACCGGCTGAAGGAGGCGCGCAGCGCACGGGGACTTTCGCAGGCGCAGCTTGCGCAGATCGTCGGCGTTTCGCGCAATACGATCAGCTCGCTGGAAACCGGACAGTTCCAGCCGACCGCCAAGCTGGCGCTGATCCTCTGCATCGCACTGGACATGAAATTTGAGGATCTGTTCTATTTTGACTGACAGATTGTGCAAAACGCTGAAAATCTGCAAAGGACTTGACGATTCGCAAAATGCCTGATATAATAAAGCTGTCTTGAAATGCCATGACGAACGAGTAGTACATGCCCCAACAGCGGCACAGAGAAAGCACGGCCGGTGAAAGTGCTTCCGCTGCGGCATCGAAGTCGCGTTCCGAGCAGCAGACGGGAAAGCCTTGCAGGAGAACCGTCTGACGGGTTGTCCGCCGTGAACGGACAGGCAGTACCGTACCGGAACCGGTATGCGCTGCCGGAAAGAGTGTAGCAGACCGCAGCCCGCGCTGTGATCGCTGAATTCAGGTGGTACCGCGGATAACATCAGATTTATTCGCCCTGAACGCAGATCGGAAATTGCGTTCGGGGCGTTTTTCATGTTCCGGCGCACAACAAGGAAAAGGAGCTGATTATTTTGAAGGAACTCGCAAAGAACTACGACCCCAGTACCTTTGAGGACCGCATCTATCAGCAGTGGATGAGAAAGCGCTGCTTCCATGCGGAAACCGATCCCAAGAAGATCCCGTATACGATTGTGATTCCGCCCCCGAATGTCACTGGTCAGCTGCACATGGGTCACGCACTGGATGAAACGCTCCAGGACATCCTGATCCGCTGGAAGCGCATGAGCGGTTACAGCACGCTCTGGCTGCCGGGCACCGACCACGCTGCCATTGCGACAGAGGCAAAAATCGTTGAGGCGATGCGCAAGGAAGGTCTGACCAAGGCAGACCTCGGCAGAGAAGGCTTCATGAAGCGCGCATGGGCGTGGAAGGAGCAGTATGCGGGCAGAATCGACCAGCAGCTGATGAAGCTCGGTTCCTCCTGCGACTGGGAGCGCGAGCGCTTCACGATGGACGAGGGCTGCTCGGAAGCCGTCAAGGAAGTGTTCATCAACTATTATGAAAAAGGCTATATCTACCGCGGCGAGCGCATCATCAACTGGTGCCCGAAATGCCTGACCTCGATCTCCAATGCGGAGGTCACCTACGAGGAGCAGGAGGGCTGCTTCTGGCATCTGCGTTATCCGTTCTCGGACGGCTCCGGCTACATGTTCCTGGCGACGACGCGTCCGGAAACGCTGCTCGGCGATACCGCAATCGCGGTCAACCCGAAGGACGAGCGCTACAAGAATGCCGTCGGCAAGACCGTCATTCTCCCGCTGGTCGGCAGAGAAATCCCGGTTGTTGCGGACAGCTATGTCGATATGGATTTCGGAACCGGCGTCGTGAAGATCACCCCGGCACATGACCCCAACGACTTTATGGTCGGTCAGCGGCATAATCTGCCGGTGCTCAACGTCATGACCGATGATGCGAAGATTACCGAGGATTATCCGAAGTATGCAGGCATGGACCGCTACGAGGCCAGAAAGGCTATCCTGGAGGATCTGAAAGAGGGCGGCTTCCTCGTCAAGACCGAGCCGCATGTCCACAACGTCGGCACCTGCTACCGCTGCGGCACGACCGTCGAGCCGCGCGTGTCGCTCCAGTGGTTCGTCAAGATGGACGAGCTCGCAAAGCCGGCCATCGAGGCTGTGCGCGACGGCCGCATCAAGTTTGTGCCGGAGCGCTTCGATAAGCTCTATTTCAACTGGATGGAGGATATCCGTGACTGGTGCATCTCCCGTCAGCTGTGGTGGGGACATCAGATTCCGGCATTCTACTGCGACGACTGCGGCGAGCTGACCGTCACGAAGGAAAGCTCCGCGGTCTGCCCGAAGTGCGGCAAACCGATGCGTCAGGATCCGGATTCGCTGGATACCTGGTTCTCCTCGGCACTGTGGCCGTTCTCTACGCTCGGCTGGCCGGAAAAGACCGACGATCTCCAGTATTTCTATCCGACGGATACGCTCGTCACCGGTTATGACATCATCACGTTCTGGGTTTCCAGAATGATCGTCGCCGGTATGGAGAACATGGACGAGATTCCGTTCAAGCATGTGCTGATTCACGGCCTTGTCCGCGATGCACAGGGCAGAAAGATGTCCAAGTCGCTCGGCAACGGCATTGATCCGCTGGAGATCATCGACACCTACGGCGCGGACGCACTGCGCTTTATGCTCGCAACGGGCAACTCTCCCGGAAACGACATGCGCTTCACGGACGACAAGGTCAAGGCATCGCGCAACTTCGCAAACAAGCTGTGGAACGCTTCCCGCTTCGTCATGATGAACTTGCCGAACGATTTCCGCTTCAAGGGACTGCCGGAGAATCTCCGCATGGAGGATCAGTGGGTCGTTTCCAAGTTCAATCAGCTGGCAAAGGACGTCAACGAAAATCTCGATCACTTCGAGCTCGGCGTTGCATCTTCAAAGCTGTATGACTTCATCTGGGATGTGTACTGTGACTGGTATATCGAGCTGACCAAGCCGAGAATGCGCGCAGGCGGCGAGGCAAAGTCCTCCGCGGAGCAGGTGCTCGTGTGGGTGCTGCGCGGTATGCTCAAGCTGCTGCATCCGTTCATGCCGTTCATCACCGAGGAGATCTGGCAGGTGCTGACCGACGGCGAGAGCATGATCATTCTGGAGGAATTCCCGACCTATCAGGCGGAGCTGGACTTCTCTGCCGCAGCAAACGACTTTGAAAAGGTCATTGCCGCGATCAAGGCCGTCCGCATGAGCCGCACCGAGCTGAACGTGCCGAACTCCGTCAAGGCAAAGATGTTCTTTGAAACGCTGGAGGTTGACCTTTTCTCTGCAAACAGCATCTTCTTTGAGAATATGGTCGGCGCGTCTGAGCTGGAATTCGGTCAGGATTATAAGTTCAAGAATGCGCTGACGGCTGTGACCGACTGTGCCCGCATCTTCATTCCGATGGAGGAGCTGGTCGATAAGGACAAGGAGCTTGCACGTCTGGCGAAGGAGGAGGCCAAGGCGCGGAATGACATCGAGATTATTCAGAAGAAGCTGAACAATCCGGGATTCTGCGAAAAGGCGCCTGCGCAGCTGATCCAGAATGAGCGCGAGAAGCTCGCAAAGGCAAAGGAAAAGCTCGCCAAGGTGCTGGAATCTATCGCAAGCTGGAACGCGTGAGGCGGTATCTCCGATGGATTTATAATGGGGGCTCCGCCCCCAATCCCCTGCCAAAGGGACACTGTCCCTTTGGAATCCCGAAATAAGGATAGGCAGGCGCTGACCAAATTGGTCGGCGCTTGTTTTCAGCGCAATAAAAGTTTTGATCAAACTTTTTCAAAATTTTGCGAGAGGCCAGAGGCGAGGAGCCTCTGGTCGCCGTCCGCAGTCGGCGAAATTCCCCTGCGTTTAAGAGCCT